>JAHDYP010000124.1 GCA_023383055.1 Verrucomicrobiota bacterium | reverse complement strand
CGCCATCAATTGGTTTGCCCATTGCGGCTACAGTATTCTTTAAACTGCTCTAGTGCCTGGCCTCGAGGCTACAGGATGCCGCGAATGCTCCCGGCGTACCGGGCTCGGGGGCCGAGTGCCTTCTCGATGGCAAGCAGCCGATTGAATTTCGCAATGCGCTCACTCCGGCAACCGGAACCGGTTTTGATGTGCCCGGCTCCAGTCGCCACCACGAGGTCGGCGATGAAAGTGTCCTCGGTCTCGCCGCTACGGTGAGACACGTAACAGCGGTAGCCGTTGTCCTTGGCCAGCTTCATGCAATCCAACGTCTCGCTGACGGACCCGATTTGGTTGAGCTTGATGAGGATGGAATTGGCCACCTTGCGGTCAATAGCTTCCTGGAGGATGGCAGGGTTGGTGCAGAGGAGATCGTCGCCGACCAACTCGACCCGAGAACCGACGCGGCGAGTGATGGCTTCCCATCCCGTCCAATCCTTCTCCCCAAGCGGGTCTTCGAGTAGAATGATCGGGTAACGGGCGAGCCAGGATTCCCACAGCGCAATCATTTCCTCGGTCGTTTTAGCCCCCGACTTGGACTTGAAGAACACATACTTTCCGTCCTGCCACATTTCGCTGGCCGCCGGGTCGAGGCAGATCGAGATGTCCTGGCCCGGTTTGTAGCCCGCCTTGTGAATGGCCTCGAGGATGACGCTGATGGCCTGTTCGTTGTCCTGGAGATCGGGGGCAAAGCCACCTTCGTCGCCGATGCCGGTGCTCAGGCCCTGCTCATGAAGGATGCGCCGCAGAACGTGGAAGTTCTCCAACGCCATGCGGATGGCCTCAGCAAAGTTCGGGGCGTTATGCGGGGCGATTTTGAACTCCTGAAAGTCGAGCGTGTTATCGGCGTGTTTTCCACCGTTAATCACATTGAGACACGGAACCGGCATTAACGCGGCATCGGGACCGCCGAGATGCCGATAGAGCGGCTGGCCCACCGCTGTGGCGGCAGCGCGAGCGACCGCCATTGAGACCGCCAGGATCGCGTTGGCTCCAAGCCGGGATTTGTTGGTCGTGCCGTCCAGCGCAATCATGCGCTCATCAATGGCTCGCTGGTCGGCGGCATCCGTCCCCGCCAGGGCCGCGGCCAACTCCCCGTTGACGTTCCCAACGGCCTTGAGCACACCCTTTCCGCCGTAACGCTTTGGGTCGCCGTCGCGCAGTTCCGTGGCTTCTCGCTCACCCGTGGAGGCGCCTGAGGGAACCGCGGCGCTCCCGGCGGTGCCGTCCTCCAGAATTACGGTCGCCGATACAGTGGGGTTACCCCGGGAATCAAGAATCTCCAGGGCTTCAACAGAATTGATTTTTGTCTTCACAGGGTGAGCTCCCTCAACGCGCGGCCCCGCAGAACTTGTTCACAGTATGAGCGTCTTGCCGTCATTCTTGCTGGCTGCGTGGCCCCCGCCGGGAATGGACGTTCCCTAAGGGTTTTGAGCCGACATAGATGCCAGAGCGGGAGTGTAGCCGGCGGACGGTGCGAAACCAGCTCATTCGTCCGCACGATCCAAGGCTCCCTGGCTCTCTGTTGCGCCCCCGGGGTGGCTTCTCCCAATCAAGTCAAACGGCTATGTTCCCTGCGACGGGGCATGCAGCTTCATGGTCGTCGGGACCGCCGGCCTCTCCTCGGGCACGATCCCGGCCGGTGACCCGGCCGAATCACCGACTCAAGCCTCGCGTCGGAGCCTCAGCGATCTGGGCATCACCTGAGTGTCACTGCCGTCGTCGACGAGATCCGACAGCCGGACATGCTCTCCCCGCTTTCGGCACACCGCCAAGGGCAAAACGAATAATGGGGCCGGCGCGTCCTTTCTGTCCACCCTGGTACAGCCGGACTGCATGTGGGAGTCCGCGATCAACGCTTCCAGTTCGTTGCGGTGCACTGAAACGACGGTGCCGTGGCTGTATCCCGGAATGGCTTGAAGGCGATTTACGACGGCGAACATGATGCGTGTTTCCTCTCCGATTACAATCGATCGAGAATGATCGCCACTCTCATACCTGCGGCGATGCCAGCGGTGAGAGCGAGGCCGAGCAAGCCCGCGCAGACCACCCTATCCCAGAGCCATTTGGCGTGAATCTGATCCATGACAGTCTCTCAGTTGAGCCTTCGGGAGCGGAAGCGCCGGCCATGAGCGCAAGGAGGGATCCGGCGCCTCCGCCCGAAGGGACCACAACCAACCAACCACGGGGGATGAGAACCGCATGGTTCGGACCACCACCGCGAATGAGGATCCGGAGCCTCCCGCCGGCCGACGGCGTCGCCTGCCGCGGAGGTCGGAGGTGGGGTGTGCAACGATCTGGCCCGCCTGGCGTGGGTGGTCAGCGGGTGACCCAGCGTTTCACCAGGAAACCAACGGCAAAGCCGACACCGAGAACCGCGGCGAACAGCAACGGAGTCCGGCTCTCCAGTCCATGTGTGATATTCATGCCGAGGAGGGTGGCCAGGGCCATCAGCGGAAAGGTGATGGCCGCCATGATGTTGAGCTTGTGCTGCGCTCGGGCCATTTCCTGCGTGCGCACCGCTTGCGCTTCGGCGTTCTTCGCCATGCGATAGTCGAGTTTAAGCTTGGCATCCGCCAGCAGCAGATCGAACGCGCGGGAGACTTCGTAGCCTTCGTCGCGCATTCCAATCAGAAACCGATCCTGCTTGACGAAATCGCGGGCGGCCTGCAGCGCGTTGGCAAGATTGGTTGAAGAGCGGTTCAGTGGAGCCACTTTTTCCAGGAGTCGAAAGAGGTCTTCGGCGCTGTCCGCGACGTCGTACTCCTTGTCGCACTCCTCCCACTGACTGCGGTAATCGGCCACCAGTTTGCGCAGCTTGTGCTCGCCACCTTCGAACCCGTTGCACAACAGCCCACCCTCCGGCTTGCGCAAGAATAGCACCGTCTCCCGCTCAATAGTCCCGGCCGCGGGCGGGGCATGCAGGATCAACAGCAAATGACCGGACTCAAAAATCGCCCGCTGTCGGCCGTAAGTGCCTTCGCCCAGCCGCGCCTCGATTTCGGGCGGCAGCTTCCAGTTCGTGGGTTTGCGCTTCATGATGGTGAGGATTCGGTTAAACCGGCGGTGCCGGGAACCGACCGACTGGCGCGCACTCTTTCCAACCGTCGCAGGACCCACTCGATATGGAGGTGCAGGTCGTACGGTTCATCGGCATAGGAAAGCGGCAGTTGGACTTTGAGAATCTCGTTCTCGAGCGCGAGCAAGCCGCGGATATCGGTGTCAACGGTGGCGTGGATCGAGCCCGAATCGATGCCCGGGTCAATCTCGCGCGGCACTTCCACCTCCACAACCGCGACCGCCGGCAACCAGCCATATACGCGTAGGAACGGCCACATCGCCGAAGGATGAGACAATTCGCCGGCGGTGGCAACAGCCCGCTTGAGCGACGCTGCGGGGCGATGAGGCATCAGGGCATGACCCGATGCGGCCTGATTCCATCGGTGAAGTCACCGGGCGCGTACCGGGGTCAACTTCCACTCGAGATTGTTGATCTCCCGCACCTGGTTCGGATCGAACTGTGGTTCGTTACTGTAGAGGTAGTCCCCCGTCGCCGTCGTCCACCGGTATTTGAAATCGCTCGTGTCAGTCTCGACCTTCTGCGTGTACGGATTGACGTAATCGTCCTGGCCCGTCAGCAACAGGTAGCCTTCATAGCGTGTCTTCTCGTTGACGCGCGCCCGGTTCTCGACGATCTCCCGGTCGATCTTCTGGATGTACTCCAGCGTGTCCCGGGCAATCTTGGCGCGCTCACCGGCCGCCTGGGAAACCCGGACGATCCATTCCGGGTCGAGTTGCACCGATTGTCGGATGATGTTGAAGAGCGGCCGCAGCGCCTCCGCCTCTTCAACGGGCGCGCGCATCGCCAGCGTATAGTCGTTATTCCACATGTAGGCCACTCCCCGGGCGTCAATCAACGCGGTCACCAGCGCCTCCCGATACCGTCGCCCATCCTCGAGGTACTCCACCACGAGCGCCCCGGCGGCATATGCGAGCGGAGGCAACCCCATCGACTGCAACTGTGCCAGTACGAACTGATCACGCCGCCGAAAGACTTCCGACAACTCCGGCAAGGCACGGCTTTCGACGATCTTCAACTCCCGTGCCGCCGGGTGCAGTGAAGCGAAGAGCTCTTGGAGGTATTGCTCCCACGTGGGCAACAGTCGCACCAACATCCCCTGGTAATAGGAACCCAATGGGAACGCGTTCATCCCCATCTGCGCCATCGGACTGGAACGAAGATCCGCGTAGTTCCAAACCGGCAGGAAACGAAAATAAACCGTTGCCGCCTCATCCCGGCGAACCACCAAGTCATTCTTAGGCAGGATCGAATTGCCCGGACCGTTTACCTGAAGTGGATTGACGTGGAATATCCCCCCCTGCGAAATCCAGCTTTTCGGCGCCAGGTAGGTATACGCCCGCTGGTTGCGCTCGGTCCGTCGCTCGAACACCAACGGGGCTGCCGCGGTGGCCTCACCCGCGGGTCCGGGTTCGGTGGATTGCGAGGCGGCCCGTGTCGAAACCACCCAACCCACCAATACCACGACGAAAGTCGGCCAGCAGAATAACTGTCTCATACGTTGTCCTCGGAAAGGGATGACTCCTCTTTACTCCTACCTTCCACGGAGTCAAGCGGGTCTTCCGCCGCGGACGAGCACGGCAGCGCGGGCTTTGACAACGCGCCTGACTTGACACGCACTCCGCGTGAGACGGTAATATCACGACTTCAATATGCGTCTGATCATTTGGCAAAGGGTTTGATGCAGCCCACGCACTCGCGCACCTGCATCCCGATGCCGACGGACTCCGCCGCAATCAGAGGGTTGGCTTCTATCGGTTATGACCACACCATCCGGGAACCCCGAGTCATGACGCAGCTCAACCTGCCGTCGATCGCCTTGGTCCGGCGCGTTCTCTTGCTGATCGTGTGGACCGCAACGCCCTTGCAGGCCGCCGTTCAATCCGTGCCGGTGCCAGAACGAACCTTGACCCTCTCCTGCGCACCGCCCCACTGGCTCGTCATTCAGGGCGAACCTATTCCCGCCGGGGAGATCCGGGGACGGATTTATCTGGTGCCGAACGATGTGCCCGCCCTGCTGGCGCGCTATGCGCGGGACTTTCCGGAACATCAATCCCCACCCCGCGCCGCGGATCGACCCGCGACTTCACTCGCCAACCCTGAGGTTCACTACACCGTTCCGGTATTGCCCTACACCGTCCTGCGCCGCGGCGATCTGGAAGCCGTCGTGGTGGACAAGGGGGCAACTTGGATGCTGATCCTCGATGACAGTGACGCGACGGGGACGTCACGTGGCTGCCGTTACGTGGCCCACTACTCGATTCGGTCCTGAGGGAGGGGCGGGGCGTTGCGCCATTTGTCGACGATCGCCCATAGGTTCACCGGGGTGATCGACTTCCCGAATTTCAGCGCTTGCACGCTTCCATCGGCGAAGCCGTAATTGGAACTTCCGGCCCGCGGGTTTCTCCCGCCACCGTGTCGGCCATGTTCCAGTTCCTCAATGTCGTTGCCCTTTACCCCCTGATGGAAATTCGATGAGGGTGAAGGCGGTTCTGCGATCCGTTGGAGCCGGCGTGGTCATCGGGACGCCGTCATGGTTCGTAGCATTGCGCCGATTGCGGTGAGACTCCCCAGGTTTTGATCGAACTGCTGCTGCGTCTCGGCCTGGAGCAGAGCGTCCATCGCCCCCTCCAATGTGGTCAACACGGAGGTGATCATCGGCTTGGCCTTCTCCGCTTCTTTGCTGTTCAGCTTGGTCAGGTTCACCTTGGCCTCGGCCACTTTCGCTCCCCAGGAGGCAGCCATCTCGGAGGGAACCCAGCGTCCCTCCACCTGGGTCAGGGCCACCTCCTTGATGGAATCATCCTTGGTCGAAGTCAAAATTAGCTGGCCCTGCCCACCGTCGCCCGGAACGAAATCGATGCGCGCCTCTTTCAGCGCTTCGCCCACTACCTCCCAAGGGTTCGGTCCCGGCGAGCGTTGGGCGCGGGATCTCAGTCGGTTCAGATCGGACATAACCTTGCTGCCGGTGGATGCCAGGAACTGACCCGGATCCATTTGCCGCAACGACTCAATTGAGGAGAAGTCACTCTTGAAGATGGTGTTCAGGAGGCCGACGGTGTCGTTCCATTGGCTGCCCATGCTCGACTCCAGGAGGGGCGTGCTGAGGGCAAGCGGACTGTTGAAGATGAACTCTTTCTGCTCCCGCATGACTCGGATGGCCTTGCCGAGGATTCGGAACGCCCGATCGTAAATATCGGCGACGCGTGAAGGCGAACCTGACGGCGGTGAACACGGCGCTGAAGCCGTATGGGGATCGGGTCAAACAGGTGGCGGTGGAATCGACGTACAACTGGTATTGGTTTGTGGACAGACTGCGGAGCCAGGGACGGGATGTGCGGCTGGCCAATCCGGCGAAAATGGACCAGTACAGCGGGCTCAAAGTGGGGGATGATGCCAGCGATGCGGGATGGATCGCGGAGCAGATGCGGCTGGGGATTCTGCCCGAGAGCTACGTGTATCCGGCGGAGTTGCGTCCGATGCGGGATGCCTTGCGGCGGCGGATGCTGATCGTGCGGCAACGGACGCAAACGCTCCTGAGTCTGGAGAGTCTGTTTGCACGCTACGCACTGCCCTGTCCGAAGGCCGACGAGCTCAAGGGATGGACGGGGGTGGAGGTGGAGGGGTTGAAGTTGGATTCGTTCACGCGCCTGGAGGTGGAGAGTCTGCTGGGGGTATTGCGGCAGCAGGACAAGATGGCCAGCCGGCACAGCGGCGGAAAGGGGCAGCGAGAGCAACGTGAGGCCGATGTTCTCCAGGTGCCGGGTGAAGTTCTCCCGTTGCTCGACGCGCACACTTGGCTTCGCTAATGACCACCGTGTTCACGGCGGCACCCTTCCCGGTGACCGCGATTGACAGCTGCCGCTTTGACCATTCATGAAATGGGCTGCCGGGATCGCGCGCGTCAATGATCACGCTGGTGTCGAACAGGGTCATCGCACTTCGGCTTTCAACGCGGTCCAGTCGGCGGTGAACCGGATGGGGCTGGTTTCGATGGCGGCCAGCACCTGGGCTTCGGTCAGGAGCCGTCGCGGACCTTCCGGCGCCCCGGTTGGCGCGCGGAGTTGGGCCGCCAGAAACAGAAACAATTTCTCCTTTTGTTCTGGCGGCAGCGTTTCGGCCGCGTTTTCAATCTCAGCCAATGTGCTCATGGAGCTTTACCGTAGGCTCATGGCCCGCGAATGACAACCGAGAGCGCGAAGTAAGCAGGTCTGAGTTCACTGTCCCCAAGTTCCTGGTGTCAGGATGAACAGGATTCACAGGATGCTTTCCTGAGCCATGGCTTCTTTCTGCCTTCTTCCTTCTTCCTTTCCACCCAGTTACGCTTAAGCGGACCTGACCCCTCCACCCAGCTCGAGCCTTCAATGTCCATCTTGTCACCACCACCCGGCAGGTGTAGGCTGCCCACATGATTGGTGTGACGACAGAAAACGACCAACTGCTGGTGACCATACCGACGCAAGGACTGACGCCAGACGAGGTCAATGATTTCGTTGCTTGGCTTCGCGTGGAATCCATCGCTCGCCGCAGCCGTCTCACGCCAGAAGCCGCCTGGAATCTGTCCGAGGACATCAAGTCGGACTGGTGGAACACCAACGAGCAACGCTTCACTCCCAGGGAAGGGCATTGAGTGGCCGAGTCAAAGCTCGTGGTTGACACCAACGTCTTCTTCTCGCTGCTCCTACGCCGCGACACGGTTTTGCGTCGACGGTTCCTGAGCGACACCACGCATTCTTTCCACTCACCACGCTTCTTTCTCGTCGAGCTGTTCAAACACAAGGAGCGGATTGCCTTGGCCACCGAACTGAGCCAGGACGAATTGCTGGAGTGTCTCTACGAACTGCTCGCCCGCGTGCGATTTGTCGAGGAAGGCAGCATCCCTCTGGGTACCTGGATGGAAGCAAGGCGCCTCTGCCGTGACGTCGATCCCAAGGACGCCCTGTTCATCGCCTTGGCTCTGCATCTCGATGCCCGCCTCTGGACCAGCGACACCGACCTCAAGTCAGGGCTCAAGGCGAAAGAGTTCGATCGGTTCTTCGAGCCTTGACTACATTCCATCGCCCACCTTGCCACTGACCCAGAGCCCCACCGCCCTCCGCGCCTTCAATGTCCAGCTTGATGAAGTTGGGGCGACCGAAACGTTCCATCGCGTGATCCAATGTCGTAACGCTCACTCTCAAGTTCTGCTTGCCCGACTCCCCCTTCGCGAAATGCCCCATCGAATCTCCCGGCCCGCTCCTCCCGGCATCCACACCGCCTTTTCCCCATGATTTTGTCCCGTCATGATTTTGTCTCCCCGCGCCGTCCGTCTTAGACCGGTACCAATTGTCAACTGTGAAGATGACCCCACTGGTTTACTATCCATGAAGAAGGGTTTGCTCACGCGACACAAGTATTGACACGATAACCACTCTTGTCGTCATCATAGCACCGTATGAGTGGCGGAGAGAGGCGAAAAGGTGACAAGTGTTCGCTCCAGTTCGCTTCGCGGCTCAATTCTTCCATTGGAGGTTCTTTGCGCCGGCGACGCGAACGATTCTGTAGCGAATCTTCGCGCCGCGCGGATTGTCCGTGAGATCGAGTATCTGTAGCACACCCACGCCGCCTTCGCGGGTTTTGAAGAGGAAAACCGGCTGAGCGCCTACGTCAACCTTCGGCAGGTCGGCGTCTTGCGATGCTTCGCGCTGGGCAAGCTGTCGCCCCACGTCTGAGGCAGAGACAGTGATGCCGTCGAAGGTGGAGCTGTCCGCCGGTCGGAGAAGCCGGCCGTCGTCCAGATGGAAGTTCAAGTTGGTGGAAGAAGGATCATCGGTCACAAGGAGGTCGGCCCCATGTTCGACCATCCAGTTCAGCAGCGGCCGGGGATTGTTAACGCTGGCCACGATGACGTTGGTCGGCACGGAGAGCAACCGGCCATCGTCCAGGTCCAGCACGCGGTCCTCTGCAGCGTCCCCCGCGGTGCGAAGCTGCCGCTCGATCACCGGGATGGCAGATGGGGCCACGCTGCGAGCGGCTCTAACGGCCCGCAGTTCGGCTTGCCGCAACTCCACCGCATTCTGCGCCGCCTGATACTCCGAATTGGGAATAAGGCCTATGTCAAAAAGGGCTTTGGACGCTGCAAGTTGGTTCTCGGCGGCGGTTAGGCGGACTTGCGCAACTTGAATGGCATCGCCGGCGATTTCTGCTTGCAGCAACGCAACATTGTCCTTGGCGGCTTGCAGATCAGATCGCGGAATCATTCCCACCTTGAATTTGGCCTCAGCCAAGGCGGCGTCTTCCTCGGCATGACCAAGCTTCAAGCGAAGAATGTCGCTCCCGGCTTGTTGACTAGTGAAGGTTCGGCTGTCGCCAGCCGACGAAAACTGTGCCAGCTTGTAGCGAATGTTCACGCCGCGCGGCAGATTGGCGTTGGTGATTTCGAAAATGCCTAGCGCTCCTTCACGGGTCTGGAAGCCAAACGGTCGCCGCTCTTCGGGGATGATGCTCAACAGAGGCGCCCTCGGCAACTGCAACCCGTCGAGTTTCGACCGTAGCTCCGCGGGTGTCAGGCCGCGCCAATCCTTGCTCTCCAGCGGTACGACCAGCAGGTCCACGCCAATCAAGGCATGGTTGCCGTCTATGGCGTCGATGCCATGGGCGCGCATCCAAGGCACGCCTTTGCCCTCTCCGTTGATCCAATCATATCGCTCCTGGTCGCGCTCACCCGGTTGCGTTGGCAGCGGCAAATCCACGAGCGCCCCGGAATCGAAATCAATCATGTTCGTCACCACCCGCTCGATCGCCGGGCCGAACGAAGGATTATGCGCGGCCACGGCAGGTGATGGCGCGCTGTTCGTGCTCTTCTGGATGAGTGCGACGGTAAGCAACCCGCCGCTAAGCACGAGTGCGATGGCAACGGCGATCCCAGCAGCGGACTCACGTCCGCTGCTGCCGGGCGGGGAATCGTCAAGGAGCGCTAGCTGTTGAAACGGAGTCTTGAACCCCATGATCACGCCACCTGCTGTGATCAGCACTGCCAGCAATATGCCTAAAATGAACTGCTCTGTTCCGATCGGCATGAAGAACCATAAAACCAACATGGTGATCAGTACGCATCCCAAGATCGCAAAGAACGTGTTTGCCACGCCCCTCCAGACAATGACCCGCTGCCCATTCCGGCGTCCGGCGAGCACGATTCCGCCGCGTTTGAGTTCTCTCTCTGCGCGTCCGCAGGTGGCGTCCGCGCCAGCAGGCGGGACGCCGGCATTGCTCCCGCTCGCCACAATCGTCTCCACACAGGTCTTCACTTGGCTGACTTGCTGGTAACGGAGTTCGGGTTGCTTTTCCAACGTGCGCAAAACCACTTCGTCGAGCCGCACGTCCATTTGAACTCTCTGCGAGGGCGGCGCGAATCGTCCAAGCGGCAACTCGCCCGTCAGCATTTCGTAGAACACCACGCCCAAGGAGTAGATGTCCGCGCGATGATCCACCGTCTGCGGTTTCTCGACCTGCTCGGGCGCCATGTAATGTGGCGTGCCGAGGAGATCCTTCGCACCCGTCAACGAAACCTTGCTCCAAGGCGCGCCCAGAATTTTCGCGATGCCGAAGTCGGTGATCTTTACACGGCCCTTCTTGTCGAGCAGGATGTTTTCCGGTTTGATGTCACGGTGGACGACGCCTTCGTTGTGCGCGAACTGGAGCGCCTCGCAAATCTGCGGGACGATCTCGAGAGCCTGCTCCGGTGAGAGCCGGCCGGCCTGTTCAACCTGCCGCAGATTCGGACCGTCCACGAATTCCATCACCAGATAAGGCTGGTCGCCCGCCTGTCCGAAATCATGCACGGCGACGATGTGCGGATGGTTCAACCGGGCCAGCGCGCGGGCCTCGCGATTGAACCGCTCAGCAAAACCCGTATCGTCCGCCGCGCCAGGCGGCAGGATTTTCAGCGCCACAAACCGGTCGAGGGTTGGCTGGCGCGCTCTGTAAACCGCGCCCATGCCGCCCTTGCCAATGAGTTCGACGATCTCAAGCTGGGGGAAGAGTTTTCTGAGCTCCTCGACCGGCGGCGGCACAAAACCCGTCCCCTTGCCGGGATTGCCCGGTTCCGTGCCCGTGTTAAAGCCGGACTTGATCAAACACTCCGGGCACAGCCCCAACGGCACGTTCGGCGGCAGCGTCTTCTGGCAGCTCGGACAAATTCGTTTCGTTTCCATAACTTCTATCCTTCCACCCCTTTACTTAGGAAACGGCGGCGGAAGGTTGCGATAAAACTGCTAAAATCGTTGAATCATGAACGGTTGAAGCATCAATTATCGAGCGGTTGACTCATACGACAGGCCTGCTTGGTTTCCGATTCAACGCCTTTAGCGATTCACGTTTCAACGCTCTAACGATCAGGCCGCCCCCGCCAGCACGGCAGACAGGTGGCGCAACTCCTCATCCACGTCCGCCGAACCGGCAACGGTCTGGGCGATCTCGTCCCGGAGCAATTGCCGATATCGCTGCCGCAACCGATGCACCGCCGACTTGACCGTGCCCTCGCTGATGCCGAGCTTCGCCGCCAGTTCCGCGTAGGGCTGCGACGTGCGTTCGCCGACGAGACATGGATTCAGCGCCGCGAACAAGTCAGCTTTGCCTTCCTGCTCGTATTCAGCCTGCAACCGATTCAAGACTTCCTCCAGCAACGTCAACACCCAGCGCAATTCGAAACTTCGCTCCGGCGTGACGTTGTCCTCGGGTTCGAGGCCATAGCGCGTTTCTGCCGTATCGAATTGCAGCGGCACCGTGGGCACTCCGCCGCCGCGCTTTTGCGCCCGCGCCTTGTCCCATTCGTCCGCGAGAAAATGGTTCATGGCCGAGAGCAGGAACGAGCGGAAGCGGCCCTTGGTTTGATCCGCGTTGCCCACCCAGTGCTTTTCCAGCAGGCGCGCGAAGAACTCCTGCGTGAGGTCCTGCGCGTCCTCCGGCGACTGGCCGCGCCGCCGTACGTAGGTGTAAAGCGGAAACCAATACGTCTGGCAGAGTTTTTCCAACGCGGCCCGCGCGCGCGGGGTGTCACTGCGCCCGGCGGCGACCACCACGGACCAATGCGTTGTGCCGAACCATCTCTCCGGCGGCCGACAAGCGGCTGTGGTACTCGTGCTCATGACTTCGCTGGAGCATAGCAGGAAGACTTAGTTGGTGGAAGGCAGTCAAGAAGTCGCGCATGGCCCGAAGTGTGGCTAGTAAGTGGCGAGTGAGGGTAGTTTTTTGATGGTCGAACTCGGTCGTAACCCCTTGATGGAGAATGGCGCGTCCGGCAGGACTCGAACCTGCAACCTTCTGATCCGAAGCCCGTTTTTTATCGAAGCATCCTGCACGCCATTTCCTTTGCGTTGTTATACCGACACGCATTTCCCCTCGTGTTTGCAGGGGTGAAATCCAGGTCACTTTTTTCAAGCTCCTGAGTCGGTCGCGGCACCCCGACTTCTCTTAACGCCCTCGGTTTTCTTCTAACACGGGGTTGGTTTGTCAGGGTTGTCAGGAGTGAGGGAGCCACCGAGATGGATTGCCTGAAGCGTTCGCTTTGCCCAGCTTTGGTTTGCTTGAATTGGCTTTCATCTCGACTTGTTGGACACGCTTTCCCATACTTCCGAAAACGAATTGATATGCCTGAACGATGGCTGTCGGTCGAAGAAATCGCGGCGCACTTGGGCGTCAATCGGGACACCATCTACAAATGGCTGACTCGAAAGAAAATGCCCGCCCACAAGGTCGGACGCCTGTGGAAGTTTCTGGCGTCCGAGGTGGACGCTTGGGTCAAGACAGGGAAGGCGGCGCAGTCAGACTGATGCTATGAGCCGCGAATTCTTGACGAAGATCAGCCCAGATGATGCGCCTCAAACGTCAGGGAATTGTGGCGCACCGCGAATTCGCTTTTGATGAGCACCGCGTACCACGCCAAATACTTTGCCCACGCGCTTACTCGGCGTTGTCCTTCCGACAGCGTTCAGAAGCTCGCTGCATCGTTGGCGGATGCTCAGGTTGACCTGAACCCCCACCAGGTTGACGCGGCCCTGTTCGCTTTCCGTTCTGGCGTTGGCTGACGCTCTCGTGTGCGCGGACTGCGAGGCATTTCCCTCCGGCAAAGCGGGTGGGTGCTTGGGGTGCCGTTCTTCAAGCGTCGGACATGGAGCAAACCCTCTTTGAACTGAACCTGATCCCACTTCAATGACACCAGTTCGCTCACCCTCAAGGCGTGCCGATAAGCAACCATTAGCATGGTTCCATCCCGGTGCCCGTGTCGCCCGAGCTTCTCAGCGGCGGCAATCAGCTTTTCGACTTCGGCTTCGGTCAGGTACCTCATCGTGCTACTGGACGAGGTGTTTGGACGGGAAAACCGTCTCTATGTTGTGTCTTTCAAGCAGGGATCGGCGACAGGCCACAAGTCAATCAACCCCGGCTGCGTAAACACGACGAATTTCCTCCTTATCTACGCCAAGGAAAAGGTCCTGTGGGCGCCAAACCGGGTGTTCACGGCGCGGGAACGTGACGACCGGTACAACCAGTTCATCCAGAATATCAACGCTCCATACAGCCAATGGGCGTTCACAACACTCACGAAAGCATTTGCCGCATCCAAGGGACTCAGCGAAAAGGAGGCCAGGGCCGTTCAGAAAACCCTCTGGCAGCTTTTGGCAATGCGGCTGCGGCAACGTCGAACTACATCCTTTGATTCAGCCGGGAGCGCCGATTGGCTCGTTGAGGGAGGAGGCGTAATGAACGACGCGCATCTCGCACAAATCGAAGCCTCCCTTGAGCAGCGTTACTTCGCAATGATCCCGCCGCTCCAGGCTAACTGGACGCCAGACCAACACAGGAAAAATCGCCTCAGCCGCTCCCTGGCAGCATTTGCCATCGAGAAACTGGCCGACACCGCTCCCGCCCAGGCTGCCAACGCCATCGTGGACGGCGGCAATGACAACGGTATAGACGCCCTCTATTTCGACCGCCTCAAAAACCGTCTCTGGCTGGTCCAGTCCAAAGCCGGCGGCCCACCGGATTCCGGCGATAACAAGAAGTTTCGGGATGGCATTAGAGACCTGGCCGCCGGGAATTTTGCCAACTTCAACGCGAGCTTCGCCCGCCTGCAATCCGAGGCCGAGGAGGCCCTTGAATCTCCGGGGTTGGTCATTGTTGGCTGCCATGCCTACCTCGGCAACCAACTCGGACCCCATGCCATCACGGACCTAAACCAACTCGCTGCCGAGCTGAACCAATTCGTTCACCGGTTCGAGTGGCAGGATCGCAACGCCGAGGGTGTTCATGGTTGGCTCGTCGCAGAGCATGCCGTTGCGCCGCTGACCGTCAACCTCACCCTGGAGAGTTGGTTTGCCGTCAACCAGCCGCGCCGCGCCTTTTATGGCCTCGTAACCGCCGCGCAACTGGCCGCCCTCTACCTGCACCATGGCAAACGTCTTTTCGAGAAGAACATCCGGCACTATTTGGGTGCGCAGCCGGTCAATGAAGCCATCACCGCCACGGTCCGGGACCGCCCAGTGGAATTGTTCTACCTCAACAACGGCCTTACGGCCGTCTGCGCCCATATTCAGCCGGCCCCCGGTCACACCAACCAGTCCGCAGTTTTGACGCTGACCGGGTTCTCAGTCGTAAACGGCGCCCAGACCGTTGGGTCTATCTTCGCAGCGCAAACCGGCGCAAACACCGCCGTTTCACCCGACGCGAAGCTGCTCATCACTCTCATCGAAGTTGGCCCGACTCCCGGCACACTGGGCCTCGACATCACCCGTGCCCGCAACACGCAGAACGCAGTGCGCGGCCTCCACTTCGCCGCGCTCGACGACAACCAGGAGCGGTTGCGCCGCGAACTGGCCATCTCCGGCATTCAGTATCATTACCGCCCCTCGGCAGAGGCGGTGCAGGGCGGACCCAACGTCATCACCTTCGAGCAGGCAGCTTTGGCGCTTGCCTGCTTCAGTGGCGACACCAAGACCATAGTCACGGCCAAAAAGGAAATCGGCCAGATTCACGACCGAAACGGCGTCATCTATCCAACCCTCTTCCGCGATGGCTTGACAGGTATCGCGCTCTGCCGGGCAGTCCGAGTGTTCGACTACCTCCACGGGATATTGCAGCATTCGGAATGGGCCGAACCCCGCCGAAGCTACTTCCGCCGGATGTTCTACCGGCATGGGCGCCTTTTCATCCTGCACATCTTCGCTCCACGGCGACAATCTGCTCGCCCTAAAGGCACTGGAGCAGGATTTCAGCGGCAAGATCAAGTGTATCTACATCGACCCTCCGTTCAACACGCAGCAGGCTTTCGAACATTACGACGACACCGTGGAGCATTCCATCTGGCTGTCACTAATGCGGGACCGCCTGGAGTTGCTCCGCCGTCTACTCTCCCCCGACGGAACGATGTTTGTCCACATCGACGACAATGAACTGGCTGGCAGTTTCCTCATGACCATGAAGGAATATCCTCCCAGCCAGACTCCCGGCTCCTTCAACCTGGAAGGCATCCAGAAGAAGATCCAGGCCACCATGGGCGGTCGCTAACTTCTGAATCCACTTTGGCCGCCGTCCGCGAGGGCGGTGGCCTTCATCTTTTGAAAAGAACACCATGAAACTCATCACCGCATTCTTCCTCGCCGCCGTCAGTGCGATCTCGTGCGAAGCCGCCGAGCCAGCCCCACTGGCCCCCGCGCCGACCCAACCCGCTGGCACTCCGCAGATTCTGCCCCGCCCCGATTCCCGCTTCGAGGGCAATGTCGGGCGCACCTATCTGGAGTCCGACACGCCGCAGTTCCCGCAACCCGTGCAGGCACCCAAAGGCGCGCCGAACGTCGTGTTGATCCTCATCGACGATGCCGGGTTCGGACAATTCAGCACGTTTGGCGGCGGCACCCCCTCGCCCACGATGGACAAGCTGGCCGCCGAGGGACTGCGCTACAATCGTTTCCATACGACCGCGCTCTGCAGCCCGACCCGCGCCGCGCTCCTCACCGGCCGCAACCACCACTCGGTGTCGTCCGGCGTGATCGGCGAGATCGCGACTGGCTACGACGGCTACACCTCCGTGATTCCCCGCAATGCCGGCACCGTCGCGGAAGCGCTCCGCCAGAACGGATACATGACCGCGTGGATCGGCAAGAACCACAACACGCCCCCGTGGGAAAGCAGCGCGGCCGGACCGTTTGATCGCTGGCCGAATGGTTTGGGTTTCGACTACTTCTACGGCTTCAACACCGGCGACATGGATCATTGGAATCCGCGTCTGCATGAGAACCGCAACCCCATTTTCGTTCCCAAGGATGGGAAATATCACCTCACCACCGACCTCACCGACAAGGCCATCGCCTGGGTGCAGAAGGTGAAGAGCATCTCTCCCGACCAACCCTATTTCCTTTATGTCGCACCGGGCGCGACCCACGCCCCGCACCACGTTTCCAAGGAGTGGATCGACAAGTTCAAAGGGCAGTTCGACATGGGCTGGGATGCCTATCGCGAGCAAACGCTGGCGCGGCAGAAAAAGCTCGGCGTCGTCCCGCAGAACACGGAGCTGACCCCGCGTTCCGAGGGCTTGCCAGCCTGGGATTCGCTTAATGCGGACCAAAAGCGGCTCTATGCCCGCATGATGGAGGTGTTCGCCGCCTTCGGTGCTCACACGGATTATGAGATGGGCCGGATCGTGGATGCCGTGAAGAAACTGCCCGGTGGCGACAACACCGTGTTCATCTATATCGCCGGCGACAACGGCGCGAGCGCCGAAGGCGGACTCGAAGGCTCAATCAACGAAAACCTCTTCTTCAACGGCTTCCCCGAGAAGTGGCAGGACAATTTGAAGGCGATCGACGAACTCGGCGGGCCGAAGCATTTCAACCACTTCACCGCCTCCTGGGCTCACGCGATGAACACACCATTCCAGTGGACCAAGCAGGTCGCCAGCCACTTCGGCGGCGTGCGCAACCCGATGATCATCTCGTGGCCGTCGCATATCAAGGATCACGGTGGAGTGCGTGACCAGTTCCTCCATGTCATCGATATCGCCCCCACCATTTACGAGCTGACCGGCGTCACGCCTCCGACGATGTTGAACGGGGTGCCGCAAAAGCCGATCGAAGGCATCAGCTTCGCATATACCTTCGACGCCGCCCCAGCCAAGGGCCGGCGGACCACGCAGTATTTCGAAATGGGCGTAAACCGCGGAATCTACCACGACGGCTGGATGGCGTCCGCGCTGTCCTTTCCGCCTTGGCAGTCCGTGCGCGGCGCGTTCGACCCAGACAAGCAGAAGTGGGAGCTTTACCACATTGATGAGGATTTCAGCCAAGTCAAAGACCTCGCCGCGACCAACCCCGAGAAACTGCGCCAGTTGCAGGATCTCTGGTGGGTGCAGGCCTCGCGCTACAACGTCCTCCCGCTCGACTGGCGTGCCACCGAACGCTTCAACTCCGAGTTGATGGGTCGCCCCAGCCTCATCGCCGGTCGGAAAAACCTAGTCTATTACCCCGGCGTGGTGGGTCTGCCCTTGAGCAGCTCGCCGCCACTGCTCAACAAATCCTGGACCATCACCGCCGACGTCGAGCTGCCGGAGGGCGGTGGCAACGGCATGATCGCCACCGAGGGCGGCTTGGAAGGCGGCATCGGTCTCTACCTGCGCGATGGTCGCCCGACCTTCGTTTACAACTTCCTCAGCCTCGAACGGCCGACCTTTGCCGCGAAAGATCCCCTGCCCAAAGGAAAATCGCAGATCGCCGTGAAGTTTGACTACGACGGCGGCGGCATCGGCAAAGGCGCAACGGTCACGCTACTGGTCAACGGCACCAAGGTCGCTGGCGGGCGGCTCGAAAGGACCGTCCCGGCCCAGTTCTCCCTCGGCGAGGGCTTCGATGTCGGCATGGACCATGGCTCGGCGGTGGATTTCACCTACCAGCTCCCCTTCAAATTCACCGGCACGATTCAGGAAGTGCGCGTCGAACTGAAATAATTAAATCACATGAAAACCAAAAACATCCTCACCGCCGCGCTCCTTTGTGCGGTGGCTTTCACGTCCGCCCACGCGGCGGACGCCAAGAAGAAACCCAACATCCTCGTCATCTGGGGCGACGACATTGGCGGATTCAATATCAGCGCCTACAACCAGGGCATGATGGGCTACAAGACGCCCAACATCGACAGCCTCGCGAAACAGGGAGCACTGTTCACCGACTGGTATGGGCAGCAGAGCTGCACCGCTGGCCGCGCCGCCTTCATCACCGGGCAATCGCCCATCCGCACCGGCCTCACCAAGGTCGGCCTGCCAGGCGCGCCCGAGGGGCTAACGGCGGCAGATCCAACGATCGCCACTTTGCTCAAGGCGCAAGGCTACATGACCGGCCAATTCGGCAAGAATCACCTTGGCGACCTGGACAGCATGCTGCCGACCGCGCATGGCTTCGACGAATTCTTCGGCAATCTCTATCACTTGAATGCCGAGGAAGAGCCCGAGAATCCCGACTATCCGAAGGATCCTGCCTTCAAGAAACAATTCGGTCCCCGCGGTGTCATTCATAGCTTCGCTGGCGGTGCCATCACCGACACCGGCCCGCTGACCAAGAAGCGCATGGAAACCATCGACATGGAAGTCAATGCCAAGGCAGTGGATTTCATGGAGCGTGCGGCCAAGGAGGACAAACCCTTCTTCCTGTGGTGGAACTCCACCCGCATGCACATCTGGACCCACCTCAAGCCTGAGTCCGAGGGCAAGACCGGCCTTGGCATCTATGCCGATGGCATGGTTGAGCACGACGGGCATGTCGGTGAGATCCTGGCCAAGCTCAAAGAGCTGGGACTGGAAGACAATACCATCGTGATGTATTCGACCGACAATGGAGCCGAGACCTTCACCTGGCCCGATGGTGGCACCACCATGTTCCGCGGTGAGAAAAACACCCAGTGGGAAGGCGGCTTTCGCGTGCCAACCATGATCAAGTGGCCCGGTGTGATCAAACCCGGCACTGTCATCAATGACATCGGCGCGCACGAGGACATGCTGCCGACTTTGTTGGCTGCGGCCGGCGACAAGACGGTCAAGGAAGATCTCCTCAAAGGACGCAAAATCGGCGACATCACCTACAAGGTGCACCTTGACGGCTACGACTTGGCACCGGCACTGAAGGGCGAGGCTGCCTGGCCGCGCCAGGAGTTCATCTACTGGACAGACGATGGCAGCGTCGCCGCCTTGCGCTACAACAACTGGAAGCTGACCTTCCTGGAGCAAAAAGCGGAAGGTATGGATGTGTGGATCGAGCCGTTCACGCAACTGCGTGCGCCCGTGATCACCAACCTGCGCATGGATCCGTTCGAGCGGGCCAGATCGGAACATGCCGTCGGCTATCAAAAATGGTTCAACGAACGCATGTTCATGATCGCCCCTGCGGCCGGCTATGTCGGCCAATGGTTGCAAAGTTTCCGTGAGTTCCCACCACGGATGAAACCCGGCAGCTTTAGCCTTGATCGCGTGATGGAGGCCATGAGCAAGCCGGCAAGGAGCAACTAACGCCACGCCGCGGAAAACTGAGTCATTCCACGAAGCCGCACCCGTTCCATCCGGGTGCGGTCTTTTTTCCCCAAAGCCGATTCAACAGCAGCAACCCGAAGAAATAGAGAATTAAATCCCTCTCCGTTGTCTCCGTTTGCTCCTGTTCAATTTCCGAGGCCATAACTAATGAAAACAAAACACCTGCTCTCCACCGCGTTGCTTGGCGCACTGATTTTTACTTCAGACATCGCCCGCGCCGCCGATCCGCTCCCATCGTGGAATGACGGCACCGCGAAAAAATCCATCACCACCTTCGTCGAAAAAGTCACCAAACCCGGCTCGCCGGACTTCGTGCCGATCCCCGAGCGCATCGCCACCTTCGACAACGACGGCACGCTCTGGACCGAGCAGCCGATGTATTTTCAGGCGTTCTTCATCTTCGATCGCATCAAGGCCCTCGCGCCGCAGCACCCGGAGTGGAAGGACAAGGAGCCGTTCGCCTCCGTGCTCAAAGGCGATGTGAAAGCCGCGCTCGCAGGCGGCGAAAAAGCCGTTGCTGCGCTGATGGCGGCCGCGCACTCAGGCATGACCACGGAAGAGTTTGAGAAATCTGTCACCGATTGGCTCGCGACCGCAAAACATCCCAAGACCGGCAGGCCGTTCACCGAAATGGTCTATCAGCCGATGCTCGAACTGCTCGCCTACCTGCGCGCGAATGGCTTCAGAACCTTCATCGTTTCCGGCGGCGGCATCGAGTTCATGCGGCCGTGGACGGAGCGCGTGTATGGCATCCCACCCGAGCAAGTCGTCGGCTCCAGCGGCGGATTGAAATACGAACTCCACGATGGCAAACCCGTCATCGTGAAGCTGCCCGAAGTCGTCCTCAACGACGACAAGGAAGGCAAACCCGTCGGCATCCAGCGCCACATCGGCCGCCGCCCCATCGCCGCCTTCGGCAACTCCGACGGCGATTTCCAGATGCTCGAATGGACCACGAGCGGCAAAGGTGCGCGCTTCGGCATGATCGTGCATCACACCGACGCCGCCCGCGAATGGGCCTACGACCGCGAATCGCACATTGGCCAACTCGACAAGGGCCTCAAAGAGGCCGCCGCAAAGGGCTGGACCATCGTCAGCATGAAAGACGACTGGAAGGCGATCCATCCGCAGGAAAAGAAATAGACCACGAAAGAACACCATCTTGAAAACAAAAACCATTCTTGCGCTGGCCCTCGGGCTGGCGTCAATCGGCGCGACCTCCTCACACGCGGCGGACCCCGCCACTCCACTCGCCGCGCAGGGCGCAGCGACGACCAACCCGGTCGCCAGTGAGGACCAACTTGCCCAGCAGCTCGCCAATCCCATCGCCGCGCTCATCAGCGTGCCGTTGCAAAACAACTTCGACTTTGGCTACGCCAATGATGGCTGGAAATACACGCTTAACGTCCAGCCCGTCGTTCCAATCTCCGTGAGCGAGGACTGGAATCTCATCAGCCGCACCATCCTGCCGATCGTCCATCAGGAGAATGTCATCGGCACGTCGAGCCAGAGCGGGTTGAGCG
>JAHDYP010000123.1 GCA_023383055.1 Verrucomicrobiota bacterium | reverse complement strand
ATGCGGACTTTTGGCTGGTGGCCTGCCGCGCGGCGGATTGCGGCGAGTCTGGACCGGGAGACGCTGAACCTGTTGGAGGCGTACTGCGCGGGTGTGAATGCCGGTTTTGCGGCCCAGCAGACCGGGCAGCGGTTGCATCCGCTGTTCGAGGCGTTGGGCGTGAGGGTCGAGCCATGGGACCCGGCTTCCTGCCTTTTGAGTTGGTGGCACGTGTCGCAGTTCTTCGCCACCGACGGCACGCGCGATCTGATGGTGTGGCGAAACCGCGCGGAGCCGGGGGATGGCCGGCGAGCGCCGAGGCCGTCGGCGCGGTGGGTGGACGATACGACGGCGGTCGTACAGCGGGCTGAGGTGAGCGACGCGTGGGTGGAGCAGGTCGACCGATTTGCGGCCTCGGTGAGCCGTGCGGGGCAGTCGGGAGCAGCGACCGCCGAGGGTCCGAAATTCAGTCATGCCTGGGTGGTGGGTGGGGCCAAGGTCACCACCGGTTCCGCGGTGTTGGTGAGTGACCCCCAGACGCCGGTGCGCAATCCGTCGCTCTGGATGGAGTTTCACGTTTGCGGCAAGAGCTTCAACGCGCGAGGCGTGGGGGTGCCGGGCAGTCCGGGTCTGCTGATCGGGTTCAATCGGCAGGTGGCCTGGGGATTGACGGCGCTCGGGGCCGACCAGGCCGATCTGTTCCGGCTCGAGACCGACCCGGCGTTTCCGGACCAGTATCGCTGGAACGGAACCTGGCGGCCGATGATCGTCCGCCAGGAAGAGATTTCGATCCGGGGTGAACCAACCGAAATCCTGAGGATCCGCGAAACGCACCTCGGGCCGGTGGTATCCGAATTTGCTTTTCGGGGGACGGGCGATCCGGAAGTGGCGCTGAAGCGTGTGCCCTGGTGCGAAACCGACCGGGACACCATTCAGGCGGCGTTCGCCATGATGCGGGCGGCGGATGCGGAGGGATTCATGCGGGCAGTGGCGGGGTGGCGTTTTCCAACGGCCAACTGCGTTTTCGGAGACAAGTCGGGGCGGATCGGCTTTTCCGTGGTGGGTGCCATTCCGGTGCGTTCGGCGGCTGCGCCCGATCGGGACGGAAACGCCGCGCTACGGGGCGTCGAGGATGGCGACGACTGGATGGGGTTCGTTCCGGCGGAATTGCTGCCGCGCTTGCTTGATCCGCGACCGGGGTACTTGCTGAGCGCGAATCATCGACCGGTCGGGACATTTTACCCGCTTTCCTTGGGGCTGAGCACGGGATCCATGGGCGACACGATCCGGTCGTGGAGATTGCGCGAGCGGCTCGAGACTGTGAACCGATACACGCCCGAGGCGGTCCTCGAGGTGCATTACGACGCCGTCAATCCCGCCCGGCGCGAGATCGTTCGCCTGGGCCGGCATCTTCGCGAGCACGGAGGTTTGTCCGAAGGCGCGGTGAGCGCGTTGAAGGTGCTCGAGCCATGGTTCGAGGCGGGCGCGAGCAGTGACTTGCGGCATCCTGGCGCGGAGTTGGCCACCCGGATCAGCACGTTCTTCCGGTTCGTGAACACGCCGCTGGCCGCCATCTACGGCGGGGGCGAGTCCGGGTTGGCGCGATTCCTGAAGGATGCGGGCGGTCGATTGGAGGGGTCGCCCGGGGCGACATTCTCGGATGACGAACGTCGTTTCGTTGACGAGGTATTGGCCGGAGCGTGGCAAGCGGAGCGTGGCGCGGGTGGCACCTCCCGACGCGGGGACGGTTCGAGCGCGAGCGGCCGTCGGACGCTGGCGTGGTTTGACAGCCTGGACGGTTACGGATCGCTCGGGCGTGAAGGGGATCTGGTAGCGCCGGCGTTGAACTGCGTGGATGGCCAGACCCTCCATTCGCAGGCGGCGCAATCCTACACGCAATGGGTGCCGTTGCACGATCCGGATGCCGCGCAATCCATCTGTCCCATCGGCCACAGCGACCGGCCCGACAGTCCCTATCGGACCAGCACGATGAGTTTGTGGGCTGGCGCCCAATTGCATCCGGCGCCGCTGAATCGCGCGGCGGTCGAGCGCATCGCCAAAACGCGATTCACACCGGGCGCGAAGTCGGTCAGCGATTAGCGGGTTTCGACGCCAGGCGCAACGCCACTTCGGCCACCCGCCGGCCCAACCCCTTCGCCGAGGCGCACCCGGTTTCGTCGGATTCGATGCTCTCCTGCTGGCTCTGCAGGGTGGCGCCGGGATGACCGATCGGTTTGCCGTCGCCGACGACGATCACGTCCTGGCGCATGAGGGCGGCGAGCACGGCGAGCACCGTGGTGTCCTGTCCGCCGTTGCGTGAACCGCCCACGGCCAGCGCGCCCGCCACCTTGTCGCGCAGGGCCCAATCGCGGCGGAAAACGATGCAGCGGTCGAGGAAAGCTTTACAGAGCGCGCTCATGCTGCCCATGTAGACCGGCGTTCCCACCAGCAAACCGACCACGCGCGGATCCGCCAGTTTCCCGGCCACTTTGGGGAAATCATCGATTTGCCCCGGTTCAAGTGGCAGGCCCGCCGCCAATTCGCCGGGGATCTTCAGTCCGGCGAGATCGATCAGCTCCACTTCCAGCTCAGGGTAAGCTTCCTCGGCGGCGTCGAGAGCCAGTTGGACGGCGGACCGGGTGCTTTTGCCCTGGCGCGGACTGCAGGCGACGCCGACGAGTCTGGGGCGGAGGTCGGAGGCGACGGGTTGGCTTGAGGCGCGGTTCACGGCGACACCGCCGGCTGCCGAAAGCGCGAAAGCACGCAGGAACTGACGTCGTGGGGTTTTATTCATGTGCGGTGGTGATCGATGGTTTTCAAAGGATACTGCCCGTTGAGACGGCCAAGTCAACGGCCACAGCCTGCCCTGAATCCAGCGGAACAGCACGCGCGATTTTCCCGGAAGTCCCGAAACGGAAAACGCCTCGGTTTGAAAGCCAGAACTCTGCTTGCACGAACCTCCCGACTTGCCGAAACTCGGGCTCATGCCCATGACGGATCGTTCAACCCGGTCGCGGCCACGACGACCGCATTGCGCCTGGCGCGTCTGGATCTGCTGGCTCGGCGCGTTTTTGGCGCCCGGAATCGCAATCGGCCGCGATGCGGCTTCGGCTGATCCTCCGTCGCCCGATCGGCTCCTGCTTCAGGATTACCGGCCGCGATCGATCTTCAACGTGCCGCAGACGCGAGTTGAACGAGCTCGGTTTCCCGTGATCGACGTGCATTCCCACGCCTACGCGAAGAGTGAAGCGGACGTCGATCGCTGGGTGCGGACGATGGACGCGGTAGGGATCGAGCGGACCGTGGTGCTGACCGGGGCGACCGGGCCGAAGTTTGATGAGTTGGTGGCGCTTTACGGACGGCACGGAGAGCGATTCGAGCTGTGGTGTGGCATTGATTATACCGGCTTCGACCGGCCCGGCTTCGGACCTGCCGCGGTGACGGAACTGGAACGGTGCGTTCGCGTCGGCGCAATGGGTGTCGGTGAACTCAGCGACAAGGGGGGCGGTCTGAGTCGTAATGCCGGCGGCATGCACCTCGACGATCCGCGCATGGACCTGATTCTCGAGAAATGTGCCGAACTCGAGTTACCGGTGAACATTCACGTGGGCGAGGACCGCTGGATGTACGAGCCCATGGATGAACACAACGACGGGCTGATGAATGCATTCAAATGGCGTATCCCGGAGACGCCCGGCGTGCTGCGGCACGACGAAGTGATCGCCACGCTCGATCGCGCAGTGCGACGGCATCCGCGCACGACTTTCATCGCCTGCCACTTCGCCAACTGCTGCCACGATCTCTCCATCCTGGGACGCATGTTGGACGATTATCCGAACCTGTTTGCCGACATCAGCGCGCGTTTCGGCGAAACGTCGCCGATCCCACGTTCCATGGCGAAGTTCTATGAGAAGTACCAGGAGCGCCTGCTCTACGGCACCGATATGGGATTCGGCGCCGAGATGTACCGGATCACCTTTCGGATCCTCGAAACCGAGGACGAACACTTCTACGCGCAAGACCTCTTCAATTATCACTGGCCCCTGCACGGATTCGGCCTGAAGGATGCCGTGCTGAAGCGGGTTTACGGCGACAACGCCCGCCGGGTTTTGAAGTCCAGCCGGAACCGTTGACCGGCCGTCGACAGCCTCCATCCGGACATGGGCTTGAACTTACTCAAAAGCAGAGCGTTCGGATCGACGGGCCAGGACCTGTTGCCACTGTGGTTCGCCGTTATGGGGACATCACTGGCCGCGGCCGCCGGTCCGGTTGACCAACGGCTCGCCGGGCCGCCGCCCGCGATCGGCCAGCCGGCAACCCCATCGTGGTTTGCCAAGGCGCCGGCTTTGGCGCCGCCGCAGGGCCAAGTGATCCGGGTATCGACCGTGAACGAGTTGTTGACGGCGGCGGAGCAAGTGCCATCCGGCGGGAGCATCCTGGTGGAGGATGGCGACTATCGGTTGCCGCGGCCGATGGTTCTTTCGGATAAACGGGGTATTGCCATGCGCGGCGCTTCGGGGGACCCGGCGAAGGTGACCTTGCGCGGTCGGGGTTGGGACAGCGGGCTGCGGAACGACGATATCCTGCACCTCGGCCGGTGCGATGGGGTGACCGTCGCGGACCTTACGTTTGCGGATTGTCGTTCCTACGGGATCAAGGTCGAGGCGGAGCAAGGGCCGCGGGAGATCCACATTCGCAACTGCCGGTTTCAGGATATTGGCGTGCGGGCGATCAAAGGTTCGGCCGGGCAGGATCCGGAGGTGCGGGCGGTGCGGGGCTCGGTGCGTTTCTGCGTATTCGAGAACACGCGAGTGCCGCCGGCGGACTGGTTGTTTGGGGGAGACTACATTGCGGCGATCGACATGATGGCGCTCGAGGACTGGACCTTCAGCGACAATGTGTTTCGGAACATCCAAGGGCGCACTGGCGGAGGGCGGGCCGCGATTTTCATCTGGGTGCGGTCCCGGCGCGTCCTGGTGGAACGAAACCTCATCCTCAACTGCGACCGGGGTGTGGCTTTCGGCAATCCGGGTCAGTCCACGGCCAACCTCGAGGGCGAACGGTTGGTATACGTGGCCGACAGCGTTATACGGAATAACTTCATCGTCGGTGGTCCGGACTGCGGCATCGAGTTGTGGCACGCGGACGGCATTCGGGTGATCCACAACAGCATCTGGCGACCGGAAGCGAACTGGCATCGCGGCATTCGCGTCGGCACCGGCACCACCCGCACGGAGATCATCAACAATCTGGTTCATGGCGAGATCCAGCTTGAAGGCGGAGAAGCCCGGTTGAGTCATAACCTGACGGGCCGGCTCGAAGGGTATTTCTCCGATCCGACTTCGGGCAATCTGGCGCTCACGCGTGGTGCCGCGGGCGCCGTTGACCAAGGGGAGACGGGGCTGGAAGTGACGCATGACATCCGTGACCGACCTCGTGACGCCCGGCCGGATCTCGGCGCTTGGGAGCAGTGACCCGGCGTTTGCCAATCGCTTTGCGCGCATTCGGTATCGCCATTTCATGGGATTTCTTTACGCTCGGGCGCATGAAGCCTATTTCTCCATCGATCCTGGAACCTACGTCCCGCCGCGCGTTTTTGCGTGCCTCGGCCCGGACGGTGGCCGGCACGGCGCTGCTTTCGGCCGTGGCGCGCCCCGGTTATGCCGCGGAGGAGAATACCATCCGGGTGGCATTGATTGGATGCGGCGGGCGCGGCACCGGGGCGGTGGCCAACGCGCTCGGAGCGCAGAACGGTCCGATCAAGCTCTTCGCTATGGCCGATCTGTTCGAGGACCGATTGCGTAACAGTTACGAGACGCTGAAGAACACGGCCCGACATCGCATGGAAGGGACGGCCGACAGTTGGGTGACGGGGTTCGATCCCGGGCAGGTCGAGGTGCCACCGGAACGACGGTTCCTTGGGTTCGAAGCCTATCGCGAGGCGATGGACGCGTTGCGGCCGGGGGACGTGGTTATCCTGACCGCGCCGGTGGCGTTTCGCTGGGTGCATTTCGCTTATGCCATCGAACGGGGATTGCACGTGTTCATGGAGAAACCGATCACGGTGGACGGGCCGACCACCCGGCGGATGCTGGCCCTGGGTGAGGCGGCCTCCGCCAAGAAGCTGAAGGTGGGGGTGGGGCTGATGTGCCGTCACTGCGCCGCGCGGCAGGAGCTTTCCGAACGCATTCAATCCGGGCAGATTGGTGAACTGACCACGCTGCGCACCTACCGGCAGGTGGGGCCAGCCGGGTTCGTCGGACCGCGCGCCGCGCAGTCGAACGAATTACTCTACCAGATTCGGAATTATCTTGGCTTCTTCTGGGCGAGCGGCGGGTTGTTCCATGACTACATCGCGCACAACATTGACGAGTGCTGCTGGATGAAGGGTGCCTGGCCGGTTCGAGCCCAGGGCCAGGGCGGTCGGTTGTATCGGGGCGATGCCGTGGACCAGAACTTCGACAACTACACGGTGGAATATACGTATCCGGATGGGACGAAGCTGTTTGTCTGTTCGCGTTACATGCCCGGGTGCCACGATGAATTCGCCAGCTACGCCCTCGGCACCAAGGGTTCGGCGGTGATTTCGACCTTCGTGCACACGCCCGCCAAATGCCGTCTCTTCAAGGGCTACCAGCAGAGCCGCCCGGACTTGCTCTGGGCATTCCCCCAACCCGAGCCGAATCCTTACGAACGCGAATGGAAGCATTTGATTGACGCCATCCGCCAGGATCAGCCGTTTAACGAGGTCGCCCGCGGCGCCTACGCCAGTCTGACTGTGGCGCTGGGCCGACGCGCCGTGCACACCGGCCAGGTGGTTGAATTCGAGGAGTTGCTCGGGAGCGACGAGGAGTTTGCGCCCGGGGTGGGCACGTTGACGCCGGCCTCCGTCGCCCCGGTGCGGTCGGGCGCCGATGGCCGCTATCCGACGCCCCAGCCCGGCCGACTCAGGGACCGTGAGTATGCGACGTAGCCTGCAGGGCCACAGATAACCATTGCGCTCGGCAATCGGAGTGCGCAAAAATACGCCGCATGATTCAGTCGGCCGCCCCAGCGGAGCTCAACCGAACGTCGCCATTGCGGGAAGCCTACTTGGAGGGATACCGGTGGATGTTGTTGGCGCGGTTGCTGGATGACAAGCTGGCGAGTTTGTATCGGGGGGGGAAGATCCACGGCGGGGTGTTTTTGGGGCGCGGGCAGGAGGCGTTGAGCGTGGCGATTGGACTGGCGCTCAAGCGCGGGGATGTCTTTGCGCCGTTGGTGCGGGACCTGGCGGGGCGACTGGCCTTTGGGGAGACCGTGCTGGATGTGGTCCGGACGTTCATGGGGTCCGTGCTGGGCCCGATGCGGGGGCGCGATGGCAACGTGCATCGGGGGCGCCCACGGGAGGGGATGCTGCCCATGATCAGCCATTTGGGGGCGATGACGGCCGTGGTGAACGGCATGTTGCTGGCGCGACGGATGAAGGGAGAGCACGGCACGGTCGGAGTCAGCTGCGTGGGGGACGGGGCGACCTCGACCGGGTCGTTTCACGAGGCTTTGAACCAGGCGGCGATCGAACGGCTGCCGCTGGTGTTGGTGGTGGCCAACAATCGTTACGCCTATTCCACGCCGAACCCGCGTCAGTTCGCCTGTCGAGATCTGGTGGATCGCGCGGTGGGCTACGGGGTGACGGGGCATTCGCTGGACGGGACCGATTTGGCGGAGTGCCTGAGGGTGATGGCCGAGGCGGTGCGATTGGCGCGGGAGGGTGGGGGGCCCCAGTTGGTGGTGGCTCACTTGCTGAGACTGTGTGGGCACGGGGAGCACGACGACGCCGGCTATATCGAGGCCCGGGTTA
Source organism: Verrucomicrobiota bacterium (assembly GCA_023383055.1). Lineage (GTDB taxonomy): Bacteria > Verrucomicrobiota > Verrucomicrobiia > Limisphaerales > JAHDYP01 > JAHDYP01. The sequence continues at coordinate 13,757 of JAHDYP010000123.1, read as the reverse complement.
AGGAATCCGCCCTGGGCCGCGATTGTCTGCGGGTGGCGGAGGAGCGCATTCTGGCGGAATCCTGGGTGGAACGGGCCGCCGTCGAAGCGTGGCAGGCGGAGCGGGCCCAGTTGGTGGAAGAGGCGGTGGCAAAGGTGCAACGTGAGCCCGGGCCGGATCCGTTCGAGGAGGACTGGTTGACGCTGGCCACGGGACATTTGGCGGAGGGGGACTCGTCGAATCAAAGCTCATGAGTGTCACGTATCTCGAGGCGATCCGCGAGGCCCAGGCGCGCGCTCTGCGACAAGATCCGCGGGTTTTCATCTACGGCCAGGACGTAGGGGTGTTTGGCGGGGCCTTCAAGGCGACGAAGAATCTGGCGCGGGAATTCCCCGGGCGGGTGATCGATGCGCCGATCAGTGAGGACGCGATTGTGGGGCTGGCGGTGGGGGCGGCTATCGAGGGGATGCGCCCGGTCGTGGAGATCCAGTTTGCGGACTTCTCGTCGGTCGGCTTCAACCAGATCGTGAACCAGGCGGCGACACTCTATTGGCGAACGCAGGTGCCATGTCCCATCACGATCCGGCTGCCCTCGGGCGGGACCTCGGGTAGCGGCCCGTTTCACAGCCAAAGCCTGGAGTCGGTTTATTCGCATTACCCGGGGCTCGTGGTCATGACGCCGGCAACGGTGGAGGACGCTTATGGCATGTTGCTGGAGGCCATCGCGATCGATGACCCGGTGATTTTCTGCGAGCACAAGCTGCTTTACTACCATCTCAAGGCCGAGCAGTTGCCCACGGAAGCATTGCCCGCGGGCCGGGCCCGGATCGCCCGCGCCGGTCGCGATCTGACGATTGTGGCGTATAGCGCGATGGTCCACGAATCCCTGGCCGCGGCGGAGGAACTGGTTTCCGAAGGCTACCAGGTGGAAGTGGTGGATCTGCGGTCGGTCAAGCCATTGGACACGGACACCGTGATGGCGTCCGTGGCTCGAACGGGGCGGTTGCTGTGCGTGGGGGAATCGTGGCCGTGGGGCGGGGTGTCAGCCGAAGTGATCGCCCGGGTGGCGAGCGAAGGATACGATTTGCTGGACGCACCCCCCCAGCGATTGAACGCGAAGGACACGCCGGTGCCGTTTCATCCTCATCTCTGGGCCGCCCATCGTCCCACCGCGCGGAGTGTGACGAACGCCGCCCGCAAACTCTTGCGCAGCTGAGCTATGCCAAAGATCCCAATCATTATGCCGCAGTTGGGTGAGTCCATCGCCGAGGCGACCATTGTCAGTTTCCTTGTGCGCGAGGGTGACGTGGTGGAGGTGGACCAGGATTTATTCGAAGTGGAGACCAACAAGGCGACGATGACCGTGACTTCGCCGTGCCGCGGGCGGGTCGCGCAATTCCTGGTGCAGCCTTCGCAGAGTTATGTCGTGGGAGCCATTCTGGGCTACGTGGAGGCCACTCGGGAGGAAGCGGCTCGGGCCGGGTTCGACACCTCGATGATAACCGCGGCGGCACAGCCGAACGCCTCCAACGAGTCCGGCCCGGCCGAGCCCAAGGAGGTCCAGGGGGTGCAACCGACCGTCCGGGGTTTGCCGGTGCCCGCCCATGCGCAAGGGGCCAGTTACATGTCACCGCGACTGAAAGCGCGGATGGCCGAACTCGGCTTGCACGCGGCGGACCTGGCCGGGGTGGCCGGCAGCGGTGCGGGCGGACGGGTCACCATCCAGGATTTCGAGCGGTTCATAGCCAGTCTGGAAAAGCAGAAAATCAGTCCGGCGTCGAGCATGCGCGTGGCGGTGGCCGACGCCATGCGGCGGAGTTGGACGCGGCCGATCGCGTCGGTGGGTTTGCCAATGGCTTTGGACGCGTTGTTTGCGCACCGGCGGCAGGCGGATCCGAAGCCGGGCCCGGCGTTATACGCTTTGCGGGCGCTGGCATTGGCTCTGGCGGAGAACAGCGCGCCGGCCGGCCGTTTGGTGGGCAACAAGATTGTGCATCCCTCCGCGATCGATCTCGGGTTTGCGGTGGAGGCCACCGACGGCGTGTTCGTGCCGGTGATTCGGAAGGCAGACCAGAAACGGTTGGAGAACTTGGTGACTCCCTACAACCAATTGATTGCGCTCGCCCATCAGCGCAAACTGCCGCTCGAAGACACCGGCGGCGCAATCGCCGTGGTGACGAATTTCGGTACGTTCGGCCTCACCTGGGCCACGCCAATCCCCATGCCGGAGCAGACCCTCGTCTTGGGGCTCGGCGCGGCCCGCATGGCGCCGCGGTGGGACGAGGCGCAGGGGCAGTTTGTGCCGGCGATGGAAGCGAACCTGACCTTGAGCTTCGATCATCGGGTGCTGGACGGGGGCGCGGCGGGGCGTTTGTTGTCGCGGGTGGCCGAGTTGATGTCGACCCCGGAGAAGCTCTAGTTCTCATGGATTCCGGCGGTTCACCCGGGCGAAGAATATGCCCACCCGCATTGGCGCGCGGGCTTCCGGCACGGCGGGTTGACGGACGCGGATTAAGGGCACGATGATCTTGGGCGCGCATTGTTCGACGGCTGGGGGAGTGCACCGGGCCTTGGATCGCGCGGAGCAGATCGGGGCGTTGTCCTGCCAGATCTTCGTCAAGAACAACATGCAATGGTCGGCCCGGAAGTATGCCGAATGTGAAATCAAGGAATTCAAGGAGCGGCGCGCGGTCTCAAAATGCGGGATCGTGTTCGGGCATACCGGCTATTTGATCAACCTCGCGGCGCCGGCCTCGGCCAACCGGGAGCGCTCGATTCAATCGCTGGTTCTGGAAGTCGAACTGGCGGCGCAGCTGGGTTTGCCGTTCCTGGTGCTCCATCCGGGCGCGCACCTCGGGGGCGGAACGGAAGCCGGATTGCGGCAGGCGGCGCGGGCCCTGGACGAAATCTTTGCCGCCACGCGCAAGCTCCGCGTGCGGATCGCGCTCGAAAACACCGCGGGTCAGGGAACCTGTCTGGGGCACGAACTGCGGCACCTCGACGCGATCTACCAGTCGGTGCAATGTCCCGATCGACTCGGGGTCTGTATCGACACCGCCCACTGTTTTGCCGCCGGTTATGACGTGCGTACAGAGGCAGGCTGGGACCAGGTCGTGGCGGAGGTGAAAACATCGGTTGGATTGGACCAGGTGCTCGCCTTTCACCTGAACGATTCGAAAACGGACCTGGGCTCGCGCGTGGACCGTCATGCCGGAATCGGCCAGGGAAAAATCGGGCGGTCGGCGTTCGCGCACATCGTGAACGATCCGCGGTTTGTTAAGCATCCCGGTTGTCTCGAAACGCCGAAGTCGGCCGATTTGCACGAGGACATCGAGAACCTGGCGGTATTGCGATCGCTGCTCCGCCACGGCCGGCCAAGCCGCCGGCAAGTCGGGCGCGATCGCGTCTCGCCAAAGGAGGACGATAGATGCGAATTCACATGAACGGATTCATGCGTTTAGTGGCCGCCTGGCTGAGCCTGGCGCTCTGGGGCGCGATCAACGCGGGAGAAGTGGCATTCGTGGAGCGGCCCGGGATCGAGCCACCGAACCGGTTTTACACCGGTAATCGGGCGCCCCTCAAGCCCAGCCCGCTGGTGAAACTCCCGATCGGCGCAATCCGGCCGGCGGGTTGGCTCCGCCAACAACTCGAACTGCAGGCGGACGGTTTTCATGGTCACCTCACGGAGATCAGCCGGTTTCTGCGCAAGGACAATAACGCGTGGCTCAGCGCATCAGGTCTGGGTGCCAGTGGCTGGGAGGAAGTCCCTTACTGGCTGAAGGGGTTCGGTGATTGCGCGTATCTCCTGGGACGCACCCATCAAATCGAGGAAGCGCGAACCTGGATCGAAGCGGCGCTGGCCAGCCAGGGGTCGGACGGCTTTTTTGGGCCGCGTCCCGGCGTGACCAGCACGGTCGAGAGCACCCGGGGCAAGTACGATTTGTGGCCGAACATGGTGATGTTGTTCTGTCTGCAGTCATGGCACGAGTTCACGGGGGACGCCCGCGTGCTCGACTTGATGACGCGCTATTTCCAATGGCAACTCGAAGTGCCCGAGGCGGAGTTCCTGCCGCCGTTCTGGCAACAGCAGCGCGCGGCCGACAATCTCTTCAGCGTTTACTGGCTCTACAACCGCACGGGCCAAGCCTGGCTGCTCGATTTGGCCACCAAAATCCACCGGCACACGGCCGATTGGACCGGTGGGATCCCCAACTGGCACAACGTGAACATGGCCCAGGCCTTCGGCGGTCCCACCACCTACTGGATGCAATCGGGCGATCCCCAACACCTCGAAGCCTCTTATCGCAACTGGCTGACCATGCGCGAGTCCTATGGGCCGGTGCCGGGAGGCATGTTCGGCGGCGACGAAAACTGCCGGCCGGGATACTTCGACCCGCGGCAGGCGGTCGAGACTTGCGGAATGGTCGAGATGATGTTGTCGCACGAAACGCTGCTGACCATCACGGGTGACGGGCTCTGGGCGGACCGGTGCGAGGATGTGGCGTTCAACTCCTTGCCCGCGGCCCTCACGTCCGACCTGAAAGGGCTGCGGTATTTGACCGCACCGAATCTGATCCGGTCGGATCGGGGTAACAAGGCGCCCGGCTATCAGAACAGCGGGCCGATGCTGCATTTCGACCCTCACAACCACCGCTGTTGCCAGCATAACTTCGGTCATGGCTGGCCGTACTTCGCCGAGCACCAGTGGCTCGCGACGCCCGGAAACGGCCTGGCGGCGGTCTTCTACGGCGAGAACGAAGTGCAAGCCCGAGTGGGGGACGGCGAACCTGTCCGCATCGTTCAGCAAACCCGTTACCCATTCGACGAGCGGGTGAACTTGCGGATCGGCTTGGCCCGTCCGACGACGTTTCCCCTCTATCTCCGCGTGCCAGGGTGGTGTCGCGCGCCGGAAGTGCGGCTCAACGGCAAACGACATCGCTTCACCTGCCAGGTGCCGGGTTACCTGCGGATCGAAAGAACCTGGTGCGACCAGGACCGGGTCGAGCTGACATTGCCCATGGCGATCAGCCTGCGCACCTGGACGGCCAATCACAACAGCGTGTCGGTCGATCGCGGGCCGTTGACCTACTCGCTGGCGATTGGAGAACAGACGGTCCGCGAGGGCGGGACGGAGCCATGGCCGGCTTGGGAAATCCTGCCCGCCTCGCCATGGAACTATGGCCTGGTGCTGGGGCGACGGCCGGAAGCTTCGTTCACGGTGATTCGCAAATCCTGGCCGGAAAACGATCAACCCTTCACCCACGAAGGGTGTCCCATCGAATTGGTCGGGCGCGGGCGCCGCATCCCCGAGTGGCGCGAAGACCATCTCGGTTTGGTGGGCCTGTTGCAGCCCAGCCCGGCCCGATCCACCGAACCCCTCGAGCGGATCCGCCTCATCCCGATGGGGGCCGCCCGCTTGCGAATCACAGCCTTCCCCGTGATCGGGCGGGGAAAGGACGCCCACGCGTGGTTGGCAGGGCCGGGTTTGCTGCCTTTCCGGGCCTCGGCTTCCCACTGTTACGCGGGGGACACCCTGACCGCGCTGCATGACGAGTTGGTCCCGGCGAACTCAAACGACCAGGCCATGCCACGCTTCACCTGGTGGGACCGACGCGGCACGACCGAGTGGGTGCAGTACGAATTTGAGCAACCCAGGAAACTCAACGGCGTCGAAGTTTACTGGTTTGACGACACGCCGTCCGGTGGTTGCGCCTTGCCGGTCGAATGGCGCGTCCTCTATCGGGCGGGCGAGGAATGGCGGGGAGTCTCCAATGCCCGGAAGCAATCGGTCGCCAAAGATGGCTTCAACCGCATGGCTTTCGATCCGGTCTCCGCGCGGGGCTTGCGGCTCGAGGTCCAGTTCGCCCCCGAACGTTCCGCCGGCATCCTCGAATGGCGCGTGCTCGAGCCCTGAGGCCTGGATCCTCCCCCGGCGGCGTTCACAGAACCGAGGCATGTCAGGTTGTGGGTCATTTCACGAAGCCACATTTTATGTCGCATATGCGACATAAAATGTGGCGTGGCCGACCGGTGGGTTTTGTGGGGTGCTGCGGGATTTGAAATGAGTTGGTGGGCGAGCGTGCCGGGTCGGGGTGGGGTGATACACCGGTGATGTGCGCCACTGAACGGCTGGCCGGCGAGTCAGATGATTTCGCTCACGGCGCGGATGCCGGGGATGGCTTCGAAATGCCGGTCGAAGGTCAGCACCAGTCCGTCCACGCGCCGGGCGCAACAGGCGATGACGACATCCGTCAGGGGTAAGACCACGCCAGAGCGGTCGAGCTCCCACAAGGTGTGCTCGGCTTCGATCCAGAGTCGATTGTCCGTGGGAACATAACGCATGACATCCCACGCGCGTTGAAACGCTTTGAGCCTCGATTTGGAGCGCAGACCGCGCGAGACTTCGCACCGCACCACGCCGCAAACGACCAGGTCGCGTTGGGCCGCAACCACGGCCAGCTCCCGCAACGGGTCGCGTCCTTCGCGTGCCAACCGGATGTAGTAACTGCTATCGACGAGTACGGGTCTTGCCGCCATAGGTGGTCACCGGAGCTTCCTTGCTTCGTTCTGCCTCCAGGTCGTAATTCGGATCGAAGAGCTCCCGCAATTCGGCGGGGGTCATTTCCAGGCCGGTCGAGAGTACACGCACCAACTCGCTCCGGCGGACGAATTCGCGGAGAGCGAGGTCGACCGCGGCGGTCTTGCTCTCGACACCGGCGAGACTCATGGCCTTTTCGAGAAGCGAGTCATCGATGTGGAGCGTCATTTTCATGCCAGCTAAAGTATGGCATGCCAGCCATACCATCAAGACCTTTTGTTCTCACCCGTGTTTTCAGCCTCGGTGACATCGGGTTGACTCAAGCGATCGGGTGCGCCCACGGTCCGGAACTCGCATTTGAGGCCGGAGTCGTCGCCAGCCGCCAAGCGGGCGCCGACGCGGATCAGCGTCTTGCCCGATGCGACCTGAAGCCGTTTTTGGTTTACGGCGATGGTTTCGAGGGGCTGGCCCTGGGCATTGCAGCGGAGCATGGATTCGCCGCCGGCGTAGCGGAGGATATGACCGGCGGCCAGCGGAGGGGCGAACGTCAACGCCTCGCGGCCGTTGAGCTCAAGCACCACATCGCGGGCCTCGTTCTTGCCGGTTGCCTGCAGGATGAACTGCAGCGGCTGCGTCGCATGCGGATGATCGAAGGGGAATTCGGTGGCGGTGATCATGCCCGGCTGTTCGCGGCGTTGATGAACTCCCTTGACCGAGTGGACCGGGTAGAGGTTCCAGGTGTCCGCGTTCACGGTCTCGAGGTGGAACTCGTGTTGAATATCGCGCAAGGCGGCCTTGGCCGGTTCGGGAAAGGCTCCGGCCAGGCGCGCGGTTTCCCAGCGGTTGATGGCGGCGAGGATGGCGTCGCCGACGCCGTTGCGGCGGACCGTATCGGGGCTGGTGACGAGGCAGAAGCCGGCGTCGAAACCGGCGGCGCGGGCGAGGAGCCATTCGGCGTCTTCGAGGGTGGTTTCTGGGCTCATCTGGAACCAGCCGAGCATGCGGGGCATGAGGTTGCGGGCGTAGTAATTCTGGTTTTTGAGTCGGTATTGGGTCTGGCTTTCGCGGAACCCGGCGTACCAGGGTTCGCCCCAGTTCATGCGGGTGTAGATATGCCAGTTGAAATGGCCGGGGTTGCTGGCGTCGTTGATGACGCGTCCGCGCAGGGCGGGAGCGAGTTGCTCGAACCAGGCCTGGGTGAACAAGGTGCGTCCGTATTGGCCGAGGCCGGTCGACCAGTTGCCCTCGAGGCCATCGAACGAGACCTGCATCAGGCCGGTGTCATTGAACAGATTGGCGATCCGGCGCGCGACTTCGAGGGACAGTTCCGGATTGGTCAGGAACACCCGGTAACCGTGGTCCATCAGTTTGGCGATCGGTGCGCCGGTTTCGTGAACGGAGGGCCGGGTGTCCCAGGCCCCGCGTTCGCAATCGAGCAACCGCCAGGGCGCCACTTCGGACACGCTGCCATAGCGGATCAATTCCTTTCCGACCATGGCCGTTTTGAGCGTGTTGTTGTTCATCTGGTTGAACCATACCGGATCGGCGACCGGGATCTCGGTTTGGACGGCGTCGATGGCCGCGGTGAGTGTGGTGGTGCCTACCCGGGCCAGCCGCGGATCGGGCTCTGGTGTCACGTAGGGGTCATTGGGCGTGATGAAATTCGAGAGCGTGTGCACGCCGAGTCGGACCCCCGCGCGCTCCGCACGGTCGACACACCGTTTTAGGCTCGCCCAACCGTCGGGGAATGGTTCGGGATGAAGCTCGAAATGTCCCCAGGTGCGGAACGGCCCACCGTGATAGAGGTAACGCAGCCCGGCCTGGCGGGTCAGGGCGAGCGCGGCGTCAAGCGTTGCCTCACCGAAATCAATGATGAGATAGGAGGCGGTGGCGGAGCGGGCGGTTTTTCCCCATTCGCCGTCGATGAGGGGATACGGCAATCCCTCGGCGAGTTCGATCTGGCCGATCGTTTTCAAGGCATCGGCGGAGGGACAGCCGAAGAGGGCAATGCGGCTGCCCGCGACGCCACCATCGTCAAAGGCGGGTGCGGCGAATTGCGAGTGCCCCCAGTTGGCGATGACGCGCTCGCGATTGCGATTCCGGGTGTAGGCCTGGAGCACGCTGCCAAACGCTGTCGGTCTGGCGGTGTCGCCCCGATATAGTTCCTTGTCCCGCTGGTCCGCGGCGATATCGGAGAGATCCGTTCCGGCGAAGATGTCGTACATGGGCATGACGTCGTCATCGGTTGTGGGAAAGCCGCCGAGGGTTTTGGCGTTCAGCGCCTGGATACCGAGGGCGAACTCGGGGTTGCGGACGACGCCGACGGTTTCGCCCACGATGTCTCCGATCGTCGTGGGATAAGGCCCCCACACCACGAGTTCGACGGCTTCATGCGGTTCGATCCGGGTTAGTTCGAACATGACGTGAGTCGGTTTGGCGATGGCGCGAATGGTGGCGGTGAGGTTGCTGGCGGCGTAGCGGAGCTGCAGTTCGCCGGTGGCCTGCTCGTGGGACATGCTTTCCGGCCGATGCCAGACACCCCCCATGCGGACCTGGAGGATCGGCGCGGGTTGACCGACGGCGAGGTAATCTTTGGGGCCGTGGCGCAGGGCGGTCAGCGTGCCGGTGGCGTCGAGTTCGAGCCGCAGGGATGAGGTTTCGAACCGGGCGGTTTGGGCGGTGCCGGCGAGGGTTGCGGAGAGCGCGATCAGGACGGCGCGCCGGGGTAGTGATGTGAACATACGGGTGGGATGATAACGGTTGCCGGTTGGTTTGTCTGCCTTTCGTGCGGGTCTGCAGTCCCGGGCGATCGCGTTCATCGACGGCCGGGCCAGCCCGGGTGATCGGTGGTGCTGAAGGTCGCTGTAACTTTCCGCCGCCGGCGCGTGTTAGTGGAGATAACGAAGTGAACGTGAACCGTGAGTTTGAATATGCCTGTGCTTGAAAAATTCGGAGGAATCGTCGTGCGGTTGATCTACGACCGGACCCTGGGGGCGCGGTTGCACGCGTTTTACGAGGGGGCGGAGCTGGTGGTTGCCCTCCAGCCGTTGCGAGTGCTTCAGGGCGAGGTGCCGCAATGGGTCCGAGAATGGGTGCTCCGATGGGCGAGGGAGCATATGACAGAGGTGACCCAGTTTGCCGGAATGGCGGTGCCTGCGGCGCGCTGGCCTGATCCGCGGCTCAACGCCGGGTGGGCCTATCCGAGTCATGTCTGAGAGGAACCACCGACCATGAATCATCCACTGCTATCTTGGGGCGACAGTGCCGAGCGACTGCTGGACCGAATGCTCGAGGCCGGTCTTTGGCTGGCCGCGGGGTTTGTGATGGTCTACAGCTTTGTGGGACTGGGGATTTAGCGGCGGCCGCGGTGTCAGGCCTTTTGAACGTTTACGCGGATTTCATCGTCGCCGGACTACTTCGACTTTTCTTGCGTCCAAGCTTGAGAGCCACCACACGAGTCAATCAGGCGGGGGGATTTGCGGGTTGGGTTCGGTTGGGGAGGGTGGCGATTTTCCAGCCGGCGAAGGCGATGGCGATGGCCACGAAAGGGTTGAGCAAATTCAGGAAGGCGTAAGGCAGGTACGTGAGCGTGCCGACGCCGAGGGTGGTGCTCATAAAGGCTCCGCAAGTGTTCCAGGGGACCAGCGGGGAGGAGAGGGTGCCGGAGTCTTCGAGAGTCCGGGAAAGGAGTTTGGGATGTAAGCCCAGATCGTGGTAAGCCTCGCGGTACATGCGGCCCGAGACGATGATCGAGAGGTACTGATCCGGCGCAAGAATGTTCATGCCGATGCAGGTGACCACAGTGGCCGTCACCAGTCGGCCGGTGCCGCGGGCCAGGCGGAGGATGGCGGTGGCGAGGGCCGCCAGCAAACCGGCGCGTTCCATGGCGCCTCCGAACGTCAGGGCCGCCAGGATCAGGGACACGGTGGGCAGCATGTTGTCGAGACCGCCCCGCGATAGGAGCGTATCGATGGTTTCGACGCCGGTATTCGATACGTAACCGCTCTGGGCGGCGGTCACGATCGACTTGAGGGAGGCGTCCTGGAAGGCACCGGCCAGAAGAGCGCCCAGCAAGGCCCCGCCAAACAAGGCCGGCAGTGCCGGCAGCCGGAACATCACCATGAGGATCACCAGCAGCGGCGGGATGAGGAGCAGCGGGTTGAGATTGAAGTGCTGCTCGAGCGTATGACGGATCAGGTCCACTTTGTCGCTCTCGGTGGCGCCGGAACCGTGGGTCCAGCCCAGGATCGCGTAGATCAGCAGCGCGATACCCAGTGAGGGGAGCGTGGTGTACAGCATGTAACGGATATGCTCGAACAATTCGGAGCCGGCCACCGCGGGGGCGAGGTTGGTCGTGTCCGAGAGGGGTGAGATTTTGTCGCCGAAATAAGCGCCGGAAACGATGGCGCCCGCGATCATGGGGGTGGGCACCTCCAGTCCCTGGCCGACGCCGATCAACGCGATGCCAACCGTGCCCGCAGTGGTCCAGGAGCTGCCTGTGGCGACCGAAACGACGCAGCAGATGAGGCAGGCGGCGACGAGGAAAAACGAGGGGCTGAGCAGACTGAGCCCGTAATAGATCAGGGTCGGCACGATACCCCCGGCGATCCAGGTGCCGATCAGCGTGCCGATCACCAACAGAATCAGGATGGCCTTTAGCCCCAGCACAATGCCGCCGAGGATCCCCTGCTCGATGTCGTGCCAGCGATGGCCGATGCCCCGGCCCATCAGCGCGGCAATGGCGGCCGATAACAGCAGGGGAATATGAGCGGTGCTCTCGAGGTTCACCAGGCTGATGCGGATCAGGAAGATCAGGGCGATCACCGGAATGAGCGCCTCCCAGAGAGCGGCCGGCCGGACTGCGGGAGAAACTGGATGTGCGGCCGTCATGAATTTCGGTTCAATCGGAGCGCCGGTTTCCGGCACGGCGTCCTGACTTCGAGAGCAGCCCGGCGGTGCTGGAAAACCTGCGGAACCAGGGCGCAAGCTCCGTGACGCATTTTGCCGCGTCAGGAAAGGTCAGCAAGGCGGGAAACTCAAGGCAAATCTGTTGCGAGGGGGGGCGATCCCCGGCATGCTGGGCCCATGAAAGCATCTGGACCCTTCAACGCGCCGGCGGAGGCCGGGCGGTTTCTCCCACGCCGTACGTTCCTGCAATCGATCGGGGTGACCGCAGGTTTGGCCGCGGCGACGATCGGTGGGTCGACCGGGATCCGCGCCCAGACCCCGATGAAGGCGGCCGATCCGGCTTTCAAGATTCGCCATGGGCGGATTCGGCAATCGATCATGGGGTGGACCTACGCGCCCATGCCGGCGTTGGAGTTGGCGCGGCTGTGCCGGAGCATTGGCTTGGTGGCCATGGAGGGCATCGAGCGCGAGGATTATCCGGCGGTGCGCGAGTTAGGCTTGGAGATTTCGCTGGTGGCGAGTCATGGTTTTGTGGAAGGGCCGTTCAACCGGGCGCATCACGCGGCGGTTACGAAGGCCTTGCGCGAGGCCATTGACGTGGCGGTCGCCAACCGGGCCGAGCGGGTGATCACGTTCACCGGCATGCGCGAGCCGGGAATTGACGACGAGACGGGGGCGAAGAACTGTGTGGATTGCTGGAAGCAGGTGATGCGATATGCCGAGGAGAAACGGGTGACGCTCTGCCTGGAGCATCTCAACACCCGCGACGCCAGCCATCCGATGAAGGGGCATCCGGGCTATTTTGGGGATGACGTCGAACGTTGCATCGGGCTGGTGAAACGGGTGGGGTCGCCGAGGTTCAAGCTGTTGTTCGACGTTTATCATGTGCAGATCATGAACGGCGACGTGATCCGGCGGATCCGGGCCTACCACGAGTACATCGGCCATTATCACGCGGCCGGGGTGCCGGGGCGCGGGGAATTGGACGACACGCAGGAGGTCAATTACCCGGCGGTCATGCGGGCGATCCTCGAGACCGGGTATGAGGGGTTTGTGGCGCAGGAGTTCATCCCGACCTGGCCCGACCGGGCTTTGGCGCTGCGGCACGCAGCCAGCGTGTGTGACGTGTGACGCGGGTTGGGGGCGGGCAACCGGGCCCGCACCCGCGGATGGCGCGGTGGAAGCGGTCAAGCCGGTTTGGGCAGTCAAGGTTCGGCTTGCGTGAAGCCGGGAAAAAGAACATGATAAACCTCATGACCCCTTCACTCATCCGTCAGCCGGTACCCGGACGGTGTTCCGCCGCGAACGTGCCTCGGGGATTGACTTGTCCGTGGACACCCAAGCCGATGGGCCGCCAGCCGCGGACCTCCGGCGCTCGCGAGCGCTCGCCGGGTCGGGGGATGCGCGGTTTCACGCTCATCGAACTGCTGGTGGTCATCGCCATCATCGCGATCCTCGCGGGGATGTTATTGCCCGCCCTGTCCAAGGCGAAGCTCAAGGCGACCGGCGCTGTCTGTCTGGGCAACATGAAGCAGTTGGGTCTGGCCTGGATGATGTATGCCAGCGACAACAACGACCAAATCCTGTTCACGCAGATCCCGGGCAAGCAGGATCTTTACGCCGGCGGCTTCTGGGTGGGACCGACGCCGGGTCCCGAGATACCGGGAAACATCAGCATCGAGGAAGCCGTGAAGCGGGTGAACGAGGGTCTGAAGATTTCGCCGCTCTATTCCTACTGCGGCAGTGCCGACTCGTATCACTGCCCGGGCGACATGCGCACCAAGCGCCTGCGGCCGGGCACGGGTTGGGCCTACGACAGTTATTCGAAGTCCGACGGCATGAACGGCGGCATGTGGACCGGAGTGAAGCCATACAAGAAGCAGGGGGAGATACAGGAACCGACGCTGGCGATGGTGTTCATCGAGGAAGCGGATTCGCGCGGATACAATCACGGCACCTGGGTCATCAATGTGCAACCGGCGGGGTGGGTGGATCCCTTCGCGATTTTCCATGGCAACATCAGCACCTTCGCTTTTGCGGACGGACATGCCGAACATCATCAGTGGGTGGAGTCCACCACGATCGACGCTGCCCGGGATTCCGCCAAAGGTAAGGACAGTTTCTACTGGCAAGGTGGCGATAAGTCGAATCGGGATTTCGTCTGGGTCTGGGATCGATTCCGGCACCTGGACTGGAAGCCGTTGCAGTGAGTGAGTTCCGCGCGGCCTCGGGTTGACTTCGAGATTCGCGCGGCGCCCGGGGCGATGGTGGTCTTGACAGCAAGATTAGGCGGATTATTCTGAAGCCGCTTCGTGCGGAGGTCAAAGCTGCC
>JAHDYP010000122.1:15300-21747 GCA_023383055.1 Verrucomicrobiota bacterium | reverse complement strand
ACGCTACCAAAGGCACCGCGAAATGGCTACACTATTATTTAAACCGCTCTAAAGGCACTCCTCGCTATTCGATTCGGATCATCCTCGCCACGCGCCAGACCAAGCCCAAAGGCGAGATAGATGCCAATATGCGGGACTGGCCGTGTTCCGACGATGACACTGGCGTGGATCGCGCGAAGGCTGCCGATAGGAGTTGATCGCGGGGAATTGAGCGGATGGCGAGGCGGCAGAAGGGGTATCCCTTCACAATTTGACCAACTCACGCCGAACGTCCTTTAACCTCTCGGCTTGCCTGGCCGCCTGTCTTGAGAATGCCGCTAAGTCCGCAGTGAGTTCAGGGTGTGCCCTGGCCAACTGTCGTGCTCTCGCTGCGATCTTGGCGAGGCTGTCAGCCGCCGACGCGAGCGCAAACGAGACTTCCAAGGAGGTCAGCCGAGGCCGCCATCCAAGCCGCTTCATTGCTTGGATGATCTCGGCGGTAGACTGAGGCCCGATCCGCCGCATCAAGCGAACGTCGGCCTTGCTGACGAACTCGCTCATACTCGGTATCGTCGGCGAAAGGCGGCTTGGAGCATTGACGAGTGACCGCAGCGGTTTGCTGAGTGGCTTGTGGCAGTATCGATCGATGAACTCGGGCAGGGTCAAGCCTTGCCATTCGGGCGTGGGAGCAGGAGCAACCTGTAATCCTGGACGGTACGGCAGGTTCGGCTTTTCGTGCACCATGCGGTTTGGGCAAGCAACCCTTGCGCCATTGGCGGTCAAGCTGGCTGTAGAGAAAAGGCCGAATATGCCCAGGCAGGTCAGCCTCCGGGCGCTCCAGTCGGCCGAACTCCCTCCAACTGTGGGGTGAGGCCACAGCACAAGTAAGCGGGCCATTCCGAGGCCTTTGTCGCTGCGCCTTCCTCGCCACCATTGTCGTGGTGCCTTGTGGCGAGGCTCGAAGAAGAAAATGACCGGGCGTTTGGGCGCGGTGGTTGCCGGGGCTAACGCATCGAACGGCGCTTGAGCTTGAGTTGGGCGAGGGAGTGGGTGACGGCGGCCTGGACCATGGCGGATTCTTCCTGGGAGAGGTTCTTGTCCTGGAGCCGGGCTTCGGCACGCACGCGAGCGGCTTCGGCCTTCTGTTCGTCGATCTCGCTCGAAGGGGTGGCGAAGACAGTGAGGATGCCGATGCGTTCGGCGGTGATCTCGGCGCAGCCCGTGGTGACCAGGATGCGATCCTCCTGGGTGCCGCGACGGGCGATGATCTCGCCGCTGCCCAGCAAAGTGATCAGGGGCGCGTGCTGCGGGTAGATGCCCATTTCACCCTCGCGACCGGGGAGCGTGACCATGTCGACGTCGTTGGAATAGACCTGGCCGGTCGGGGTTACGATTTCCAGTTTCATGGTGGCGGCGGCCATAACGATGTCGGTGGGTTCGAGTGGCGACCAGGCGGCCGGCCACCACCTGAACGGATCAAGCTTCCTGGACTTCTTCGATGCCGCCCTTCATGTAGAAATTGGCTTCGCCCACTTCGTCGTGTTTGCCGTCGAGGATTTCCTTGAACCCGCGAACGGTGTCGGCGACGGGGACCTGTTTGCCGGGCCGGCCGGTAAATACTTCGGCGACGGAGAACGGCTGGCTGAGGAAGCGCTGGATCTTGCGCGCCCGGAAGACGAGCAGCTTGTCGTCGGGCGAGAGCTCGTCCATGCCGAGAATGGCGATGATATCCTGGAGATCCTTGTAGCGTTGGAGGACGCGTTGAACGCCGCGGGCAACGTCGTAATGTTCCTGACCCACGATGTCGGCGGTCAGCGCGCGCGAGGTCGAGGAGAGTGGGTCGACGGCCGGGTAGATGCCCAGTTCGGCGATGGAACGTTCGAGGACGATGGTGGCGTCCAGATGCGCGAAGGTCGTGGCCGGCGCGGGGTCGGTGAGATCGTCGGCCGGGACATAGACCGCCTGGAACGAGGTGATCGACCCTTTTTTGGTCGAGGTGATGCGTTCCTGGAGATCGCCCATTTCCGCCGCGAGCGTGGGCTGGTAGCCGACCGCGCTCGGAGTCCGGCCCAGGAGTGCCGAGACTTCGGAGCCCGCCTGCGAGAAGCGGAAGATGTTGTCGATGAACAGGAGCACGTCCTGGTTGCGTTCATCGCGGAAATACTCGGTGATGGCGAGGCCGGAGAGGCCGACGCGGAGGCGCGCGCCCGGCGGTTCGTTCATCTGGCCGTAGACGAGGGCGATCTTGGATTTGCCGAGTTCTTTCTGGTTGATGACACCGGCCTCGGACATTTCCTGGTAGAGATCGTTGCCTTCACGGGTGCGCTCACCCACACCGGCGAAGACGGAAACACCGCCGTGGAGTTTGGCGATGTTATTGATCAGCTCCATGATCACGACGGTTTTGCCGACGCCGGCACCACCAAACGCGCCGACTTTGCCGCCCTTCAAGAAGGGGCAGATCAGGTCGATGACCTTGATGCCCGTGGTCAGGATTTGGGGGTTGGTGGATTGGTCGACCAGGGTGGGAGCCGGACGGTGAATGGGGTAAAATTTCTCGGCGTTGACAGGACCGCGCTCATCGACGGGCTGGCCGGTGACGTTGAACACGCGCCCCATGACGCAGTCGCCGACGGGCATGGAGATCGGCGCGCCGGTGTCGACGACCTCGAACCCACGCTTCAGGCCGTCGGTGGTGGACATGGCGACGGCGCGGACCCAGTTGTCGCCCAGGTGCTGCTGCACCTCGAGGGTCAGCTTGGTCTTGCCCTGGAGCGGGAGGTCATACTCGACCTCGAGGGCACTGTAGAGAGCCGGCACCTGGTCGGGGAACTCGACGTCGACGACCGGGCCGATGACTTGGACGATTTTGCCTTTGTTCATACCAAAGCGGTTGGGCGCAGGATTGGGGATAAAAGGGTTTAGCCGAGAGCCATGGCCGCGCTGCTGATTTCGAGCAACTCGGTGGTGATGCTGGCCTGGCGCATTTTGTTGTATTCGAGGGTGAGATCCTTGATGAGCTGCTGGGCGTTGTCGGTGGCGCTTTTCATGGCCACCATCCGGGCGCTGTGTTCGCTGGCTTTGGCCTCGAGCAGCAATTGACCGACCTCAAAATCCAGAAGGTATTGCAGCAGGCGATCCAGCAACTCCGCGGCGTTCGGCTCGAACAGGTATTCGCGGTGTTCGTCGGTCGGTTTGGCGGCCGCTTTGACCTCGGGCTTGAGGCGGGCGCGTTTGGATTCGATACTGCCGCTGGGAAGCAGCACCAGGGCTTCGGGCCGCTGGGAAAGCGTGTTGATGAACCGGGTGAACATCACTTCCACCACGTCGACTTCGCCTTTCAGGAACAGTTCCTGGGCGAACCGGGAGATAGCCCGGCAATCCGCGTAATCCGGTGTGTCGTGATAGCTGAACTCCGCCGCCAGTTTGCGGCGCGCGCGCGCCAGGAACTGGGCGGCCTTGCGCCCCACCGCAATGAACACCGTCGCCGCCGGATCGTATTTGGCCACTTCGCGGAACAGGTTCGAGTTCAGGGCGCCGCAGAGCCCCTTGTCCGTGCTGACAACAATGAGCGCGCGCTTCTTAATCTCGCGTTCGGCCATGAGGGGATGGATCTCCTCGTGCGAATCGGCCGCCAGGCGCGACATGAGATCGATCGCCATGGTGGCAAACGGACGGCCGTTCAACGCGGACTGTTGGGCACGGACCATCTTCGACGAAGCGACCATCTGCATGGCCTTCGTGATCTGGGCCGTGTTGCGAACCGACTTGATGCGCCGGCGTATTTCCCGCGTGCTCGCCATGGGATCAGCGGTAGGTCTGTTTGAACTCGGTGGCCGTGGCTTTCAGCGCGGCGATGAGCTCATCGCTCAGGGCCTTTTCCCGGCTGATCCGCTCGAGCAGATCCGATTTTCGCGTCGAGAGGTAGTCCGTAAGTTTGGCTTGGAAATCCTTGACCTTGTCGACGGGGACATCATCCACGAATCCGTTCTGGGCCACCCACAACACCGCCACCTGGACTTCGACCGGGATTGGGCTGTATTGCGGCTGTTTGAAAATCTCATAGAGTCGTTTTCCGCGTTCGAGTTGGGCCTGCGTCTTAGCGTCGAGATCGGACCCGAACTGGGCGAACGCCGCCAATTCCCGGAACTGGGCGAGTTCCAGTTTGATGCGGCCGGCGACCTGTTTCATGGCTTTGACCTGGGCGGCGGAGCCGACGCGCGAGACGGAGATACCGACCGAGATGGCGGGGCGGATGCCCTGGTAGAACAGGTCGGTCTCGAGGAAGATCTGGCCGTCGGTGATCGAGATGACGTTGGTGGGGATGTAAGCCGAGACATCGCCCGCCTGGGTTTCGATGATGGGCAGGGCGGTCAGGGAACCGTTGCCATATTTCTCACTGAGCCGGGCGGAGCGTTCGAGCAGGCGACTGTGGAGATAGAAAACGTCGCCCGGGTAGGCCTCGCGACCGGAGGGGCGTTTCAACACCAGGGAGACCTGGCGGTACGCCACGGCGTGCTTCGAGAGATCGTCAAAGATGATCAAGGCGTCCATGCCATTGTCCATGAACCATTCGCCCATGGCACAACCGGCGAAGGGGGCTAGGTATTGGTTGGTGGCCGAATCGGACGCGGTGGCGGCAACGATGATCGTGTAGGGCAACGCGCCGGCCTCCTCCAACACCCGGACCACGTTGGCCACGTTCGACTGTTTCTGGCCGATCGCGACATAAATGGAGTAGAGCGGTCGGAACGACGGATCCTTGCCCGACTCGCCGGCCTGGTTGAGGCGCGCGTTGCTGATGATGGTGTCGATGCCGATGGTGGTTTTGCCGGTCGATCGGTCGCCGATGATCAATTCACGCTGGCCGCGACCGATCGGGATCATGGCGTCGATGGCCATAATGCCGGTTTGCACCGGTTGACTGACGGACCGGCGCCGGATGATGCCGGGGGCGATCTTCTCGACGGGATAGGTTGTGTCGCTCGTGATCGGGCCTTTGCCGTCGATCGGTTGGCCGAGAGTGTTTACGACGCGCCCGAGCAGGCCCTTGCCCACCGGCACCTGGAGCAGTTTGCCGGTGGTGCGCACTTCCTGGCCTTCGCGGATGGCGGTGTAGTCGCCGAGGATGATGGCGCCCACCTCGGTTTCCTCGAGGTTCAAGGCCAACCCGGTCACGCCATGACCGAAGTCAAGCATCTCGTTCAGCATGGCGTCGGTGAGACCTTCCACCTTGGCGACGCCGTCGCTGATTTCGCGGACGATCCCGACATTCTGGCGGGTGACGGCGGTTCTGACCCCGGCGATCTGCGCTTCGATATCCTGCAGCAAGTTGCTCATAGTCGCTCTTAACCTTTACCCCGATCTAAAACTTTTCCGAAAGGGCCTCGAGTCGGCCCTGGATGCTCCCGTCCAAAATGTCGCTGCCCACCCGCACCCGGACGCCGCCGATCAAGGCCGGGTTCACGGTAAAACCGATGTCCAGGCCCTCGCCGTATTGCCGGGCGAGGTTTCGCGAAACCTGGGTCTGCAGCTCGGCGGTTAGCGGCACGGCGCTTTCCACGCGGGCCTTGCGTCGCTCGGTCTCGAGCTGGATCAAGCGCTGGAAATGCTCGAGCATGCCCAGGTAACCCCGGGGTTTCAGTTCGATGACGCGCTGCACCGCGCCGCGAACGCGGTTTTCGTCCAGGCGCCCTTGCACCAGGCAGGCGCGAAACAACTCCTTGGCCTCGCGTCGCGCTTGTTTGGACGTTTTCATGCCGGTGATTTAGCGGGTGCTGAAGGTCAGGCCGCCAATTCTTTGTTGGTATCGTCGATCAACCGGCGCTGGTCGTCGACGGTCAGGACTTTGCCGGTGACCTTGGCGGTGGTCCGCACCACCAACTGCCCAATCTCGCGCCGGAGTTCGGTCAACATGCGGGCGTGATCCGCTTCGGCGGCTTCGCGGGCTTTGGCGATGATCTGTTCGGCGGTGGCGATGGCTTTCTGGGATTCCTGTTCGAGCAACCGGGCGGCGGCGGCCCGCGCCTCCTCGATCAACTGGGTGGCCTGGCCATTGGCCGCGTCGAGGACCTGCTTGCGCGCCTGCTCGGTTTTCGCCAGCTCCGCTTTGATCTTCTCGGCGTTGGCGAGGCCCTCGGAGATGCGCTGCCGGCGCTCCTCGAGCACGCGGAGGATGGGCTTGTAAGCGAACCGGTGGAGGAGGAAGGCGACAATGCAGAAACTGATCGTCTGGGAAATGAACAAGGGCCAGTTGACGCCAAAAGCCTTGGCGGTTTCCGCGATCATCCCGCCCGATTCGCCAGCCGCTGCCGCCGCAAGCATGTAATAACCAGACATAAAATCTTTCCCCGCTGCGATGCCATGGCGGGGGGGCGGTGCCCGCCCCCCCCCCAGTAAGGGGTACGCATTGGCATTTGGCAGGAAAATAGCGAAGAAAACCATACCAACCGCAAACGCGGGGCTCAA
>JAHDYP010000122.1:0-15290 GCA_023383055.1 Verrucomicrobiota bacterium | reverse complement strand
CGGGCGGCCGAGGCCGGCCGCCCGCCATGAATGGGTTCCTATTGGCCTTTGGCCAGGAAGATCGCGAAGAACACGATCCCTTCGGCAAAGGCGGTGCTCAGGATCGCCTGAACCAGGATCTTGGTGGACGCGCCGGGATTCCGCCCGACGGCCTCCGAGGCCTTCATACCGATGATACCCACGCCGATGGCGGCGCCCAAACAGGCGGCCGCGATGTGAATATTACCGGTCATTTGTGCTAGCATTGGCAGCATGACTTTCCTTTCGTCTTGTTGGGTCCGGCGCCCCTCGCAGTCTTGCCACGATCCGGGCGCCGAAATCGTTGGTTATGGGTGGGCTCCTCCCGGTTCGTGTCCCTCCTCGTGCTCACAGATGAGCAGCGTGAAGACGGCCGTCAGCAACATGAACACCAGGGCCTGGACCAAGCCCACCAGGACCTCGAGAAAGTAAAACGGAATGGCAATCAACCAGCCGAACCAGGGGCTGATCAGCGCCATGGTCTCGAGCATGTTCTCGCCGGCGAAGATGTTTCCGTACAACCGGAAACTGAGGGAAACCGGCCGGAACAGGATGGAAACGACCTCGAGCAGGCCGACCATGACAAACACGAAGATCATCAGGATCTTCAGCAAGCCCGCCGTGTCGCCTTTCGGTCCGAACAAGTGGAGGATAAACCCGCCGAAGCCATTGGCCTGCAGCGCCCACACCGTCCAGCAGACGAAAAACACCATCGCCATCCCCAGCGTCATGTTCATGTCCGCGTTGGCCCCGCGCAGGAGGGGATCGCTGAGGTGATGCAGCGCGCCCGATTCATCCGGATGTCCCCAGCCGATCGAGCCCACCCCGGGAATCAACCCGAACCAGTTTGTGAACAGGATGAAAATGAAAATCGTGGCAAAGAACCAGAAGGTCTTCTTGACCAGGTGATGGCCGATGATCCCCTCCAGAAACTCATGGAGTGACTCAACCATCCACTCGGCAAAGTTCTGAGAGCCTTCAGGCACCTGTTGAATCGCGCGCATCGCCCGCCGGGCAAACAGGATCAACGCAGCCGCAACCACCCAGGTCAACACCATCGAGTTCGTCACCTGTAACCACCCAACCTTGAGCAGAACCGGAGCTGCCGGGGGCAAGCCATGGGATTCCCCTTCCGCGCCCGCCGCCCACAGGGAGAGCGGCGCGCTTCCCAGGAGGAACAGCGCCAGAATCAGTCGCACCAAAGTCATGAATCAGTTGTTTGTCCGACGGTCTCACCCCAAGGCCCACCCGGATCTTGCGGAGCGAGGGGCACTGAAAATGCCGTATCCGATCTGGTTCGACAAGGGATTTTTGAGGCGGTATTGGCGTCGCCGAAAGATCCCGATTTCCCGCCCGGAATGCGGGCAAAAACCGCCTGCACGCTTGCATTTCAGGGGCTCAGTGGTTTAAGGCAGGGCTCGTGACTCGACCCGTGATCATCGACTCGAGCGTCCGGCTCGGCACATGAACTCCGCCTGGAACGATCTGCTGCGGATCGCGCAGGCGGAGGTTGCCGAGACTCTCGAGGGGCTGCCCGAACCGCTGCGCGTCCGGGCCCGCGATTTGCCCGTTTCCTACGAACGTGCGCCGAGCCCGGCACTGCAATCCGACGGGATTGAGCCGGACACGCTGGGCTTGTTTGTGGGCGAGGAATATGCCGAAACCGGTCAGACGCTCGCTCCCATGCCGGCGCAGATCATCCTGTTCCTCGATAATCTTTGGGACTTTGCGGAAGGCGACCCTGAGCTTTACCGGGATGAGGTCCAGGCGACCTATCTGCATGAGCTGGGGCACTACCTCGGCCTGGATGAACTTGATTTGGACGACCGAGGGCTGGCGTAACCCGCATCATTCCGGAGCCGAGGGTTTCGGGGTCCGTCTTCAACCGGCACTGCGAGTTCCGAAGCGAGGGATGCTTGACAGGGGCAGTCGATGGCCTAACCTCCGGAAAACATTCCCACTATGAGATTTGGCATTAATACCTTCCTGTTCACCTCGCCCTTCAACAACGACAGCGTCAAGCTGCTCCGTACGTTCAAAAAATGGGGGTTCGATACCGTCGAGATCGCCGTGGAAGACCCCAGCCACATCGACCCGGCGCACGTGAAATCGGCGCTGGATGAAAACGGACTGGTCTGCGGTTCAGTCTGCGCCTGCCTGGGGCCGGATCGCGATTTGCGGGGCACGCCCGAACAGCAGCAGAATTCGCTGGATTACATGATGGCGGTGATCGACCAGATGGTGGTGCTGGATTGTCCCTCGTTGATTGGACCGGTCTATTCGAGCGTGGGACGGGCGGACGCGGTGCCGCCGGCCGAGTACAAGAAGCAGTGGAAGACGGTGGTCAAGAACCTCAAAACGCTCTGCAAATACGCGGAGAAAAAGGGCAAACAGATCTGCATGGAACCGCTCAACCGGTTCGAGACCGATTTCATCAACACCTGCGACCAGGCGCTGCGGATGATCAGCGACGTCAACAGCCCGGCACTCAAGCTGCACCTCGACACCTTCCACATGAACATCGAGGAGAAGGACCAACCGGCCGCCATCCGGAAGGCCGGCAAGCACCTCGCGCATTTCCACGCCTGCGGCAGCGACCGCGGCACGCCTGGAAACGATCACATCGACTGGCCCGGTATCGCGAAGGCGCTCAAGGCGGTCAAGTATGACGGCGACGTGGTGATCGAGTCGTTCACCCAGGACGTCAAGGTCATCGCCCGCGCGGCGGCGATCTGGCGGCAAATCGAACCGAGCCGCGAAGAGATCGCCACCAAGGGAGTGCGTTTCCTGAAGCGGACTTTGCGTTAGTCCGGAAGCTCGATGCTTTGAGGGTTGAGAGGCTCGGTCCGAGCTGCGGGAAATGGTTTTGGGCAGTAAGCAGACTATGAAAACAAACTTGCATCGGATTCTTTCGGGGTGGGCGGTTTTCGCGGCGGTTGCCGCGACCGCGGCAGAGCCGGGATTTCAATCGTTGTTCAACGGCAGGGATCTTTCCGGCTGGTCCGGAAACCCGGCCTTATGGTCGGTCCGCGATGGCGCCATCACCGGCGTGACGCGGGCGGAACCCAAGCTGACGCACAACACCTTCCTGGTCTACACGAACAGCGACTTTGCCAATTTCGAATTGCGAATGTCCTACCGGATCGTAGCCGGCAACTCGGGGATACAATACCGGAGCAAGGTGCTTCGCCAGGGCGACTTCGGCGCCATTGTCGGCGGCTACCAGGCCGATTTCGAGGC
Organism: Verrucomicrobiota bacterium; assembly: GCA_023383055.1. Lineage (GTDB taxonomy): Bacteria > Verrucomicrobiota > Verrucomicrobiia > Limisphaerales > JAHDYP01 > JAHDYP01. The sequence continues at coordinate 12,032 of JAHDYP010000122.1, read as the reverse complement.
CGGCAAAACGTACAGTGGGATTCTGTACGAGGAACAGGGCCGCGGCATCCTCGCCCAGCGTGGGCAGAAGACGGTGATCCGGCCCGATCCGGCCGATGCCAACAAACCGAAGATCGAGGTCACGGGAACGGTGGGAGACTCGGACGAGATCCAGTCTAAGATCAAGCCGGAGCAGTGGAATGATTACGTGATCATTGCCCGGGGCAACCATCTGCGGCATTTCATCAACGGCCAGCAAACGGTCGATGTGACGGATGAGCACACCGGCAAGGCGGCCAGCACAGGGGTGCTTGCGCTGCAGATCCACGTGGGCCCTCCCATGACGGTCCAATTCAAGGAGATCCGGATCAAGCCTTTGCCGTAGGCGCCAGCGCCTGCTTTCATCCGCGCCGCCCGCCCGGCGCAGTCAAGCCCCGGCATGGTAACGACCCGGATGGCTTTCGCCGACGGCAAATCCGGCGGAGCGTCACGCTTTCAAGTAATTCTTCGGGAACTTCCAGGGGCGCCGGTATTCGGGCACCGCGAGCCTCGCCGCTTCCTTGTCGTCGATGACCTGTTCGGTCTTGGGATCGAAACGGATGGCGCGGCCGAGCTTCAGCGAGAGGAGGCTCAGGACGATCGGCACATCCACATGCACGTGATAGAACACGCTGCAACTGGGCTGCTGCCGCGATTTGATGCAGTCGAGCCATTCGCGCTCGTGGCCCGGGGATGAGGGAATGGAGGCCGGAGGCGCTTCCTTGTCCTTCATGCGGTCACCCTCGGAGAGGACGCGGAACATGCCGTAATTGGCGTAGAGCGTGCCGTTGGAGCCTTGGAAATAGATGCCGAGGCGGCGTTCAGGCGGCTGGGATTTCATCAGGAAATCGTAGCTGTTCGTCAACGAAGACATCCAGGTCATGGTCAGATTCGGGTATTGCCACAGCACCTCGTGGTGGTCGTAAGCGTCGCCGTCGTCTTCCAGAATGTAGCGTCCGCCTGCCGAACTGATCATGGTGGGATATCCCAGCTTGAGCGCCCAAACCGGCAGATCGATGATGTGCGGCGCCATCCCCGGCGTCCAACCGCCGGAGTAGGCCATCCAGGAGCTGTGATAATAGGCGTCGGTGGCCAGGATCGGGTTGTAATCGCAGCGGGCTGCCGGGCCGCACCACAAATCCCAATCCAGTCCTTCGGGGGCACGGAGGTCGGAGGCGTGCCCCACACCGTCGGGCGTCTGGTTCATGACGTTGAAGGTTCGCACCGTGCCGATCCGGCCGAGGTTGCCGGAGCGGATGAACTCGACCACGCGCCGGTAGTTGTCGCCCGCGTGGATTTGTGTGCCGATCTGGCTGATGATGTTGTGCCGTCTGACCGCATTTCGGACGGCCAGGCTTTCGCCCAGGTGCAGCGTCATCGGTTTCTGCAGGTAGATGTCCTTGCCAGCTTCGCAGGCGGCAATCGCCTGGAGCGCGTGCCAGTGGGGCGGGCTCGCAATGATCACCGCGTCGAGGTCGGGCTGTTGCAGCATTTCGCGGTAATCGGCATAAGGTCGGCAGCTTGCTTTGAACTGGGCGACGACCGCATCGCGGCGGCTCTTCCAGGGATCGCAGGCCCCGGTTACCACGACGTCCGGATGTTCCGCGCAGTTGTTCAGGTTGGCGCGGCCCATCCCGCCGCAGCCGATGAGGCCCAGCCGGATGCGCCCGGAAGGCGGCGGCTGGCCGGCTGCGCCCAGCACGGTGGCCGGCACGAAGCAGGGCGCCGCGATCGCGGCGGCGGCGGTTTTGAGGAAATCACGACGAGAGGCTGAGGTCGGAGGCTCTGTATTCATAGGCGTGACCCGCAGCATAGCGAGGGGCGGGAGGCTTGGCGAGTTTTCAGTTCACACACCCCGGGGATGCACCTATGCTGCCCTCACCCGGCCGGTCGCGGCAACTCACCCGATGAATCGCCTTGCCCGCGCGACCGGTTGAGCACATGCCTATGGACAATCTGGTCGGATTGGAACGTGACATCGCCGCGGTTTACCAGCGGACTCTCCAGCCCATCGCGGATTCGCTCGCCTTCGACCTCCCCAACCGTGACACGGAAGCCGCCGGCCTGCCTACCGTCCTTTTCCTCGGCAACCACTCGTCGGGCAAATCCTCTTTCATCAATTACCTTGTCCAGGCGGAGGTGCAGAAGACCGGGCTGGCCCCCACCGACGATGGGTTCACGATCCTGACGTACGGCGACAAAGCCGACGACTTTGACGGCCAGACGGTCGTGTCGCACCCCGACCTGGCGTTCAAACCACTGCAACGGCTCGGCCCGGCCTTCCACGCCCGTTTGCGGCTGAAGACCTACCCGGCCGACCTGCTCCGGTCGATCAACCTCATCGACAGCCCGGGCATGATCGACGCCGCCGGGACGGCGCGCAGCCGGGGCTATGATTTCGCGGCGGGCGTTCGTTGTTTCGCCGAGATGGCTGACCTGATCCTGTTCTTTTTCGATCCCGACAAACCGGGCACCACCGGTGAAACCGTGTCGATCTTCACCGAGACCCTGACCGGGCTTGAACATAAACTGCTGATCGTGCTGAACAAGGTGGACTTGTTCGCCAACATTCGTGACTTTGCCCGCACCTACGGCACCCTCTGCTGGAATCTCTCGAAGGCGATCCAGACCAAGGACGTGCCGCACATCTACAACACCTACCTTCCTCCCCAGGCCCTCGTGGGCGGCAATGGACACCGGTCGCTCATCCCGCTCAAGGATTTTGACGCCTCGCGCGATGAGGTGATCGCCGAAATCAAACGCGCCCCCACCCGGAGAGCCGACAACCTGGTGAGCGATCTCCTGATCAATGCCCGGTGCCTTGCCATTCACGCCCGGGTCTGTTCCCAGGTGGGCGGGCGTCTCCAGGCGATCCAACTCAAGACCTGGAGCCTGGTGGCCGCCCTACTGGTGCTTAGCGTCGCAGTCATCCCCATGACGTGGTCTTCAGAGCAGTGGACCACCCCATTTCTGGTCTTGCTCGGCGGCGCCGCCCTCGCCGCGCTGGCATGGTTGGGCGGACGCTACTTCAGCCGGCGCGAAATCAAGCAAACCTCCTCTGTCGAAGGCCTGGACGATTGCTTCAACGCCGCCTACCGCCACGAACTGGCCCTGCAAGACCGCGCCGATTTGCGTGCGCTTTGGGAGAAGGTTCGTTCCAAGGCGATGAAATCCATTGAACTCCTGGGGGCGCGGCGTCTGCCGAAGGGTTTTGGGTTCCGAAAGCAGCTGCGCCGGCTGGAAAGCGTGATCGAGCATGAGATCCCGAAGCTGAGGCGCGACATTGCCGAGCACCACCGGCAACGTCGGCTCGGCAACACAGAAGGTTGATCGCAAAGGACTTGCCTCGCGACCGGAAGGAACCAATCCGCGTTGCTGACCCCTCCGATCGGTCGAAACCAACTCTGTCACCAGTACTGGTGACTGGCGGGTTTCCCAGCTTCAATTAAGCTGACGGCGTTGTTGGTGCAGAAATGCAGAGTTCCGTGTGTGAAGTAAGGCGTTAAACTGCGGCGCCGCATCCAACCAAAAAGCGAATTTCGGTAGGAAGTTCTCATTGCGCCAAGGCCGGGGTCAAACCCGGCCTTCGTGTTTTCCGGAGGTCGTTCGCTACTAGCCTGCTCCAACCGGATTTCATCCGGCTTTACTCAGGCTGGCTGGCTCGTGACGAGCTCGGCCCGGACCCGCTCGAGCAATTGCTTCGTCAAACGGATGCCCTCGGGTTCGCCCACTTTGCCGCCCTCATATTCCACACCGACGAATCCGCGGTAACCGGCATCCAGCACGATCTTCATCATCCGGCGATAGTCCGTGTGGATTTCATTGCCGGCTTCGTCAAAATCGTTGGACTTGGCGCTGACCGCCTTGGCAAATGGCATCATCTCCGCCACCCCCAGATAACGATCATACTGCTGCCCCGCGCCGATGTTGAAATTCCCGAAGTCCGGCAGTGTCCCGCAATTCTTGAGCCCTACCTGGCGCATGACACCCGCCAGCCAGGCACCATGGGATGACAGTCCCCCGTGGTTCTCCACGATCACGTTGATCTTGAAGTCGGCGGCAAAGGTCGCCAGGCGCCGCAAACCGTCGGCCGCCCGTTCTTGCTGCTCCTCGAAGGTCCCGGTTCCTCCCGTTTCCGCGTTCACCCGGATCGAGTGGCAGCCCAGATACTGCGCCGCCTCCACCCACGGATAATGTCGCTCCACGGCCCGACTTCGCTCGGCGGCGTCGGCATGGCCCAAGGATCCCTCGCCATCGATCATGATCAGGAGGATCTTGACCCCGAACCCGTCGGCCCGCTGCTTGAAATCCGCCAGGTACTGGCGATCCCGCGCTTTGTCTTTGAAGAACTGGTTCACTAGTTCGACCGCGCCGATGCCGTAATCCTCCCGGGTCACCTTCGGAAAATCGAGATGATCCAGCTCTTTGGCGAAGAGCTGGCGGTGGAGCGACCATTCCGCCAGGGAGATGTCGTAGAGGGGCTGCGCCCCGGCACGGCTCCCGGCGGTGCGACAGCCCGCCAGGGTCAGCACACCGCCCGCGGCCAGGCAGAGGAATTCACGGCGGCTGCGCTTCGGATCAAACAGGTCTTTCATCGGATTTCTGGGGTAGAATTTTCTCTTTGAAGGATATGGCAAACAACACCATGACTAACAAGGCGCCCACGCCCGGCCACAGCCAGATCTTGTCCCACCGGCTGATGGGCCGGCTCAACTCGGCCAGCGGTTGTGCTCCCGTCAGATTGCCGGCCGCGAAACCGCCGCTCGGCTGACGTTCAAACACCTCCAGCGTTGCCACCGGGTTGTTCGTGGTACCCACATAAGTATTTGCGCCGCCGGTGACCGTGGATCCATCCTGCATGATGGTCAGAATCCGGCCGTACGCGGCCTGGCCGTTCTCTTCCCAGTGGGCGAAATTGCCGGCCGCCCACGTGCCCAGGTCGTCCACCTGCTGCACCCGGGCCGGCTCGACCCGCGGGAAGTTGTAGTGATTGGTGATCACGCCCGAGAGGCTGGCGCCCACGAACATGCCGGCGCCCAGCGTGACAAAGGCGATGAACCCCTGGGCTTTGGCCCGAATGGACTCGGAAGCTTTCTTGTCGACATAGATGTAGGCGGTCACGAAGAAGAAATCGTAACAAATGCCGTGCAGGATGATGCCCAGGTAGAGCGGCCACAGCACCCCCAGGTCGTATCCCAACCAGAACAAGAGGTAACGAGCCCCCCACGCGAACATCCCCACCACCAGCATGTACTTCACCCCCAGCCGCAGGAAAAACCACGGCATCACCACCATGAAGAAGATCTCCGAGACCTGCCCGAGCACCGTCTTTTGCGTCGCGTTGGGCATGTCCATGTCGCCCAGGAACTGGGGCGCAAACGCAAAGTAAAACGCCAGCGGTATGCAGATCAGAAAGGCGCTCACCACGAACACCAGAAAAGAGCGTTCCTTCATCAGGGCCAGGGCATCCAACCCCAAAACGTCCCTGACCGTGACCGGCTTCCCGGTCGGCGTGGGCGGCGTGTGCGGCAGGGTCAGACAGTAAACGCCCATCAACAGCGAAGCCCCGCCGGCAATCATGAAAGGCAACGGCGTGGTCACATCCAGCGGCGAGAACTGGCCCACCGCCCAAACCGTGATGATCCAACTGATGGTTCCGAGGACCCTGATGCGCGGAAATTCCTTGCCGGGATCCTGCATGAGATGAAACGAAATCGAGTTGGTCAACGCCAGGGTGGGCATGTAACAGAGCGTGTGGGCGATCAGGAGCGGATAGAAAGTCCCGAAGGTGGTCGCCTGCGCCAACAGGAACATCAACACCCCGCCCAGGATGTGCAGCACCGCCAGAATACGTTCCGTCGAGAAAAACCGGTCGGCCACCATCCCGATAAAGAACGGGGAAATCATGGCCGCCAGCGCGGTGGAGTTGTAAGCCAGCCCGATCTTGTCCGCCGGGATGTTCAGGGTGCCCCCCAGATACCGGCCCATGGTGACGTACCACGCGGCCCAGATCGAATACTGGAGAAACATCATCACCGATAACCGCACGCGGATGGAAGTGTTCATGCGTCGTTTGATTTGCCCTCAGGGGCGTGGTTGATGCCGCGCACGTTAAAGCAAGCTCCCTCCCAGAGGCAAGCCCGGAGGTAAACGAACCCAAATCCAGCGGCACATTACAGCGTTGCCTCGCTGACTCGCCCGGCCCTATAATGCGGGCCACGCGATGAACTTGCCTCCGCTGGTGCTGGCCTCGGTTTCACCCAGACGCCGTGATCTCCTGCGTCAAATGGGCTATCGCTTCCAGGTGGTCACCAGCGCGATCCCGGAGGTGCAGCACCACCATCTTTCGCCTCACGAGATCTGCCAACTCAACGCCTACCGCAAGGCGCGCGCGGTGGCCAAACAGCACCCTGACTCGCTCGTGATCGGGGCGGACACGCTGGTTTGTCTGGGCGGCCAACGTTTCGGAAAACCCGACACCGTAGCCGAAGCTGGCGCGATGCTCGCCCAACTCCAGGGCCGTGCCCACCAGGTCGTCACGGGGGTCTGCCTCATCCACCTGCGCATTCACCGGCAACGGACTTTTGCCGAAAACACCGGAGTCCACTTCCGGCCGCTCAACCAGGCTCAGATCCAGGCTTACCTCGCCCTGATCAATCCGTTGGACAAGGCCGGTGCCTACGCCATCCAGGACCATGGCGAGCTGGTCGTGGAACGGATCGAAGGCTCCTTTTCCAACGTGGTCGGATTGCCAGTCGAACGCCTCGAACGCGAGTTGCAGCGGTGGGGTTGAAGTTGCGACTGCCGCTGACGCGCGGCGGCGGGGCTGCCCGCACGCGGTCCGCGGAGAAAAAGCCGTTGACATGATCATCATCAGTCAGCAGCATGCCCCGATCCGTTGGTTTGACGGTCTCATTGAGAGTGGTTGAGGGACTGGCCCTGCGAAACCACGGCAACCGGCCGAGGCGACATCCTCGGTGACCAGGTGCCAAATCCAGCCCGGCCGCGGTAGGGTCCGGGAACGATGAGAAGAGTGTCCTTGACCCTGCTTCTTGTCCAAAACTCATCCGATCCGCCAGCGGCAGGCTGTTGATTCCATATGCAACGACAAACTGGTTTCATGCGGGCACTGCGGTGCCGGGAATGCGGTCGGGAATACCCGCTGGCGGCGACCCATGTATGTGAGTTCGATTTCGGGCCACTCGAGGTGGCTTACGATTACGAGTCGATCCAGAAGGTGGTGAGTCGCGAGCGAATCGAATCCCGGCCGGAGAACATGTGGCGGTATCGGGAGCTGCTGCCGGTGGCGGAGGAGCCGACCGTCGGCCGTGAAGTGGGATTTACCCCGCTCATCAAGGCGGATCGACTGGCCCGGCGCCTGGGCATTCGGGAGTTGTGGGTGAAGAACGATGCCGTCAATTACCCTACGCTCTCGTTCAAGGACCGGGTGGTGAGCGTGGCGCTGAGCCGATCCCGCGAGCTCGGGTTTTCCACGGTGGCCTGCGCGTCGACGGGGAACCTGGCCAACTCAGTGGCGGCGATTGCGGCCGCGAGCGGCATGAAGGCCTACGTCTTCATCCCCGCGGATCTCGAGCGGAGCAAGGTGATGAACTCCTTGATTTATGGCGCGACGGTGGTTGGGATCAAAGGTCATTATGACGAGGTCAACCGCCTGTGCGCGGAGATTGCCGGCAAGTATGGCTGGGCGTTTGTCAACGTCAACATGCGGCCTTACTACGCGGAAGGCTCGAAAAGCATGGGGTTCGAGATTGTGGAGCAACTCGGCTGGAAGGTGCCCGCTCACACGGTGGTTTGCATGGCGTCCGGATCCCTCCTGACCAAAATCCACAAGAGCTACCAGGAGATGATCGGCCTCGGCCTGGCGTCCGAAGGCCGCTATCAAGTCCACGGCGCCCAAGCCACCGGATGCGCCCCCATCTCGTCCGCTCACAAGGCCGGACTCGACTTCTTCAAGCCGGTGAAACCCCAGACGATCGCCAAATCCCTGGCCATCGGCACCCCGGCCGACGGGTTTTACGCCCTCAAAGTCATCCGCGAAACCGGCGCGGCCGCCGACGACGTGACGGACGACGAGATCCGGGAGGGCATGAAACTGCTGGCCGAGTGCGAAGGTATCTTCGCGGAAACCGCCGGCGGCGTGACGGTGGGCGTGGCCAAGAAACTCATTGCCTCCGGCCGCATTCCTGCCGATGCTTCGGCGGTGCTTTGCATTACCGGCAATGGGCTTAAAACCATTGAGGCGATAAGCGGGCACGTGGGGCAGACTCATGAAATCCGCCCCAGCCTGCGCGAGTTCGAAACGCTGCTCGAAAGTGACAGTCGACTGACGACGACCAAATAGAAATGGCTATGCCGATCCAGGTTCGCATCCCCACCCCGTTGCGCAAGCTGACTAACAACGAGGAACTTGTCGAAATCACCGCGCCGACCATCGGCGCGGCCATCGCGGAATTGCAGTCGCGGTACCCGGGGATTCGCGAACGGTTGCTCGACGAAAAGGGCGCGGTTCGACGCTTCGTCAACGTCTACCTCAATGAAGAGGACATCCGCTTCCTCCAAAACCAGGAGACACCCCTCAAAGACGGAGACGAAATCAGCATCATACCGGCGATCGCCGGCGGCTAACTCGTTCCTCCTCCGGCCGCTGTCCCATTCAATCCGGAGTAACGATCTGCCCGAAGCCCCATGCCCAAGTCTTCCAAAACCACCCGACGCGTCCGCAAGCCGCCAACCGCTCTTCCTCAGAAGACGCGCCTCTGGTTGATGTTCCCGCCGCGGCTTATTCGCACCCCGGTCATCTGGCAGTTGAGCCAGAAGTTCAAGCTGGTGACGAACATACGGCAGGCGAGCGTGACGGATGAGATCGGAGTGGTTTGCCTCGAGTTGGAGGGCGCGCGCGCCGACATCAAATCATCGATCAAGTGGCTCGAGCGCATGGGGATACGCGTTGAACCGGTCGAGATCAACGTGATCGAGAGTTAGACCGGATGCCTGCCAGTTTCAGCCTTCCTCCGCCGGGTTCGACCGGCCGGCCATCACGGCGGCAGTTGCGATTGAATCCGCCTGATCGGCTTCACCAGAAAGTGGTTATGGATCGGCAATTCGGGGTGGGACGAACCTGGTTTTCGGTGGATTCACCGCTTGACCGTTGAGGCCAAAGCAGTTATAAGCAGGCCATTGCAGCACCCGGCACCCAAACCCAACGGGGAGATTGTTATGACGAAGCGTGACATCGTGGTTCGGATCAGTAACGAAACCGACCTGGTTCAGCAGCAAGTGCTCGACGTAGTCCAAAGAACACTCGATTACATCGCTGAAGCAGTCGCTCAGGGGCGCAAAGTCGAGTTGCGCAACTTCGGCGTGTTCGAGGTCAAAATCCGCAAGGCCCGAATCGGTCGAAATCCCAATGCCCCGGCCAACGATGTCCGCATCCCGCCCCGGGCGGTCGTCAAATTCAAGCCGGGCAAGGAAATGCGTGAAGCCGTTCTCAAGCTCACCCCGGCCGATATTGAATCGGCCGCTGAAGCCCCCGACAGTTCCGGACCGGAAATCTGAAGCGAGCATCCGTTGCCCAGGCTCGCTTGATGCCGCATGGTCCCACCCCGTCGAGGTTGGGGCATCGGGTTCATCCCCCCGGATCGTCGACTTGGCCCGCCATTCTGCAAACCGACACTCGAGATTGAGCGCCCACCGGCGGACTCATTCATTCGGCCACGTTCAACCCATGTCCCCGATGCCGCCTGTTTATGGATCGACTTCCCGGCTTTCGTGATTTCTACCCCGCGCCCGCGCCAACCGCGGATGGTTGGACCGCCGATGCGCGCCAGTATCTGTTCGATAACTGGCGGGAAGTGGCCCGCCGCTACGGCTTCCGCGAATACGATGGTCCGCCTCTCGAAAGCCTCGAACTGTTTACCACCAAGAGCGGCGACGAAATCGTGGGCCAGCTCTACAATTTCAACGACAAGGGGGAACGCGCGGTTGCTCTCCGTCCGGAGATGACCCCCACACTCGCCCGAATGGTCGCCGCCGCCGAACGCCACTATCGTAAACCGATGAAGTGGTTCGCCCTACCCCAGTTGTTCCGTTATGAACGCCAGCAAAAAGGCCGGCTCCGCGAACATTTCCAGTTCAACGCCGACATCTTCGGCGAGAGTTCACCCGGCGCTGACGCCGAACTCATCGCCCTGCTGATCGACAGCCTGCGCTCGCTGAAGCTGACGGCCGCCGATTTCCGGATCCGGCTCAGCAGCCGCAACGCCTGGCACGACTTCTTTGTCCAACGCTGCCCGGTCACCGACCGCGAATACGACTTCTACCAAGTCATCGACAAGCTCGAGCGCGAAGCGCCCGAAAACAGCGAAGCCAAACTCCGGGCGCTCGGGTTCAGCCTCGAGGAAGTCCGCGGCTTCATCCAGGCCGCCCAACCCACCGCCGAACTGGCCCGCATCCTCGACGACCTGGCCGCGCGCGGTCTGGCCGATTATGTCACCATCGATTACGGCGTCATCCGCGGCCTGGCCTATTACACGGGCCCGGTTTTCGAAGCCTTCGATCGTTCCGGAGCCTTCCGCGCCATCGCGGGCGGCGGACGCTACGATCAACTCGTCAAACTCATCTCCGGCGGCCGGATCGACCTGCCCGGGCTGGGATTCGGCATGGGCGATGTCGTCCTCACGGAACTCCTGCGCGCCCGCAAACTCTTTCCCGGCTTCGAACCGCGGATCGATCTGTTCTGTCTCATCGAAAATGAAAACCTCCGACTCGAGTCTCTCACCCTCGTCCATCAACTCCGCGAGGCCGGCCTGATCGTAGAGTTCCCGTTGGCCCCAACCAAATCCGACAAGCAATTCAAGCGCGCCCTCGAACTCAAAGCCGCCCACACCTTGCGCCTCGAAGCCATGCCCGACGCAACCCGTACCGTCCTCGTCAAGAACCTCGAATCCCGCGAGGAATTCCGATGTCCCGCAACCGATGCGGTTGCGCGGCTGGTCCAGCATCGGCGAGAACACCCGCGCGGGCCGACCCGATGACGGCACCGCCCCACCGCCAGCCCAAGGAAATCATCGACAGTTCCGCCCAACTTGATCATCGTTTTTCCGGCATCGGCAAACACGAATATGAGAACTCTGGTCATCGGCATCGATAGTGGAACCCAATCGACAAAGGTCCTGGTCGTGGACGCGCGCACCGGCAAAGTCCTGTCGACCGCCGCCCAGGCCTACGATCTGATTCCCGGTCTGCCGCCCGGAGCCAAGGAACAACACCCGCGCACGTGGCGACAGGCCACGGCCAAAGCCATCACCCAGGCGCTGAAATCCGCCAAGGCCACCGCCCCCGAAGTCAAAGCCATCGGCGTCAGCGGCCAGCAACACGGTTTTGTGCCGCTCGACGCGAAGGGCGAAGTCATTCGGCCCGCCAAGCTTTGGTGCGACACCTCAACCGCCGAGGAGTGCGACCAGATCATGGCCAAACTCGGCGGCCTCAAACCCACGATCCGCGCTCTGGGCAATGCGGTTCTCCCCGGGTTCACCGCCTCAAAAATCCTCTGGCTCAAACAGCACGAACCCAGGAACTACGAGCGCCTCGCCACCATCCTGCTGCCGCATGATTATCTGAATTTCTGGCTCACCGGCGAAAAGGTCATGGAGTATGGCGACGCCAGCGGCACGGCGCTGCTGGATGTCCGCCGCCGCAAGTGGTCCGAAATCACCCTTGCCGCCATTGACCACAATCTCGCCGCCAAGCTGCCCCCGCTCATCTCAAGTGATCAACCGGCGGGCCGCCTGCAGGCATCCACCGCCAAAGCCCTCGGCCTCAACCCCGACGTGGTGGTCAGCGCCGGCGGCGGCGACAACATGATGGGCGCCATCGGCACCGGCAATACCCGGGCCGGCGTCATCACCGCCAGTTTCGGCACCAGCGGCACCATTTACGCCTGCGCCGAAAAACCGGTCGTCGATCCCCAGGGCGAAATCGCCGCGTTCTGCGAT
>JAHDYP010000121.1 GCA_023383055.1 Verrucomicrobiota bacterium | reverse complement strand
TCGGCGAGATCATTGTCAACCACGAGGCCGGCCCCGGTGGCACCGAGGCGGTGGTGACGCGCAACGCGACCACGAAACGAACCATTTACGAGATCAAGCTGCCGAAGGCGTCGCTGGGCCTGGAAACGCTTGGCGGCGGGGTGCGGTTTGGCCTCGGTATGGCCATCAACGATGGCGACGAACTGACTCCGGGCCAGAAAGGCTGGGGTGGGCTGGGCGCGCACTCGATCGTCCATGGCAAGACGCCCTTCGACACGGCGCTGGTATCGTTGGCCAGGGCCAACGACATCGAGTCGGGCAAGGAGTTTTACTTTGCCAACCCGGCGCCACGTGCGATTACTCTGGACGGCAGTCTGTCGGAGTGGTCCGGCGTACCGAAGTTGTCCGATCCCCGCTTTTACACCCCAAAAGGTTCCGGGACCAACGATCCGCCGGGCAACCTGGTCTTGTTTGAAGTGTACAACGGAGGCGATTGGACCGGTCCGGACGACCACACCTCGGCGGTGCAAATCGTTTACGACGCGGACAACATTTACTTTGGTTTTGTCGTCACGGACGAGTATCACGAAAATGCTGCCAACAGCGCATGGAATGGTGACTCGGTGCAGTTGATGATTGCCGATGCGAATCAAGCGACCCAGATAGCGCTGTACAACTACGCGCTCGGCGGCGTGGAAGGCGCCCTCGGCGAGATCATTGTCAACCACGAGGCCGGCCCCGGTGGCACCGAGGCGGTGGTCGCGCGCAACGCTGAAACCAAGCGCACGACATACGAGATCAAGCTGCCGAAGGCGGCGTTAGGCCTGACGGAACTCGATCTGGGCACGCAGTTTGGCCTAGGCATGGCCATCAACGACGGCGACGAACTTACCCCGGGTCAAAAAGGTTGGGGCGGTCTGGGTGCGCATTCGATCGTTCACGGCAAGACGCCGATCGACACGGCGCTGGTCACGCTCGGGATTGGCGGGGTGGGATCCGACCTGATCTTCCTCTCAGCCATCAACCCGAGCATCCTGAACTTCACATTCCGGGTGAATGACAATGGTGACTCCATCCTCGATCCCGCGTCGGTTAAGCTGTGGATCGACGAGGTCGAAGTGACGCTGGTGGCCAGCGAGAAGAAGATCGACGCCACCGACTTCAGTTACACGCCAACCCAACCGATGGCCACGGGAGCCCACACTTACACGATCGAAGCCGCGGACACCGATGGCAACGTGGTCACGGACAGCAGTGACTTCTCGCTGACCTACGGCGATATCACCCCGTCGATGAAGGCGGTTTCGTTCGACAACACGAAGCCTGGATTCATGTTCAAGATCTGGCAGAACGAGAGTTATCTCTCGAACAGCCTGGCTTCGGCTGAACTCGCGCTGGCGGGTCAACTTCCGGGCAGCCCGAACAACCTTGCCTATGCAGACGAAATGGGGCCAGCCCTCGCTTCGGGGGTGGTTGTGGGAAAACTGCTTCAGTATGAAATCCCGACCGTGATCAACTTGAGCCAGGTGGCGAATGACGGCACGACCTGGTTTGGTTACTTCACGCCAGACGATCAGATGCCGGGTATTCCTGGCAACTCACCGCCTCCCGATGGTACAGACGGGATTTCCGCCGAGATCATCACCTTCGTTGAACTCCCGGCTGGTTGGATAAAGCTTGGGGTGCGAAGCGACGACAGTTACAAAGCACAAGCCGGTTATATCAAGACACCGACCGACGGCGTGCTGCTTGGTCAGGTGGACGGCAACACGGCCGACGCCGTGCTCACGCTGTATGTGCAGGAACCGGGGGTTTACCCGATCCGGGTGGTTTACCAGGAAGCGGGCGGAGACGCCCACCTTGAGCTGTTCAGCTTCAAGGCGGACGGTCTCACCCGGGTGCTCCTCAATGACACCGCCAATGGCGGTCTGCGGACGTATCGGGCGGGCGTCATTCCCGACAAACCGGCTCTGCCGCCGGAGATCACGGGCATCAGCGTGAATGCCAATGGCTCGATTACGATCACGTGGACGGGTGGCGGCACCTTGCAGGCCGCCCCTGCGCTGACGGGGCCGTGGGATAACATAGTCGGCACCTCGCCCTATACGTTCACGCCGAATCCGGCGAACCCGGTGTTGTTTGGCCGGATCCGTCGAGTCGACTAAGGTGAGCTGAACGATTGAGCTAAATCACGGGGGGCCGGATTGGATCCGGCCCCCTTTTTGTGAACGGATCGGATTTCGGGAGAAGGAATCGCTTATACAGCGACATTCCAGGGAACGCGCGGGAGCGCGTCCTTGCCAAATGGAAAGGCCGCGTTGCGCGCCGTAAGCGTCTCGCAATCTGCGGGTAACGGTGCCAAATGGACATGGAACAGCGCTGTCATCTCCTCGAAAGGCTGACTTGGATGGTCGGGAGCTGGGCGCTGCTGGCGGGCTGGGCCGGGGCAGCGGCGGTGGTCGCTGAGCGGCCGACGTCGTTTCCACTGGCGGTTCGACATGCGCTCGAGCAGGAGGACTGGCCGGTGTTGCTACAGGCTCTTGCTGGCGACCCGCTCACGAACAACACGTTGCGCCTGGTTGTCGTCAGGGCCCTTTTTGAAAGCGGGCGCCTGCCGGAGGAGCAGTTCTCCTGGATTCACCGCTCCGGCCCGGAACTGCTCTCCACCAGCGAACTTAAGCAATACGCGGGAGCGGCGCACCTCGCCGAGACGCTGCTCCAACTGGGGTGCCTCAATGCGGCGGAGCGTTTGGCCTTCGACTCCCTGGAGATGGAGGGGGAGAATCCGTCGGCGTTGCGCACGTTGGCCCGTCTCCACCTGGTGAGAGGGTTGACAAACGCCGCCGGCATTTTTCTAAACCGGCTCGAGGCCTATCCGGAGCATCAGTCGTGGGTCGATCGCTTCCGCGCCGGCCTGGGCACTGACGCGTCAGTCATGCCTGACCCCACGATCACGCGTATCCGCGAGAATCTCCTCGGCGGAGATCGGATCGCGGCAGGGCTGACCACGGAACGTCTGCTGCAGTTGGCCCTCGAATCGAATCCGCGGAACGTGATGGCCTTTGAGTACCTGCTGGCGCATCAACTTCTGCAGCGGCGACTGCTTTTCGCCGTGCGAACCCTGGCCAAGTCTCCGCGGAGCCACGATGGCCCTTTGCCGCGCCATTATGCCGAAGCGGTGGTGCTGCATCGGAGTCTCTACCCGGGCATTTCTGTGGCCGGCCTGCTTGAGCGTGTGCCTCCCGCGGTGCTGGCGTGCTTCCAGGATTTCCATAAAGTGATGGCACGAGCCGCAGGCGAGCTCGAGCGGGTGCAGCCTGAGGCTGGGCGGGATTTTGGTAACACGTATTGGTACTATTACTTCTTCGGGTTCCTCGAGCCGACGAGCCTCAGCCCAGGCCCGGAGACCCCTGGAACTCATGAGTAACCCGAGAACCTCCCAGTCCTTTGCGGAGAGCCGGAGCGGCCGGCGGGCCGTCGCCCGCCCGCGGCGTTCATGGCGAATCCGGCTCGCGTACGGGTGCCTGCTCCTTGCCGGGATCCCAAGCGTTGTTCGTCCGGCAGTCCAGGCGGATCCTCTGTTGGGCGGCGCGCCACCGCTGGCTGTGCGGGTGACGGCAACGGCGTCCGAAACTCCGCGGTTGCTGCGCGTGATCCCGGATTACCTCGAGGTCGTGCTCCCTCCGAATGTGGCGCCGCTGAACTTAACGATTCAGGAAGCGGGCATTGAGTACGAGTTGCGGGTAAGCGGCTCGGGCGGTCCATTGCTGGAAGTCCGGCAAGCCCAACCCAACGTCCGCTTACCTCTTCGCCAGTGGAAGGAGCTTCTGGAAGCCAATCGGGGCAACCCATTATCGTGGAACATCGCTGTCCGCGCTCCGGCGGGCGAGTGGACTCGCTATGCTCCGTTCACCAACCGGGTGGCCGAGGAAGAGATTGACCCGTATGTCTTGTATCGCCGGCTTCGGCCGCTCTATTCCACCTACAAGCATCTGGGGGTTTACCAGCGACATCTGGAGACCTTCGAAGAAACACCGGTGCTGCGCAATGAGACCATCGGACAAGGCTGTGTGAATTGTCACACCTTCCAGCAGGGTGCTCCGGACCGGTTCGCCATCAGTTTTCGAGGTCGGTTTGGGACTCCGACCATCCTGTGGACCAGCAACCGCCTTTCGCGGATCGACGCGAAGCTGGGCTACCTTTCCTGGCATCCTAACGGCAAGTTGCTGGCCTTCGCCGCCAACGAAATCACCCAGTTCTTTCATGTCGCCGGGCCGATGAACCGCGATGTCTACGATGTCCGCTCCGACCTCGGGATTGTGCACCTCGACGATCACGCGATCGAAAAGCCGCCGGTGATCGCCGCGCCCGATCGCAACGAGAATTGGCCCTGCTGGGCGTCGGACGGCCGTCATCTCTACTACTGCGACGGGCCCACGGTGCCGATCGACCAGGTGCGCAGTTTTCGTTACGATCTCCTGCGCATTCCGTACGACCCGGACCAGAACCGGTGGGGCAAGCCGGAAACAGTCGTTTCGAGCGCCGAGCACCGGTTCAGCGCGCATCAACCCCGGGTTTCGCCCGACGGCCGGCACCTGGTGTTCACGGCCAGCGAGTCCGGCAGTTTTCCGCTCTTTCGGCCGGAGAGCGACTTGTTCCTGCTGCGCCTGGACGGCCTGAAGGTCGAGCCCTTGCCGATTGTCAACAGCGACCAAACGGAGACATGGCACTGTTGGTCGAGCAACGGACGTTGGCTTCTTTTCGGCAGCCGGCGGCTCGACGGTGTTTTCGCACGTCTGTTCATCGCCCACGTCGATCCGGAAGGTCGTTTTTCGAAGCCGTTGCTGCTGCCCCAGGAGGATCCGACCTACTACGACACGTGCCTCGACAACTTCAACGCGCCCGAACTGGCCCGGGGTCCGCTCCAGATCACGGAGGAGGAACTGGCACGCGTGGTCAACGCGCCCGTGAACAAGCCCGGGTCAACCGGTCGAGAAACCTCAGCCGCCAAACCGGCGCTTGATGGCGCGAGCATGATGAGCGGGCCGCAGCACTAGCAGCACGTGCGTTGGACGGGGGTGCCGGAACGGAGTCAAAGTGCCGTCGACGCTGGCGCCCTGCCGGCGCAGTCCAAAGGGAGGATCAACCGTCGAAGCGGGTAGCGATGATGCAGGCGTTGTGACCGCCAAAGCCGAAGGAATTATTGATGACCCCCGTGATCTTCATTTCCCTGGCTGTGTGCGGCACATAATCGAGGTCGCACTGCGGGTCGGGATTATCGAGATTGATCGTGGGTGGGGCGACACCGTTCTGGATGGCCTTGGAGCAGATGGCGAGTTCAACGGCTCCGGCGGCGCCGAGCATGTGGCCGGTGGCGCCTTTGGTGGAGGAGACGGCGAGTTTACGGGCGTGTTCGCCGAAGACGGTCTTGATGGCCTGGGTTTCACAGATGTCGCCCTGCGGGGTGGCGGTGCCGTGGGCGTTGATGTAAGAGATGTCCTCGGGGTTAAGGCCGGCGGAGCGGAGGGCCATGCGCATGCAGCGGGCGGCGCCTTCACCCTCGGGAGCGGGGGCGGTAACGTGGCTGGCGTCGGCGGTGTTTCCGTAGCCGGCAATTTCGCAATAGATGCGAGCGCCACGGGCGCGGGCATGTTCGAGCTCTTCGAGAACGACGACGCCGGCGCCTTCGCCCATGACGAAGCCATCGCGATCGGCGTCGAAGGGGCGGGAAGAACGTTTGGGATCGTCGTTGCGGGTGCTCATGGCGCGCATGGCGCAGAAGCCGCCGATGCCCATGGGGACGATGGTGGCCTCGGTGCCGCCGGCGAACATGACGGTGGCGTCGCCCATTTTGATCGTGCGCCAGGCTTCACCGATGGCGTGGTTGGCGGTGGCGCAGGCGGAGCAGGTGGCGAGGTTGGGGCCGCGGAGCTTGTAGTACATCGAGAACATGCCGGAGGCCATGTTCAGGATCAGCATGGGAATGAGGAAAGGCGAGAGCCGGCCGGGACCGCGATTCAGGAGGATCTTGTGTTGTTCCTCGACGGTGTAGAGGCCGCCGATGCCGGAACCGAGAATGACGCCGGCGGTATCGCGATCAATGCGGTCGAGGTCGATCCCGGAGTCCTTGAGGGCCTGGTAAGCGGCGAACACGCCGAACTGGGAGAAACGGTCGGTGCGCCGGACTTCCTTGGGTGAGGGGAAGGCCGGGGTGGGATCGAAGTTGCGGACTTCAGCGGCGATCCGGGTATCGAATTTGGACGCGTCGAACGCGGTGATCTGGTCGATGCCGCACTGGCCCGCCAGGAGGTTCTGCCAGAAGCCCTCAAGATCGTGGCCCAGGGGGGTTACGACCCCGAGGCCGGTTACGACCACTCTACGATCCATTGGGTTGGACGCCATGGGCAACAAAGCACGCGGCCAGCTCGCTCCTGAACCGAGGCGGCTGCCCGAGCGGGGAGGGCGGAGCGATTACTTTTGTTTCTCTTCGATGTACTTGATGACATCGCCGACGCTCTGGAGCTTTTCGGCTTCTTCGTCGGGGATTTCCTGGCTGAATTCTTCTTCCAGGGCCATGACGAGTTCGACGGTGTCAAGGGAATCGGCGCCCAGATCCTCGATGAACTTGGCTTCTGGGGTCACCTGGTCGGCGTTGACGCCCAACTGTTCAACGATGATTTCTTTGACTCTCTGCTCAATGGTTTTATCGGCTGCCATGGGTTTCTCCGTTAAGTTTTGCTGTGTGTCTATGCGACGGTTAAGAAGGCGTCAAGTCTGCAATCTCCGGTTTATGATCGAAAGGGGTTGATCCATCGACAAAATCGCGACGAACGGGTCACATAGTCATCCCGCCATCGACGGTGAGCACGTGCCCCGTGATATAGCGTGCCCCGGAGCTGGCGAGGAACAGGGCGGCCTGGGCGACGTCGTCGGGCTGGCCAAAGCCGTTCAAAGGGATTTTCTTGAGCAGGTCCTGGCGGATCTGGTCGTTCAGGACGGCGGTCATGTCGGTCTCGATGAACCCGGGAGCGAGCGCGTTGACCGTGATCCCGCGGGAACCCAGTTCCCGCGCGACCGACTTGGTGAAGCCGATCAAGGCGGCTTTGCTGGCGGCGTAATTGGACTGGCCGGCGTTTCCGATCAAGCCGATGACTGAGGCGACATTGATGATGCGGCCCGAGCGCTGTTTGACAAAGGACCGGACGAAGCCGCGGGTGAAGAGGAACGCGCCCTTAAGATTCGTATCGAGCACCGTGTCCCAATCCGATTCGCTCATGCGCATGAGCAGGCCATCGCGGGTAACGCCGGCATTGTTGACGAGAATATCGACCCGGCCGGTGTCGCCGAGTATCTGTTCGCACGCCTGCTCGACCTGCGTGGTGTTGGACACATCGACCGAGTAGGCCCACGCCTTCCGTCCCAGGCCGCGGATTTCGGCAGCCGCTTTTTCGGCGTTCTCCGCGGTGCGCGATACGCAGACGACATCGGCGCCGGCGTTGGCGAATTTCAAGGCGATGGCGTGGCCGATGCCGCGGCCGGCACCGGTCACGACGGCGATCTGATTGGGCAACAGGCTCATAACCGAGCCCCGTTCTCCGTGGTTCGGAGCGGTTTGTCAACTCCAAGCCCGGACAAATTCATCGGGCTTGCGCTTGGGGTTCTGAGGCGGCAGGGGCAGGGGTGGCCGGCGGTTTGCCCAGGGCTTCGATGGTGGCGTCGAGACTTGGAACGTCGGCGATATTGAAGACCTGGGCGTGGCGATCGATGCGGCGCAAGAAACCGCTGAGGGCTTTGCCCGGTCCCAACTCGATGAAGCGGGTAAAGCCCTGCGCCAGCAGATGGCGGATGCTGGCTTCCCAGGCGACCGGGGAGGTGACCTGCTGGACGAGGAGGGCGGCGATCTGATCCGGGGCGCCGTGCGGTCGGGCGGTGACGTTGGAGATGACCGGAACCACCGCGGTTTTCAGGGTGAAGCCCGCCAGGGCGTCGGCCAGCCTGGCCTGGGCGCCAGCCATGAGCGGCGAGTGATAAGCGCCGGCGACGGGCAGGGGCAGGGCTTTCCTGGCGCCCCGGGACAGAGCGAGGTCGCAGGCGCGCTGGATCAGTTCCGCGGGTCCGGAGATCACGATTTGGCCTGGACAATTGAGGTTGGCCAGGGCGACTCCGGCTTCGGCACAGACCTCGCGTGTGGGCGTTTCGTCCAGGCCGACGATGGCGGCCATGGCCCCGCGCGTTTGTTCGCAAGCTTCCTGCATGGCGAGCCCGCGCTGACGGACCAACGCCAGTCCCTCTTCGAAACGGATCGCCTGCGCGGCGGCAAGCGCCGTGAACTCGCCCAGGGAGAGGCCGGCGGTGGCCTGGAACTCGAGCGTCGGCAGACGCTCGCGGAGCAGTTGGAAGGCGATCCAGCCGACGAGGTAGATGGCGGGTTGGGCGTGCTGGGTCTGGGTCAGTTCGATCTCCGGTCCGTTGAAGCAGAGGTGGCGAAGATCGTAACCGAGGGCGGCGTTGGCGCGCTCGAACAGCGCTTGCGCGGTGGCATGCGCCTGGGCGAGATCCTTGCCCATACCAACGACCTGGGCGCCTTGGCCGGCAAACATGAGGGCGGTCTTTTGCATAGCAGGGAGACTTAAACACGGGGTGGCCAGCAAGGAAAAGGGAATATGCGGCGGGTGACTTGATCCGCGGCATTGGTGGGGTCCAGAAACAGGACGGATGCGGGCGATTTGCGGGAAAAGTGAAGGGTTGAGGGAGATTTGAGGTTGCGACCGGCGTGTCCGACCAGGCTCGGCATTCCATAAGCTTCGCGGCGAACGTCAGCTTGGCGATAAAGGAACGGGAAGTGGCCGTGCTTGATCCTTGAAGCGCAATCGGCTGGTCGTTAGTCTCGAATCGCCGAAACGGGAGTGGCCGGCAAGGTTTCACGGGCGGCTGGGTATTGGGAACGCGGGTTAATCAGAGCCAACGGATTTATGAGGAATTACTACATCGCGTGCGACTTCGGCGCGGAGAGCGGCCGGGTGATGATGGGGGACTTATGCCGCGGCAAGCTGATTTTGAGCGAGGTTCATCGGTTCGCCAATGAGCCGATCCGGGACAAGAACGGGCTTTATTGGGATGTGCCGAGGTTGTTCCAGGAGATGTTGGCGGGGCTGGAGAAGATCTCGCAGCGGGAGGATCCGATCGCGGGCATCAGCTGCGATTCGTGGGGGGTGGACTACCTGCTGTTCGAGCAGGACGGTTCGCTGATCACGCCCACGCATCATTACCGCGATCCACGCTGTGAGGGGGGCATGAAAGCGTTTCTGGCGCAGATGCCGTGGGAGGCAATCTACAACGAGACGGGCATCCAGAAGCTGCCGTTCAACACCCTGTTTCAACTCGCGGCGGAGAATCCCAAGCGGCTGCGCCAGGCTCATCAGATTCTGCCGATCGGCGACGGCTTCAATTTCTTGTTGTCCAATGTGGCCCGGGTTGAGGCGTCGATGGCCAGCACGACGCAGCTTTACAATCCGGTGGCGCGGACGTGGTCGAGCAAACTGCTGGGGGCGCTGCGCCTCTCGCCGCATCTGCTGCCGGCGGTGGTGCCGTCGGGAACCGTCCTGGGGCCGATGCGTTCCGATTTCGCCAGGCAAGGGGCGTTTGCCGAGACGAAGGTGATTGCCTCCTGCTCGCACGATACGGGCGCGGCGGTGGCCGCCCTGCCGGTGTCGGGTGAGAACTGGGCTTTTCTGAGTTCGGGGACGTGGTCGCTGATGGGGGTGGAGTTGCCGCAGCCGATGATCACCGATGAGGCGCGCGATTTGAATTTCACCAACGAGATTGGATATGGCCATTCGGTGCGGCTGTTGAAGAACATTGTGGGCTTGTGGATTGTGCAGGAGTGTCGGCGGCATTGGGCCCAGCGGGAGCAGGAATTGGATTACGAGGTGATGACGCATCTTGCGGGCGCGGCGCAACCGTTCCAGGCGCTGATCAACCCGGCTGATCCCCGGTTTTTGGCGCCGGGCGACATGCCGTTGAAGGTGGCCGCGTTCTGCAAGGAGACGGGGCAGATTGTGCCCCGGAAGCCGGGAGAGGTTATTCGTTGCGTCCTGGAGAGCCTGGCGTTGTATTATCGGAAGACGTTGCGGGAGATTGAGCGGCTCACCAAGCGCAAGATCGAGAAGTTGTATGTGGTGGGGGGTGGGACGAAAAACACGTTATTGAATCATTTCACCGCGAACGCCCTGCAGATCCCGCTGGTCATCGGCCCAACGGAAGCCACGGCGGCGGGCAACATGCTGGTGCAGGCGATCGCCCTGGGCCAGTTGAAGTCGCTTCAGGAAGCGCGGAATGTCGTGCAGGAATCTTTCTCGTGCGAGATTATTCAACCCCATGCGGCAGCCTGGGACGCGGCCTATGCCCGGCTGACCCAATATTGCTAGCCCGCCAGGGCCCCAGGCTTTGGGGTGTGGGGGAAAGAACTGGGAATCTCGGGAGGGGAGGTTAGTTTGACGGCATGCCCAAACGGCTGTTTTTGCTCGATGGAATGGCGTTGGTTTACCGGGCGCACTTCGCCCTGGCTCGCCGTCCCGTGTTATCCTCCAAGGGGGTGAACACGTCGGCCTTGTATGGATTCACGCAGACAGTGCTGGAGATCCTGGCGAACCATCAACCGACGCACCTGGCGCTGGCGTTTGACACCGCGGCGCCCACGCAGCGACACCAGGATTATCCGGCCTACAAAATCCAGCGCCAAGCCATGCCCGAAGACATTGTCGCAGCACTCCCCCAGGTGCGCCGCATGGCCGCGGCTCTGAACCTGCCGGTCCTGCTGCTCGACGGGTATGAAGCCGACGACATCATCGGTACCGTGGTGCGGCAGGCGGCCCCGGCCGGCTTCGAATGTTACATGGTCACCCCGGACAAGGATTTCAGCCAATTGGTCGCGCCGCGGACGTTTTTATTCAAGCCGGGCCGGGCCGGTGACCCGCCCGAAGTGTTGGGGCCGGCCGAAGTCTGTGAGAAATGGGGGATCGGACAACCACATCAGATCATCGATATCCTGGGATTGTGGGGGGATGCCTCGGACAATATTCCGGGTGTGCCCGGGATTGGGGAGAAGACGGCGATCAAACTGATCGGCGAGTACGGTTCGATCGAGAACTTGTTGGCGCACGTGGACGAGCTCAAGGGCAAATTGCGCGAAAGTCTGGAGCAGCATCGCGAGCAGGCGCTCCTGTCCAAACGACTCGCCACCATCAACTGCCAGGTACCGATCCCGATCGATCTCGATCGATTCAAGCTCCGTCCGCCGGACGAACCCGCGCTCAAGCAGTTGTTGGTGGAGTTCGAGTTCAACTCGATCGGACGCCGGTTGTTCGGAGAGGAATTCAAGGCGGGTCGAGGCGCCGAGAGATCCGGAGGTGAGCCGCCGGCCCCGGGCGCGTCGACGGCGACGAGCGGGGTGGCATCGGAGCTGGGTTTGCGGGAAACGGCGCCGGCGGATGCCGATGCGGGGGGCGCGGCGTTGAACCGCCTCAGCGACGTGGCGCACGATTACCGCGTGGTAACGGATCCCACGGAAAGGGCCCGGGTGTGGGTGGAACTGGGCCGGGCCCAAGCGATTGGCCTGGCGGTCCAAATCGACGGCAGCGGGCTCCATCGGACCAAGGTGTTGGGGCTGGCTTTGGCATCAGCCCCGGGGAAGGCCTGGGCGCTGCCGGTGCCGGCGGGGGAGTCGGCCGCCCGATCGTTTTGGGACGAAGTGCGGAGGGTGTTGGAGAACGAAGCCGTGGGCAAGAGCGGTCATGATTTGAAGCGGTCCATGACCGGCCTGGGTTCCCACGGCATTTCGGTGCGGGGCGACTTGTTCGACGTGATGCTGGCGCACGCGCTGATCGAGCCGGACTTGCGTCACAGTCTCGATTATCTCTCCGAGGCGCTCCTGGGCTATGCGCCGATCCGACCGGAAACAGGCGGAGCCAACCAGACCGAACTCACCTTTGTGGAGAGCCCGCCAATCCACTGGGCGGATTCGCTGATGGAGCAGGCGGATCTGGCCAACCGGCTTCGGAGCCGGCTCGAGCCGCTGCTCGAAGAGAAGCGTCAAACGCGGGTGTTCCACGAGATCGAGATGCCGCTGATCCCGGTGCTGATCGAGATGGAACGGGAGGGGATCCGTGTCGACGCGGGCGCGCTGAGAGAGTTCGCCGATCAACTGAGTCGGCAGATGGCGGAGCAGGAGCGGGCCGTCCAGCAGTTGGCCGGCGCGGAGTTCAACGTCAATTCGCCGCGCCAATTGGGGGAGATCCTGTTCGACAGGCTGAAACTGGTGGAGCGCCCGAAGAAAACCCGGACGGGACAATACGCCACCGACGAGCAAACGTTGCTGAGTTTGGCGGTTGACCACGAGATTGTGCGGCGGCTGCTGGATTACCGGGCTTGCAGCAAGCTGAAATCGACCTATGCGGATGCGCTGCCGGCGGCGATCAACCCGGACACGGGCCGAATTCACACGACCTATCAGCAGTTGGCGGCGGCCACCGGGAGGCTCAGCTCGCAGGATCCGAACCTGCAGAACATTCCGATCCGCACGGAAATGGGCCGGGAGATTCGCAAGGCGTTTGTTCCACGGGATGAGGAACATCGCCTGTTATCGGCCGATTACTCGCAGATTGAATTGCGGATCATTGCCGCGTTGAGTCGCGAGCCGGGTCTGCTGGAGGCCTTCCGGAGCGACCTGGATGTGCACGTGGCCACCGCCGCGAGGGTGTTCGGCGTCGGCCTCGAGGCGGTTACGCCGGAGATGCGGACGCAGGCGAAGATGGTGAATTACGGGATTGCCTACGGGATCTCGGCCTTTGGACTTGCCCAGCGGCTGGGCATCGCCCGCAGTGCGGCCGCCACGATCATCGAGCAGTATTTCGCCCAGTTCGCGGGCATCCGAACGTTCATGGACGGAACGATCGCATTTGCGCGCGAGCATGGGTACGTGGAGACGGTTACCGGCCGTCGACGTTACGTGCGCGATATCCGGTCGGCGAACGGCACCGTGCGCGCCGCGGCGGAGCGCAACGCGATCAATGCCCCCATCCAGGGATCCGCGGCGGACATGATCAAGCTGGCGATGATCCGCATTCAAGGTGAGTTGAACCGGCGCCGTCTGCGCAGCCGCATGCTGCTCCAGGTGCATGATGAGCTGGTGTTCGACCTTTTCCTGCCGGAACAGGAGGAGTTGTCGGCACTGGTTGAGGAGCGGATGCGGACGGCCATGCCGCTGGACGTGCCGATTGTGGTTGAGCTGGGCGTGGGCCGGAACTGGCTCGAAGCGCACTAGCGCGGAGTAAAGATGGCTGCAGGAGCTAGCGAAATCGGTCTTGGCAGGACATGAACATTCCGACGCGGATCGGCCGGCGCTACGACGCGCACAATCATCTTCAGGACGAGCGGTTGAAGGAGCAGCGGACAGAAATTCTGCGCGCGATCGAGCAGGAGCGGGTCGAGCTCATGGTGGTGAACGGGTCGCGCGAATCGGACTGGGGCGAGGTGCGCGAGCTGGCGCGGAGTTGTCCGCGGGTGGTTCCGTCGTTCGGGTATCATCCCTGGTATGTTCGGGAGCGGACCGGCAATTGGCTGAAGGAACTGCGGGATTATCTGGACCAGGCGCCGTCGGCGGTGGGGGAGATCGGGTTGGATCGTTGGATCAAGGATGCCGATCTGCCGGGACAGGAGGAGGTGTTCGTGGCGCAACTCAGATTGGCGGCGGAGCGCAATCTTCCCGTGAGCATTCATTGTCTGCGCGCCTGGGGCAGGTTGTTCGAGCTGTTGCGAACCGAGCCGCGCCCGCGCTGCGGCTTTCTCCTGCACTCGTATGGGGGTCCCGTCGAGATGCTGGAATCGCTGGCGGCCTTGGGAGCCTATTTTTCGTTTCCCGGCTATTATCTCAATGAACGCAAGGAGCGGCAGCGGGAAACGTTCCGGCAGGTGCCGGCGGATCGGCTGTTGCTGGAGACCGACGCGCCCGACCAGCCGTTGCCGGCCGGGATGGTTCGGTATCCGATAGCGAATGACGCTGGCGGCCGGCCGGTGAATCATCCGGCGAACATCGGCGTGGTGTACGAACGCCTGGCGGAATGGCTGGGCGAGCCGCCGGAACGATTGACGGTGCGAGTTGAGGAGAACTTCCGGCGCCTGTTCGAGCCCGTGCTGCACGCAAGATCATCAACGCCGGGAGCTTGAGCCCCCCACGAACGGGAGGAAGACCGGCTTCAACCGCAATTCAGGGCTTGGCCCATACAGCTTGGAGGAGATTCGAAGTGCGTCAGGCGGCGAACGATGTAAGCGGCGGCGGCGAGGCCGAACGCGCCGGTGACGAAACTGGCGGTGCCGTAACCGCTCGCGCAATCCAGTCGCAGATCGGGCGAGGACGGGCGTTCCGAGCGGACGCCACCATCCGGTTGCGGATAAACAACGGGTTCAGGGGAGTAGACGCAGTCGATCCGAAAGCGTTTCGGGGCTGGGGGAAAGCCGTGGTCGGTGCGGAGGATTTTGCGAACCGCAACGAGCAACCGGTCGTGGGTGGCCTGGGCGAGGTCGGCGATGCGGATGGCGGTGGGATCGAGGCGTCCCCCGGCGGCGCCGGCGGTGATGATGGGGATTTGGCGGCGGTGGCATTCGGCGATGAGCAGAGACTTCATGGCGGGACGATCGATGGCATCGCAGACATGGTCGAACCGGGTGGTGAAGATCGCGTCGGCGGTCGCGGCGGTGAAGAAGGCCAGGGTGGGGTGAACCGTGCACTCCGGGTGGATCGCCTGGAGGCGTTGGGTCGTGACCTGGACCTTGGGTCGGCCGAACGCGCCGGAGAGAGCGTGGAGTTGGCGGTTGGTGTTGCTGATGCAAACCTCGTCGAAATCGACCAGGGTCAGCTGTCCCACGCCGCTGCGGGCAAGCGCCTCGGCCGTCCATGAGCCGACACCGCCGATGCCGACGACGCAGACGTGGGCGTGACGCAGACGTTCGGCGCCGGCGAGGCCGACCAGGCGTTGGATCCCGCCGAAGCGGGCGGCGAAGGGATCCATGGTTCGGTCTGGGGATGTCTTGCTCATAAACGCTACGGGCTCGAGAAGCTCGAATCTCCAGCCACGCGTGGTTTCAGGTCGTGGATGACTATTCGTCCGGTAGCCGCCAGATCCGAAAATCGTCGAATTGAATCCAGTGTTGGGCGTTGGCGGGACCATGGTAACACTGGAGGCTGACCTGTTCGTTGGCGGCGGGAGGAAGTTCGCCGGTCGCGGCGGTTTGGAACGGCCCCTCCGCGTTGGGCCGGAATTCGGCAACGTAGCGCCTGGCGTCGACGGTTAGGCGGAGTTGGACCTTATCAGCGGTCATCGGTTTGCGGCCGGGGAGGATCATGAGTTCGCCATCGACGAGTTCCTTGACGAGTTTGAAGACGGGTTGTCCGTTGCTGTACCAGGTAATGCCGGCCTGTTCGAACTGCTGAGTGGGCAGCGTCAGGTTGCGGACGGTGACTTCGATCTCGTAACGGTGGCGACTGCGGTCGGGGGCCGGGAGCAGCAGGGCGTTCCGGACGGTATCGGCGGCGCCGGGTTCGACCTGGATCTCGAGCGCGCCGTCGCGGATGCGCCAAAAGCCCGGGTTTTCGCGGAGCCAGCTCCAATCGGGGCTCAAGCCGCTGCCAAAGGCATCGCCAAACACCAACGTGGAGAGCGTCGGTTGGGAGGATTGGGCGGCCTGGGGAGCGGCGGAGTAGACCCGCGGTGGCTTCGTATCGGCAGCGAAGCGGAACGGGGAGCCGCCGACGATCTGGTCGCTGGTGATGGTGGGGCACCAGTATTTCTCGATGTGCCAGGTGACCAACTCGTTGCCGGTGAAGTGATCCACAAAGGGCGGTTTGCGTGAGTTATACATGCTGTCGGTGAGGTCGCGCATGAGCACGACATTCTGGCCCAGGCTGACCAGTTGACGGATGGCGAAAGGACGGCCGAGGACGCACATGTTTTGGTGCACGCCCATGATGATCACGTTCGTGATGCCGCGTTGGCGCATCAGGAAGTAGGCTTCGGCGTTATCGGTGATGGCGTCCTGATCGTGGATTTCGATGGCCGCAATCTGGCGGCGCCAGGGCATGCCCTGGGCACACGGGGGATCGTCATCGCATCCGCCGTCGGAGTCGTCGATGGGCAGCCGTGGTTCGGCGGCGGGAACCCGGTCCCGGCAGGCGTCTTTGATGGGCTGGAGCTCGAGTTTGGGGGCGTTGCGGGCGAGTTGGCGTCCGGGATAATCGCGGTAGAAGTCCATGGTTTCGCTGGGGCAATGGATGATGAGGACGCCGCGATGGCGGAGGGCGCTGACGACTTGATTCATCCGGGGCGCCATTTCGGCCACACGCGCCGTGGCACTCCGGCACCAGTGTTGGTCCCACATGTCGCAGATAACCACCGCGGTTCGGGTGGGATCCCAGCGGGCGGTTTGGTGGCTGATACGCCAATCACCCTGGCCGGGCGTGTCTTCCTGGAGATCGCGCAATTGGAGTTCCAGCGGCGCGGCGAGGGCGGGAAGTATGGAGGCGGTGAGGAGCAGCAGCACCAGCAAAGGGCTGAGGAAACAGGAACTCGAGCATCGAGCCAGGCGAAGCGGGTCGGGTCGGGGTCCTGGATGTCGAAGGCACATGGCGGGCATCATAGCGATGAGCCACGGGTTGGCAATCACCGGAAGCCGGCCGTGAACGGGCTGCTATTCGGCGGTGATGGCGATCACGAAAGGCGCGGTGTCGCTCATGCCGGAAAGGAAATCGATGGTTTGGATCACCATCGACGGCCGCGGGTTGGTCCAGGAATACTGGTAGAGCCGGGTGCCGCGATCGAGCGAGAGACTGGCGCGATTGGCACTGGTCCAAACGACTTCGGCTTCAGGAACCGGCGCGGGTTCTTGCGGGGAGAACCACCAGTCTTCGATGTTCCGGCCGAAGACCAGCGGGATGGCTTCGATGCCGCCGTCGGCGTAATGGACGACGTATTGGCCGACGAAGGCCCCGCGATTGGCATTCCAGCCGGAGCCGTGGAGGAAGTGGAGTTTTTCGCAGGTTTGTTCGACCTGGATGCCTTTGATCTGCCGGGGAAAGTGCTGCACCGTGGCTTCGGCGCCGGCGAGTTGGACGATGCCGCGGATGTCGAACTCGACGTGACCGAGGCGCTGGATGCCCTGGGGCAGGCGGGCGAGGTCGTTGCCCGAGATCTGGCCATGCCAATCCTTGACCAGCGAGGCGTTGTAGTGGGGGGTAAGGTCAATCAAGCTCCGTGGGGTGGCCGGGTCCCGGGGAGGAAAGGTGTGCGATCGGAGCTCGGTGTAGGGCGAGGGCTCGAGGTTTTCCCCGGATTCCGACGGTGCGGGAGGCCGGACCAGGAACTCGAATTCGCGCGGTCGCCGGACCCAAAGTTCGGCCTGGTTCAGAATCCCGGTTCCCATGGGCAGGGCGAGGAAATAGAGATTGCCCTCGCGGTGTTCCTCGGCGCTCACGAGCCGCCCCTGATCGTCGGTGGCGCGGAATCCGAGGCGGGCTGGAGGGGCCTCGCCGTTGTCGAGGTGCAGGATGAGGAACGGTTTCCCGGTGGTGATCAGGGTGGGGTTGAACCGAGCCAGCGGGCTGTCGCTGCGCTTGAAGACGAACCAACCGTCGGCGATCAGGGCGCTCGGGACGGACGAAGACTCCTGCGGGATCACCGTGCCATGCTCGATGCGAAAGCGGCCGGGGCCGGCGATTCCCCTGAACTGAACGTTGAGGTCGTCGAAAAACCGATTCTGCGGTCTCGGGTCGACGGTGCCGGGGGGAGGGAGTGTGAGGTCGCCGAGTGTCCAGATGGCGGGAGCATGCCGGGCTGCAGCCTCCGGAGTTTGGTAAAGGACGGCTTTGATGGACCAGGCGGATTCGAAGGGGCAGAGGCCGGGTTCGGGCAGGAGCGGCAGCAGGGTTTTGGTGTTGCCGGTGGCGTCAGTGAGGGCCAGGGAATCCAGCTCCCAGTCGGTCGACAAGTTCCCGTTCCAGAAAGCCTGCCAGGAAGGGCGGGGCACGGGCAGGTCGATCAGGGAGTCGTGCCAGCGGTAGGCGGCGGTCTGCGGTTGGATCTCGGTCAGCGTGACCGTCAGGTCCTGATCGCGCCGCGTTTGCGGCAGGGGTTCAGCGCGCCAAACGGGGTAACTGCGGTAGACAGGATTGGGGATGTTGAATTCGGCCACCCGTTCCTGTTTCAGATTGTAGAGCCGGAGCAGGATGGTTTTCTGTCTCCTGGGGAAGGTATGGGCGGCCCCGCTGGCGACGATGAACGAGGCATCGGTGGGAGCGAGGGGGGTAAGGTTGCCGCCATCGTAAGCACCGGTCGCATTGCGATCGTGGCGGATGGTGCGCAGGTTGCCGAAGAACGCGCACCCGTGGTCATCCACAAACTCAAAGTGCGACCACCATTCGAAATTGAGGTAGACACCGCTATTGGCATCCTGGCGGGTGATCCAGAAAGTCAAGGCATCGGCCGAGGTCTGGAGATCGAAGCTGGGTTTGCGAGACGACGGTCCGGCGGGATTGAACGGCCGCGGGATCCAGGCACTCCGGAACCAGCCGGGTTCATAATGATGCTGACGGCCGTAGCTCACGCTATCGAGGGTCAGCAGCGTGCCGTCGGGCAGGGTGGCCTGTAGCCCGAGCGGGTGCAGTCGGAGGCTGTTGACAAAGAGCGCCAGCAACCCGACGGCGATGGCCAGCATCGTGGCGAAGGCAATGAGGATCCCGCGACGGAAAGCTCTGCGTTGCCGGCGGGTTTCCGCCGCGGGCATGTTGTTGCGGATCCAATCCTCGTCAAAGGCGGTCTGGTAAATCCGGTTGCGAACTCGCAGCGCTCCGGCCTGGCCAGTGGTGAGTCCCGAGAGTTTCAAGGTGCAGACCAGCGGATCATGTTCGTTATCAGGGACCCTGCGGCCGCGACGGACCGCGCGATAGAGCCCGAGGAGGGCCGCGACATCGGTGTCACTGCGCAAGAGTCGTTCCCTGACGAAAACCAGGTTGTCGTCCCGTTCCCGCGCGGTGGGTTCGAGGAACAGGCGCAGGCAAACCTGATCGACCATTTGCGCGGTGGGCAGAGGCGGCGGCACCGCGCCCGGGGGTGGCCCGGCTTCCGAAATCGAAGTCGGCTGTAGTGCGTTGACGACGCTCTGGCAGAGGCGCTGGGTCAGGAATGGTTGGCCGCCGGTCCAATGGAGAACCCGGCGCAGAAGCAGTTGGCCGGTCGCGGCATTGGCGCTAAGACCGCGAGCAAGCGGGAGGCTTTCGGCTTCGGTGAAATCATGAACTTCGATTCGTCGACCGATGTTAAAAGGGGTTAGGCGGGGGTCCCGGATGAGATCCGTGGGGGCGGCCACTCCGAGCAGACAGAAGGTGAGCCGATCGAACCGGTGATCCTGGGCGCGACGATTGAAGCACTCGCGAATCGCGGCAAAGAATTCGTCGGTCGAAAAGGGCAGGCTGCGGACCGTATCGATTTCATCGATGAAGATGACGATGCGCTGGTCAAATTGGGCGAGGACCACCGATTCGATGGCCGAAATCCAGCGTTGGAGCGGACCCCAGCGGGAATGAGCGCGCCAGTGATCGAGGAGGGGGTCTTCCAGCCCGAGTTGTTGGCCGAGCCGGCCGATCAACCCGTCATACCATTGTTCAGGAGTCAGATTCTGACCGATGGACGTGAGGTCAAGGACGGCGATCTTGAATCCCTCGCTCCGCAGCCGAACGACGGAACGAACCATGAGCGAGGATTTGCCCATCTGCCGGGGAGTGAGGACGTAGCAAAACTCGCCGTTGAGCAGGCCCTGATGCAGGTCGCGGTCGGCCTGGCGTTCGACGTAACAGAGCGCGTCGGGACGCAGCGTGCCGCCCGTGACAAAGAAGGCCGGGTTCGGATTCATCGGATGCGGTCCATTGCCGGGGCGGAGTATAGAGGCGGCTTCCGTGGTTGGCGACATTCAAACGTGGGAGACGCGATTGGAATCGGTGTCTTTCCACCCCCACGGAGTGGCCGGGGGCGCGCCTTTGGCGCGGTGCACTGCACTGCTCTATGGAAAAGCCTGTCATTTTCGTGACGGTTTCTACGCGACAAGTCTGGTCGACTGCTCCTTATCGGCTTCTCGGGCAGCGAGTAAGGCAGTGAACCTGTCACCCTGTTTGTCGAGCGGTAGCTGCTGATTGACAGTGAGATGCGCAATCCGGACACGTCCATGCAGGGGAGTGCGCGCTGGTCGAACAGGCGGTTCGGCAGGCTGGACGATCGGCGCTTGCCTCAGGCCGCGCGTAAGGAGGTTGGGAAGTAGGGCGGCAGGCAGGACTTCAACAAGGGCGTCGAGAAAGGCTGTTGTTGCGCACTCCCGGGGCCGCAGGCTGCCTGGCCCGCCGGCTTGGGACTGCGGCAGCAACCACCCTCACACCGCCCACCAAGCTGTCACCGTCAAACTCAGTACCGGATAGTGTGACAGGTTCGCTACTGTACCCTGAGACGTCCTCACCCGCGTAAGGCCAGGTCGCCCAGAGGCGGATCCAGTTGAATCCATGCGATTTCATGGCATCGAGGTCCTTGCGCAGCGTTTCCAGTTCAGCCCCCAGGCCGCCGTAGTAACTGATGCCCAGCAGAAAGGTGGGCCGCCCATTGAGCGTAAAGCGGTCCTTGTCGATACCCAGCCGGGTACGGTCAATGACGCCGCCGCCGCCTCCCGTGTCGGGATGGTCCGGCTGTCGCGCCGTCCGCTCGGCAACGTCAAGGAGGTTGCCGTTGGCTGGAGCTCTGGCACCCTCGGATGGGTTCGCCCCCAGAACTGCAACCGCAGCAAGGAGAGCAAAGGCCGGGAACGCCTTGCCGCACGGCCGCCGTGACTGGTGTCGAAAGTCCATCAGCATTCCTCTCGGTTCTCGGGGTAACGGGTTAAGGCGGGACATCATGGGATGTGGTGCTTGGTTGGGGATTGCCGGCCAGCTAACGCTCGAGAGAAACGTGGCTCAAAGGATACCACCCGGCTTCGTCCCGGCCGGCGATGCCCAATCGCACGACCGGCTGTTGGTTCGCGTCGATGACGCCAATCGATACGCGATATCGTCCGTTGGGCAGGTCGGGCGGCAGAACCAGTCGTTCGGTCACTTCGTGCATAGCCCCCGGAGGCAGATCGTCCGGGGCCTTGAAGAATGCATCCTCAGACAACTCGATCGAGCCCGGCAGCCACTTTTCAACGGTGATTTGGCCGACGAGAACGGCGCCCTGTCCCGCATCATTCGACAGACGGCAAGCCAAACGGTACGGGTGGTAACAGGGGGCGGATCCGGTGTTGCGCCAGCGCATCGCCAACTCCAGCGTCTGCCCCGCCCGCACGACGGTTGGATGTTTCAACTCCTGGAGCTCGAGCCGGTAACCGAGTCGACGCAGGAACCGCTCGACCTCCGCGCGGACCTCGGGGCCTTCGGGCAGCGGGGCGGACTTGTTGTTGATTTGTGAGCCGTGCAGGGCGAGCGCGTAGTTGAAGATGGTCCGTAGCGGCCAGCCTTCCGCGACCCACTTGCGCATGTCCCAGCAGCTTTCCCAGGCCACCGGGGCGCGTTTCCAGACCTCCTCGATGCCGGCCTGGCGTATCCAGAACGGGTAGCCCTGGCGCATGTGGTTCCAAGTGTCGGAGAAACCGCCCAGGTCGCCCAGGCAATCAGCCCGCCAGCCGGCGCCCTGCCCAGTGGCATAGGTCAACATCTCACCGCCCCCCATCAGCATGACCAGCGTGGTCTGCCGGAACGCCTCGAGATAGGCATCGACGATCGCCCGTTGCGTCGCGGGTGCGGGCATCGCGCAATTGGATTGGCTCATGTGCCATTCGGCCCACCAGCCGACGGTGCCGAGGTCGACGTGGTCGATGTCGGGATGACCATCATACCGCGCGCCGAGCCGCCGAATGAAATCGAGGTGGTGCCGCAGCACCACCGGATCATCCAGGTCAGGAACCGGAAACGGTCCGCTGTCGCCATATCGACACTTAAGTTCCCGACCTCCGAGCTCGATAATCCACTGCGGATGGTACGGTCGGCCCTTCGAGGTCGAGGCGCACATGACCCGAAACGCCAATCGCTGCCCCGACGCACGGCTTTCGGCCAGGACGCGGTCCAGGAACACCACGTTAAGCTTGCCTGGCTCGGGCTCGAGTTCGCCCCAACCCCAGCGCGCGTAGTGAATCGTCGAGGGGATCCAATCGGGCAGGTTCTTGTCCTGGTTGGCGGTGTGGTGGAAGGTCTGCCAACCCATGC
>JAHDYP010000120.1:2533-22443 GCA_023383055.1 Verrucomicrobiota bacterium | reverse complement strand
GAAGGAGCTGTATCGGGCCGAGGTGCGCTATGATTTGATCGCCGAAGCCGTGTCGCGTCTCCCCTGCCCGGTGCTGGCCAACGGCAACGTGCATTCCGCCCGCAAGGCCGTCGAAGTGCTCGAACGCACGAGCGCCCGCGGCTTGATGATCGGCCGTGGCGCAATTCGCAATCCCTGGATCTTCGAGCAAATCCGCCGGGTCCAACGGGGCGAATCGCCGGTGTTACCCGCCGGTTGGGAGGTCTTGCGCTATGTGCGCGAGCTCTACGATGCGCTCCGACCCGAGACGCCCCATGAGCGGGCGCAGGTGACGCGGCTCAAAAAGCACATGAACTACCTCGGGCTGGGTATCGATCCCGCCGGCGAGTTTCTGCATGAAATCCGGCGGGTCACGAGCGAGTCGGATTTCTTCCGGGTGTGCACCCGCCACCTGGACCATTCCGATCCCATGGTCCTGGAGCCATTCGAGCTCGGGTTGAAAGCGAGCGACGTCATGGCCGGGGCCCACGGTTAGGCCGGTTTTCCTGAGAAAGCCGGGTTAAAGGCGCTGGTACACCATCACGACCGCCGCCGGCGCACCTGGCGCCTCGACCCGCAGGCCGGGCGCCATCAATTCGCCGCCGGGCAAGTCGATCGCGGTGTTGGTCTGGCCGAGCGTGGTGACTCGGTACCGGGCGTCGTGTTCGAGACCCTGAAGCTTCAGCCGGGCGGCTTCGTAGACGCTCTCCGACCGACGGAAGGCCTGAACCATTCCGCGGCCAGGCTCCGGCCGGTCGAACTGCCAGGCCATCCAGGCGTCGTTGGCGGTCGTGTAAGGGGTGAGCGGATAGTAATCGCCGAGGTAATTGTCCGCATACGACCGCCATTCGCTCATGATTCGCCGGAGAAAATCGTAGTCCAGCGTGCGATCCCGCAGATCCCAGCAGGCAATGAAATGCGGGCACGCCAGTGCGCTGCGCAGCTCGTATTCCTGGAGATGACGCGCCCCAGTTCCGTGATACGGAAGCCAGAACGAGAGGCCGTAAGTGTGCCCCTGGTTCCCCACCGGATCGAAGATGAAATCGCTGCGCAGGAATGGTAGCGACCGGCGCAGGGTTTCGAGGTCGTTTCGATGTCCGCCCGAGGCGCACGAGTCGATCAGCAAACCCGGGTGCCGGCGGCGCAATTCATCCCAATACGCCAGGTAACCGCTCACGTAGTGGTTCTCGGTGATCCCCTGTCGGTCTTCGGCATCGGCCGAGCGCCAGTAACCGAGCGGATCGACGTTGTAATCCTGCCGATACAGATCGATCCCCTGCTCGGTGAGCAACCGGTCCACGTGATCGGTCAGCCAGGCGCGGGCTTCGGCATGACCCAGGTTCAGGAGCTTCTGTTCGCCGTCGCGTCCGAGCAGCCAGGCCGGGTTGTTGGTGTAGAGAAACGTGCCGGGAGTGACGCGCTCCGGCTCGAACCAGACGATCGTTTTCAGTCCTTTCGCGTGGGCATGATCCGTGATCGCCCGCAAGCCTCGCGGGAATCGCTCGCGGTCCACCTCCCAGGTCCCCGTCCGGGGCCAACCCCCGCCGTGATGCACGTACCAGCCCGCGTCCATCCACCAGTAGTCCGGGTCCAATCGCTCCTCAAGATACCGATCGATGAACCGCTTTTGATTTTCCTCGTTGGCGTGGATCATCTCGGCGAACTGGTGCGAACTGCAGGGCGTCAGGAGCGGTGTCGGTTCCCGGCCCTCCGGGCGCGGCAGATTGTGCGCCAGCATCCAGCGGCGCCAGAGGTTCTGCGCCCGGATCCAGTCGCCGCGCCAGAATTGCAGGACGACCAACGGTGTCCGAATCGCTTCGCCCGGACGCAGTCGCAGGCGGGTCAGTTCCTGCCCGGCCCGGAGGCGCAGTCCTTTTGCCTGATCGCATTCGAACTCCGCCCGCCATTGGCCCGGCCAACCCACCACCGCGATCACGCCCTCGTCCGGCTGCAGTTCAAGATTGTAATAGGGAAAGACCTGGCCCAGCGGACGGCCACCCGGCGGTGCGAACCGAAGCCGATCGCCCGGCCTGAGGGTCGAGGTCAACGGCTCGAAATCGTCCGCGCGCACGAACGTGCCTTTGTGATGATGCAGCAGAAACGCAGTGCCACTGGAGCGTTCGAAGGCGGTGTCGAGCGCTTCGATCGCGGAAAGCACGGGGGTGTCCCGCTTGCCCGTGTTCTTGAGGTAAACCGTCCATTCGACGGTTGGGAAATCGCGATACTCCACCACAACCCAACGCACCTCCAGGCCGGTCGCCCGATCCTTCCAGATCCGGGAATGCTCGACCCGGCCGCCCCCAGTTTCCTCAGCCTTTCCCACAGCCGCATCGGTGCACTCCCACTCCTGCAGCAGCCCGGCCGAGGGCCGTCCGTCGTAGACGAACGAGAAGGGCAGCTCCGACGAATAGGCGGCCCGCGGCTGATACGGTTCAGCCGCAATCCGCAACGGCTTGCCCGCCCGGCTGTTCTCTTGCACCGGATCGTGGTTCGCCCGAACGACCACTGCGGGTTCCGGTGGGCTCTCGGCCGTTTCCCTCCCCAGCTTGGCGGCCGCCCATCGCCCCGCCTCGGCCAACTCCTCTGGCTGAGGTGCGATGGTTGCCGCGCCCGCCAAGGTCGAGAGGAGAAGCCCGATGAGTGGAATAGCGCGCGGTGATTTCATACCTCGAGAATCCCGGTCGTTATGCTCGCCTCACAGCGTCCAGCCCTTCCGGTAGTCGCGATGCAGCAGCCTGTTGGCCGTGGCGTCGTTGGTGATCCGGAAGTTGGGACCGTCCCAGTCGAGTCGCTTCCGCGCGCGCACCGCCACGTTGCCGAGCAGACAGACTTCCGTCAGCAATCCGGCATGATCCACGAAGTTCGATCCTGCCGGCGGACCGCCGCGGCAGGCGGCCACCCACTCGTGGTAATGGCCGGGCGACCGCGGCAGCGTTTTGGGCGGCCGGCGATAGTTATCCATCCGCGATTCGGGGAGGAGGCGGTCTCCGTTCAATTTGCCGTTTGCGCCGAGGTAAATCGTGTCCTGGAGCGGATCACCCGGCTCGAGCTCGGGCGGGGTCGGCGGCTTCAATCCGCCGTCAAACCAGGACAACACCACCGGCGGCATGTCACCGCGGGCGGGGAACTCGTACCGCGCCGTCACCCCGAGCGGATAGACCTCCGGTCCGAGCAGCGTGGAACTGGCTTCGACGCTGACCGGATGACCGAGCTTGAGCGCCTTGACCACGGTCGAGAGTTTGTGACAACCGAGATCGCCCAACTGACCTGTGCCGAAATCCCACCAGTTGCGCCACGTCCAGGGATGGTACTCCGGATGATACGGACGCTCGGGCGCCGGACCGAGCCACAGATCCCAGTCCAATCCGTCGGGGACCGGCGGTTGCTCTTTGGGGCGGCCTTGCCCGGGCGGCCAGTGCCAGAATCGCGCGGAACACCAGACTTGGACTTCAAGCACCGGGCCGATGGCGCCATCGGCGAGGATCTCGGCAACCACCCGGGCGGATTCAGAGGCCTGACCCTGGTTGCCCATCTGGGTGGCCACGCCGGCCTCGCGCGCCGCCAGCGCAATCTGACGCGCCTCGTGGACTGAGTGAGTGAGCGGTTTCTCGCAATAGACATGCTTGCGCCGCTTGAGGGCGGCCATCGTGATCACGGCGTGCGTATGGTCCGGCGTCGCCACCATTACCGCGTCCACATCCTCTCGCTCGAGCAGTTCGCGATAGTCCGCGTAGGCTCGACAACCCCGGTACTGCCCCGAACGCTGCTGTCCAGCGTAGTGTTCCTCGACCGCTCGCCGGGCCGGCTCGCGCCCGCAGAGCTTCTCCTCCCTGCCCTCGGTCCAGTTCCAGGAAAGGTAACGGCCGCCCTCGCGGTGCACGTCGCACACCGCCACCACCTGGATCTCGGGAAAAGCCTGGAGCGCGGCCAGGTTTTGCATTCCCTGGCCGCCGGTGCCGATGCCGGCGAGTGTGATCTTGTCGCTCGGCGCGACCTGCCCGGCCCCGCCCAGGACATGGCGCGGCACCAGGATGAACGCCGCCGCCGTCGCGGTGGATTGAAGAAACCGCCGGCGCGAGAGCCTGAGGCCGGTCACCGGGCCACCGGACACGGATGGGATCGGATGAGATGCCATGGTAGCCTGGGATGGACGGATCCAACGGAGCGCGGCGAGGCTGCGCCGAGTTCACGCGCCTGCGGCTCGCGTCAAAACCGCTTCCGCGCCGGTCAGAAAGTCCAACTCATTTCCGCGCGCAGGAAGGTGAGGAGATTGCGCTGGGCATAGTAATCGCCCTGCCAGACAAATTCGCTCCAGAGATGGCCTTTGAGATGGCGGCTGAAGTTGTGGGTGACCACCGCCTGGAGAAAATGACCGCGGAAACTGCCGTCACCGCTGAAAGCCCCCGGGCGGATGGTGCGGGTGGGCTCTTCCTGCGGGGCAAACAGGGCGTTGTAGTACAGGCCCGCGTGCATTCCCTTGATGGGAGCCAGCGTCCAGCCGGCGCCCAAGCGCTGGATATTGTTGATTTGCGCGATCTTGCCGCCGGTTTCGTAGATGTAGGAGTAAATGTAGAGCTCGCTCCAGCGCGGCCAGCGCCCCCACAACAAGTCGAACATCTCGTCCGTGCCGGCCGTGTCGGGGTCGTCTCCCGAGAGATACTCATGGATCAAGTGCAACTGGTTGTTGAGCCGGTCATTGAAGGAATAGCTCAGCCGGGAATTCACGCCGAAGGCCTCGAGGTCACGCCGGCCCGGTGTGGCTCCCGGATCGGTGACCATGGGGTCGTTCTTGCTCCCGAATTGATAGGCCCCTTCGACCGAATAAGACCAGTGCCCGGCAAAACTCCCGGTGACCTTTGCGCCCAGGGTGTAAATGTCGGCGTCGTCTCCGTTGGCCAGCTCGCGTTCGTCGTTCTTGTAAACGAAGTAACCGTCCACCTGGGTGTTGGGAATCGTCTTGTTCGAGGCGTAAAGGATAATCCCCTGTTCGTCCTGCTCGGTGAGGGCGGCCTGCTTGTTGTTGATGACCGGCAACCGGTCGTCCGCATAAGCCTGCTGGTCGATGCCGATGAGATCGAACTTGGTCGCAATGTCCTTGGCGTCATAGGTCACCCGGGCGCTGTCGAGGTAATAGCTCCACGACCCGTCCAGCGGCGTCCCATCGGCCACCAGCCACCAGTTCCAGAAATCGCCCAGCACAATGTCCTGGCGGCCGGCGGTGAGGGACAACGGCTGATCGAGAATGTTGTTCCACTTCAGGTTGAGGTTGTCGATGATCCCGTACCGCCATTCCATGTCCTCTTCACCCCGATGGGAGCCGACGAAGGCGGGCCTGGTCCAATACCGCGGTTCGGCCGCCAACCGGGCGTTGATGGTGACGTTCGTGACCGGCGTGATGGCCGTCCAGAGCCGGCCGCGGAAGCGGATCACGTTCTGTTCGTGGAGCGGATCCGTATCCACCAGGCTGGCGATATTGTTGTAATACTCGTCCCGAACCCTGAGATCCCAGCCCCACGAAAGCCAGTCGACCGGCTTCTTGATCTTGCCGATCATCTCCTCCGTCGGGCTCGGAGTCGGCGCGGCCGCCGGGGCAGCCGCCGGTGCGGCGGCAGGCGCGGCGGCGGGTGCGGCAACCGCGGGCTTGGGCGCCGGGACGGATGCGGATTGGGCCGCCAGTTGATTCAGTCCCACCCAGGACATCGCGGCAGCCAGAATACCGAGCCACAGGATCCTCTTCATATCAGTTCAGGTTTGCCCAACGTATTAACCTCATGCGGCCGGCGCGGATTCGCGGGACCGGCCAAAACAACGCAGCAGGTGCTTCCCGTCACAGGGTCGCGTCAGAAAACTCACCACCACGGCTGTCAACGCGGACAATGGCAGCCCGATGAACAGCGGATCGACCACCGGCCAGTTCGGCGCGTTCGCGAGAATGCTCGCCTTAACCAGGCCGATGACTGTGCACTCCGGTGTCTTCACGAAAACGAGCCAGAAAGCGCTGGCGAGAAAACCGACCAGCATCGACGACAGCGCCCCGGCCGAGGTCATGCGCCGGAAGAAAATACCGCCCAGAAAGGCCGGCAGAAAGGTCGAGGCGCAGAGCCCGAAGAAAATCGCCGTCGCCCGCGCGATGATGCTCACCACAAACTGCTCCTTCTTGGCGTAATAACCGATGACCACAGCCAACACCAGCCCTACGAGGATGGCGATCCGCACCACATAAATCGTGCGGTCGGTTCCGCCGGCTCCGCGGCGGTTCACCAGGCTTTCGAACACATCGCGGCCCACGGCGGTGCCCACGGTGTGGAACTGGCTCGAGAGGGTGCTCATCGCCGCCGCCAGCAGGGTCAGCAAAAAGACCAGGCCAAACCATTTCGGCAACGCCGTCGTGATGTAGGTCGGAATGATCTGATCCGAGACGCCCTTCGCCACCACCACCGAAATGCTGCGCCCCTGCGCCACCTGGTTGGGTCCCACCGCCTCGCCCAGGTACGGCGCGGCCTTGTCCAGGACCGCCGGTATCACGTTCCCCTCGCGCACCACCCCCAAGGTATTGGTGGTTTTCGCCACCGGCACCCAGCGGCCATCGGGACCGGCGGCCACGGGCTCGAGCGCGCTGCCGGGTTTGCCGTCCGCCCCGGTCTCCTTGAGCACATCGCGCCAGGCGCCATCCTCTCCCCGCCGCAGCAGTTGGAGGAGCACATGCCCCTTTTCCGCGTTCACGGTCTTGATGACGCGTCCCTGGAAGATCGGTCCATGCTCCGTGAAATAGGCATTCGAAAGCGCGCCCGAGGTGAAGGCGACCCCGGTCATGGCCAGGATGAACACACCGCCCACGCCGACCGCGCGGTTGAGTTCGCGTTTGCTTTTGACGGTCATGAACCGCACCGCCAATTGAGGCTGAGCCAGCACCCCGATACCCACCCCCATCACGATCGTGGAGATCACGATCCACCAAAGGTTGTGTTGGGTGGCGCCAAACCCGAAGTCCGGCATGCTGGTCCAACCCTCGTGCCCGATCGCGGTCAGCGTTGGCGGCGCCAGGTCGGCCAGATCGGTGAGCGTTTGGTGACCCTCGACCACGCCGCCCAATCGCGTGTAGGTGAAGACGAGCAGAACTGCCATGCCGACAAACATGATCACGCCCTGGAGCGCGTCGGTGTACATCACGCCCTTGAGCCCGCCGAAGAAGACGTAGGTGGCCACGATGGTCGCAAACAACAACAGCGCCGCGTTGTAATCCATCTCGAACGCGGTCGAGATGAACTCGGTCCCCCCGATCAACACCGCCGCGCCGTACAACGGCATGAACAAGGCGATCACCGCCCCGGCAAACACCTGGATCGTCCGGCTCTGAAACCGGCGCCCGAGCAGTTCCGGAAACGTGTGGGCGTCGAGCCGGTGCCCCAGCTTGCGCGTCGGTTCACCCAGGAAGATGAAGGCGATGAAAATCCCGATGAAAATGTTGCAGAACGTCAGCCACAACAGGCTCATGCCGAACACCCCCGCCACCCCGCCGAAGCCGACAATCGCGCTGGTCGAGATGAAGGTGGCCCCGTAGCTGAGCGACATGATGAACGGATGCGCCTTGCGCCCCGCCACCAGGTAGTCGGTCGTGGTCTTGGTGCCCCGGTAACCGAGCCAGCCCAGGTAGGCTGTCACGAACAGATAAAGGAGCACGACGAGAATGTCGAAGATCGCCACTTGCCCAAGCATGGTCGTAGGGGGTTAAAGTTTGTCCTCGAACTGGTCTTCCTCCTTGGCCCAACGCACGTCGTCGTCGCGGACGATCTCGTCGCCGCGATTCCAATTGCGCCAGCTGTAAATGACGCACGCCAGCGCGCTGGCCAGACAGAGCATGTATGCCAACCAGACTCCGGGATCAGGGATGCCCAACATGTTATCCTCCGCAGTTAGAGGTCGAACCGCCGAAACAGCTCCACCTCGTTGACCACCTTCACCGCCGCCGCCTGCAACGCCGCCACCGCCCGGTCGGGATCGTGGAACCGGAAGACCAACAGACCCAGATCCTCCTGTTTCACCGTGAACGCGTACATGTACTCCACGTTGATGCCCGCGCGCTCGAACACCTCGAGCAAATCCGCCAGCCCGCCCGGCCGGTCCGGCACCTCCACCGCCACCACCTCCGTCACCTTCACCACCGCCCCCCGCGCCATCAGGATCTCCTTCGCCTTCGCCCAGTCCCGCACGATCAACCGCAAGATCCCGAATTGCTGCGTGTCCGCCAGGCAAAGCGTGATCAGGTTGACCCCCGCGTCGGCCAGCCCGCGGCAGGCCCCGCTGAGCGCGCCGGGACGGTTTTCGAGGAAAACCGAGAGTTGCTTGAGTTTCATGATTTGGGTCCCTTCGTCGACTACAGCTTGCGCTTGTCCAGTACCCGTTTCGCCTTCCCCTCACTCCGCTGAAGCGTATGCGGCTCCACCAGGCGCACCCGCGCGCGCAGTCCAATCACCCGCTCGACCGCGTGCGACAAACGCTGGCGCAATTGCTCGAGCGCCCCCACCGTGTCGCCAAAAAACTCCGCCGTGACCTCGACCTGAATCTCCAGCTCGTCGAGCCCCTTCACCCGGTCCACCACGATCTGGTAGTGCGGCAGGGTCCCCTCCACCGCCAGCAACGCGGCCTCGATCTGCGAGGGAAAGACGTTCACCCCGCGGATGATCATCATGTCGTCCGTCCGCCGCGAGATGCGCTTGATCCGGCGCAGGGTGCGCCCGCAGGCGCAGGTCTCCTCGTGCAGCGCGCTGATGTCCCGGGTCCGATACCGGAGCATCGGCATCGCCCGCTTGCACAGCGTCGTCAACACCAACTCCCCCTCGACCCCGTCGGCCACCGGTTCACCCGAGCTCGGATCGATCACCTCTGGATAAAAGAGGTCCTCGAAAATGTGCGGTCCCGACTGGTGCAGACATTCCATCGCCACGCCTGGCCCGATGATCTCCGACAGGCCGTAAATGTCGTACGCCTTGAGGTTCGTCTCCGCCTCGATCCGCTGCCGCATTCCCTCCGTCCACGGTTCCGCGCCGAACACCCCGGCCCGCAGCGGCAAGGTCTTAAGTTCCACCCCCATTTCCCGGGCCCGCTCGATCAGATGAATGAAGTAACTCGGGGTGCAGCAGATCGCGGTCACTCCGAAATCCTTGAGAATCATGATCTGCCGCTCGGTGTTGCCGCCCGAGATCGGGATCACGCCGGCGCCGAGCGCCTCCGCTCCGTAATGCGCCCCCAGCCCGCCGGTGAACAACCCGTAACCGTAGGCGTTCTGGATCACGTCGCCGCTGTGCAACCCGCACGCCAGGAAACTGCGCATCATCGCCTGCGTCCAGTCCCGCACATCCTCTTGGGTGTAAGCCACCACGATCGGCTTGCCGGTTGTGCCGCTCGACGCGTGAAACCGCACGATCTCCTGCAGTGGGCTCGCAAACAAACCGAAGGGATAGGTGTCCCGCAAATCGGTCTTGGTCGTGAACGGCAGCCGGACAATGTCCCCGAGCGACCGGATGTCCGCCGGCGTCAACTGCCGTTCGTCCATGCGCCCGCGGTACAGCGGCACCCGGTCATACGCGCGCTGCACCATGGACTGCAGCCGTTGCAGCTGCAATTGGCGCAACTGCGGCAACGGCAGATAATCCGGAGCACTGGCCGGATGGAACGTTCCCTGAAGATCGCGATTTGAATTCATGCAACTCTCCGGCTCCGGCCGGTTATCCGTGCGCCCCGGTCCGCCCGAGCTCGAACGCTTCCCGATTCGCCTCCAGCAGGGCCGCCGGCAGATTGGCCGCAAGCGCCTCGAGCCAGCAGCTTTCCGGCAGGTCCAGCTGCCGGCTCAACAATCCCAGCAGCGCCACATTGATGCTCCGCTTGTTCGTCAGCCGGCTCGCGTCCACCATGCCCGGCTCCACCAGCACGCCGCCTGGCCGCAGGTAACTCCGGTTATGCTCGAGCTGGTCGGCGGCCAGCACCACCAGGAAATCCGCCTCCCCCCGCGAAATCATGGGGCTGTAAACCTTCCGGCCGTAGCGAATGTCGGTGTTCACCGATCCCCCCCGCTGGCTCATCCCGTGCACTTCGGCCTTCTTGACATCGTGGCCCGCCCGGAAAACGGCGTCGGCCAGGATATCGGATGCCTTGAGGACGCCCTGACCGCCCAGACCGGCGATCACCACATTGGTCACGCCGTCGCGCATGAGCAATCACACTCCTGTTCGGTTTGTTGTCGTTCGTATTCCTTGAGCTGTTTGGCGATCAGGATGCACGGCCGCCGCACGATGATCACCGCCAACTCCCCGCTCGCCAGAGAATCGACCAGCAACCGCTCGAAATCGTCCGAGCCCACTCGCGGTTCGACCACATGCACCCGCTTCACCCCCAGGCTCCGCGCCAGGTCCTCGAACACCACCCGCCCCGTGGCCTGATGCTCCAGCGTGCGCCCCGTCCCCGGATGCTCCTGGTGCCCCGTCATCGCGGTCGTCGAGTTGTCCAGAATGATCAGCACATGCCCGTCCGGCGGCGGGTTGTAAACCATCTCGACCAGCCCGTTGATGCCGCTGTGCACGAACGTGCTGTCGCCGATG
Organism: Verrucomicrobiota bacterium; assembly: GCA_023383055.1. Lineage (GTDB taxonomy): Bacteria > Verrucomicrobiota > Verrucomicrobiia > Limisphaerales > JAHDYP01 > JAHDYP01. The sequence goes on along the minus strand of JAHDYP010000120.1, from coordinate 11,830 downwards.
ATGCTGACCACGCGCTTGCGCTGCTCCGGCGGCAATACATGCCGGAGCCCGAGACCCACGCCCAGGCTCGCTCCCATGCAGACACAGGTGTCCATCGCCTCGAACGGCGCCAGCGCCCCCAGCGTGTAACAGCCGATGTCCCCCGCCACAATCGCCTGCAGCTTGTGCAATGCCCCAAATACCTGACGGTAGGCGCACGCGTCGCACAACTGCGGCGGCTTGCCCGGCGCCGGCGCGGCCTCCGGCGTCGTGTCCCCCGCCAGAATCCGGCGCACCCGCGCCACATCGAACTCGCCGTAGCGATACATCTCCGCCTTGCCCTCCACCGCCATTCCCGCCGCGCGCAAGGCCTCCACCAGGTACGGATCGCCCTCTTCGAGCACGAAACAACGCCGGACCGACGCCGCAAACGCCCGGATCCGCTCAAGCGGCAACGGATGGGTCATCCCCAACTTCAACACCCTCGCCTCCGGCGCCGCATCCCGCACGTGGAGATAATTCACCCCGGAGGTGATCACCCCCAATCCGGGATCCCCCGGATGCTCGCGGTTCAGCGGCCCCGTCTCGTTCCACGCCGCAATCTCCGCCAGCTTCGCCCGCAACCGGCGATGCGCCTGCCGCGCGTACGCCGGGATCATCACCCGCCCGCGCACATCCCGCACAAACTCCGGCTTCGGCGCGGCCGCGCTCCCCGCCACCGGCTGCACCACGCTCTTGCTGTGGCAGACGCGCGTGGTCACCCGGAACAACACCGGAATCCGCCAGCGCTCCGAAATCTCGATGGCTTGCCCGAAGAAATCGTAGGCCTCCTGGGAATCGCTCGGCTCGAGCATCGGCAGCCCGGCCGCCACCGCGTAACGCCGGTTGTCCTGCTCGTTCTGGCTCGACGCCATTCCGGGATCGTCCGCCGAGATCACCACCAGCGCCCCGGTCACCCCGGTGTAGGCCACCGTGAACAGCGGATCCGCCGCCACGTTCAACCCCACGTGCTTCATCGTCGCCAGCGCCCGCGCACCCCCATACGCCACCCCGATGCAGACCTCCAGCGCCGTCTTCTCGTTCGGCGACCACTGGGCCCGACCCCCATACCGCGCAAAGTTCTCGAGAATCTCCGTCGAGGGCGTGCCCGGATACCCCGAACCCAACGCCACCCCGGCGTGCCTCGCCGCCAGCGCAATGGCTTCGTTGCCGCTTAATAGCTGGCGCCCCGGGGTATGTACTTCGGATTTCGTCATGCCAACGTTTTGCTCTCTCACAAGACGGTTCCTCCGCCACAGACCGTTCTCTTCTCCGGCTGAACCGTCGGGTTTGTTTCAGGGTTGCGGGGACCATAAGCGAATGCCCCGGCCTCCGGAAAGACAAAAGTAGAGTAGATTAAGTAAAGGAAAGGATCGATGGCGCTTCACCTTGCGCGCCCCGTTCCCGGCGGTTCAACTCGGAAGGAACCCGGTTTCGCCCCGATCTCGCTCAGCCGGATCTCGCGTTCGACCGCGGTGGCCGCACCCGCTGCCGGGATCCCGCGCAACGCGAGCCAAACGACAACCGTGCCGATCTCCCATCGCCAGGCGCTGGTCCAGCCGATCCCCCATTGCGCTTCCACAAGCGAAGTCATGCCTCGAGGAGGCTCGACGAGACAGTCCATTGTGAAGATGACCCAAGACTACGACTACAAGACTACAAGCGACCCGCGGGCTAAGCCCGGCTTGCGGCCAGCAACCGGGCCGCATTGCCTCCTTCCACCGCCGCTTCGACGGCTGGCGGCAGCCCGAACTCCCGCAACTGCTCGAGGGTTCGCAGTTGGTCGACCCAGGGACTGTCCGACCCGTAAACCAGGTATTCGGGCGGGTGCTGGCGGAGAATTCGTTCGGCCTGTTCCCGCGGCATGAAATCGAAGCAGGTCGAGACATCCAGGTAAACCGGCCGTCCGACGAGCCGGGCCTCGACTTCGTCCCAATCCATCCAGGCGCCCAGGTGGGCGGCGATCACGTGGAGTCTGGGGAATTGTTCGAGGACCCGCACCAATCGCGCGGGATCGGCGACGCGTTCGCGGGGGAAGGCGATGTCAAAGCCGCAGTGCATCAGGATCACCAACCCGCACTCCTCCGCCGCGGCATAGGCCGGGAAGACCCCCTCATCGTCGAGCAGGAACTGCTGGTAATAGGGATGCAGCTTGATCCCGCGAAATCCCTCCGCCGCGACCCGGCGCACCTGGTCGACCGCGCCGTCCGATTTCGGGCAGAGCGACGGGAACGGGATGATGCGCTCGGAGCGGATGGTGTCCGACCAGCGCAGGATCGAGTCGAACTGCGTGGGCTTGGTGGCGATCGAAGCGACGACCGAGGCGGCAATCCCCGCGCGGTCCATCGACTTCAACAGATCTCCCACCGTTCCGTCCAGCACGGCGATGACCTCATCGGTTTCGGCTTGCAGCTGGGCCATGGCCCGGGCGGCGAGCTGATCGGGAAACGCGTGGGTATGGACATCGATGATCATGGCGGGAGCGTAATGCGGCAGGCGCCGGTAGATCAATCGCGCAACACCGACGAGAGAACGCGGCGTTTGACTGTGCCTGCATTCAGGCGCATAGTTGCCTGCATGAACTTGACTCGAAGCACGCAATACACACTGCGCCAAATACCGCGCGCGGTGGACGAATGCTTGCGGCGCAAGGCTCGTGAAGAAGGAAAGAGCCTCAACCAGACCGCGGTAGAGGTATTGATTGCCGGGTTGGCCCTCTCGGGCGACGGCGTGGTTCATCGCGATCTGGATTTTCTGGTGGGCACCTGGATTGAGGATCCCGCTTTCGATGCGGCCATGCAGGCACAGGATCAGGTTGACCCTCTGCTGTGGCGATGAAAGTCGCCCTCGACACCAACCGTTACACCGATCTCGCTCGCGGTTTGCCCGAGGTAGTGAATCCCGTAATGCGGGCGGACCGTGTCTTCCTGCCGTTTATCGTCCTGGGAGAGCTCCGGGCCGGCTTTCAGGTGGGCGCACGATCGAGGCAAAACGAGCGGTTGCTCACCCGGTTCCTCAACTCCCCTCGGGTGCGCTTGCTGTTGCCGGACGAACAAACCACCCATCATTACGCGGCTCTGTTCGCCCAATTGCGCCGTCAGGGAACGCCGATTCCCACCAACGATCTCTGGATCGCGGCGCTGGTGATTCAGCACGATCTTGTGCTTCTGGCACGCGACGAGCATTTCGACCACATCGCCCAGTTGCCGCGCATGTAGCGATCACCGTTCCCGGCTTGGATCGGCGAAACAAGCCCGGGGGTTTCATGATGATGAAGAGCTGGTCCAAGAAGCATGTGAAGGCATGAAACATCCGGGCTGGCCGCGGTCTTCGCGGGAGCTTGGGTTTGCCACTTTTTCCTTGCGCCACTTTGTCGCCGGGTGATGCTACACCCCGTTAATCCCACGTATGAAGGTGATGGACGTGTCTCAACCTCTAACCCGCTTGCACGCATGAACCCGCCGATCAACCGCCGCCAATTCCTCAACACCACGGCCGCCGCCACCGGCGCCTTTACCATCGTCTCCCGGCATGTCCTGGGTGGCGCCGGTTTCGTCGCTCCCAACGACAAGATCGCGCTCGCTCACATTGGCATGGGCACCCAGGGGTTCGCCGAACTCGGCGCGCTGCTCGACGATCCCCGGATTCAGATCATCGCCGTTTGCGACCCCAACCGCGACAGCCATGACTACATCGAGTGGGGTCAGCACAGCATCCGCAACCAGATCCGGAATTACCTGGGGAACCCGTCCTGGCGGGAGGGGGCGACTGGCTGTCCTGGCGGCCGCGACGTCGGCCGCGAGGTGGTCGAAGGCTATTACTCAAACCAACGACGCGAGAACTTCAAGGGCTGCGCGACTTACATCGACTTCCGCGAGCTCCTCGAGAAGGAAACGGACCTCGACGCCCTCAAAGTGATGACGCCGGACCACCTGCATGCCACCGTCGCCATCGCCGCCATGAAACGGGGCCGCCATGTCCTCATGCACAAACCGATCGCCAATCGTCTCGCCGAAGGCCGGCTCGTTCTCCAGACCGCCCGCGACACCGGCGTCGCCACCCATCTCCTGGCTTACGGCAGCGGCACGGGAAACGGCCGGATCGTCGAACGCATCCGGGAAGGTGTCATCGGCCGGTTGCGTGAGATCCATGACTGGTCGAATCGCCCGGTCTGGCCCCAATACACCGAGATCCCCAAAGACCAACCGCCGGTCCCGAAGGATTTCGAGTGGGATCTATGGCTGGGTCCGGAAAAACCGCGTCCGTATCACCCGCATTACACCCACACGGTATTCCGTGGCTGGTACGATTTCGGGGGTGGATCCATGGCGGACATGGGGATCTACAGCCTCTGGCCGGTGTTCGAAGGCCTGAAACTTGAGGCCCCGCTCAGCGCCGAGGCCTGGGCCAGTCATACCTGTGAAATCGTCGGCAACGTCTCCCGCCCCACCCGGAATGACTTCGCCTACCCCGCCGCGTGCTCGATCCGACTCAAGTACGCGGCCGGCCCCAACCGACCCGAGCTCGATCTCTTTTGGTATGACGGCGGGATGAAACCGCGTCTGCCACATGAACTCGAAGCCCACGACGTGTCGTTGACCCCGGAAGGGATTCTCTTTGTTGGTGAACAGGGCTCGATCCTCGCCGATTTCCTGGGACAGAATCCGCGCCTGTTCGTCAATGGCCAGGTGCGGCCTCTCTCCACCGAGGTCTCCGGCGATGCCGCGGCCCGGGCTTCCCGCGCGGCGCGCTCCAACCCGTGGGTGACCGCCTGCCAGGGCGGCGACCCGTCGCCGGGCAGTTTTCTGAATGCCGGTCCGATTACGGATGCCGTGAACCTGGGCACCGTCGCCTTGCGGGCCGGCAAAAAGGTCCTGTTCGACAGCGCCGGGATGAGGATCACCAACGCACCCGAGGCGAATCGTTTCCTGGTTCGCGATTATCGTCCCGGTTGGGAACTCTGACACTGGTGACTTCGGTTCCGGCCGTGCCGGGCCGGGAAACCTGCGAGCTAAAACTGCCCGAGATTGACCAGTTCCATGGTTTCGTCCCCCATGGCCACGCCATACACCTTTTGGCGGTTCAGAAAAACGATCACGGACGGTTCGATCGTCACGCTCGCCACCACCGGCACCAGTTTGTGCCCCGCATACTCGTGCATGAACTCGGGGATGGAACCGATCTCCTCCGCAAATTCGCGGATCTTCTCGGGATTCAACCGGCGCTTGGCTTCCACCACCATGAGATTCCGCTGACCGGCGACCAGTAGATCGATCTCCAGCATCCGGCCACGGTCCGCGGGATGAACCTGGCGCACCCGTTGAGCCAACCGGACGACCGGATCGTCCGGAAAGATCTCCCCAGCAATTCGGCGGGCGTTGGGTGCCACCATGTCTTCCACCAGCGTCCCCATGCTGTCGGAAAGTTCAGCCAACCGTTTGTTGAAATCTTTGCGGTCCTTTTCCGCTTGCTGCCGATCCTTTTCGGCCTGCTGTCGGTCCTTGTCGGCCTGCTGCCGGTCCTTGTCGGCCTGCTGCCGGTCTTTGTCGGCTTGCTGTCGGTCTTTGTCGGCTTGCCGCTGCATTTCCAGGAGAATGGCGTCTGTCCGGAGATTGCTGGCGCGGATTTCGGCCGTGCTGGCCCGGATTTCGGCCGTGCTGGCGCGGATGTCAGCCAATGCCTCCTCGGTTCGTTCCATGAACGAAGCAAAGACGGTTTCCAGCCGATCCACGCGCTCGACGATGCTTGGCATGACGACTCAACTATGGCCCGCGGGACGACGGTGTCAAATCTCCGTCCGCGTCGCCAGCAATTCACTATGGGACCCCATGCTCACCGTATCAGGCGCCAAGCTCGCCAAGGGGAGACCACACCCCGTTGGCGGACTCTGCGGGCTTTGCGGGAGGAGGGGAACCGGGGCTCAACGTTTCCGGTAGACCCGCACGTAATCCACCAGAAACTCATCCGGGAAGACGGCGTGCTTGAGCTCCTCCATTTTGGAAGGGAGTTCCATGCTGAGAATCAGGTACTCCTCGATGTGCGAGAGCCCCTGGGTCACTGCGTAGAACGCGTAGCCATCCACGTAAAAGACGTACTTCTCCGGCGTCCACTCGAGCGCAAACGTATGAAAGCCCTCCCCGACCCCTCTGAGGTAACTCTGCATGCCGCGGGTGGTCTGCTGGTTCGGTCCATACGCCCAGTGCACATTGTGCGAGACGATGTCCGGACCGAGCTTCCGGAAACACTCCATGATGTCGATCTCGGCTCCGAACTTGCCCGGGTCCTCACCCTTGGCGATGTCGGTCGATTGAATCCAAAACGCCGCCCAGACCCCCGGGGACCGCTGCAGTTGTGCCCGGCATTCGAAAAAGCCGTACCGCGCCATGAACCGGCCCTGGGTCCCCACCGCGCCGATCAGGATCTTCCCGTCCTTTTCGAAAGCCAGGAGCTTCAATAGACCATCCTCGACCTTGACCGCTTCCGGCGAGACATAACCGACCGCTCTGGGCCCAACCCCCCGGACCGCCCACTTCGCCGGGTCCAACTCAGCCCCGTTGAAATCATCTTCCCAGACCCGTTCATAGCCCAGGCTCTCGGGCGTGTGACGGACGGAAGAGATCGGTCCTTGCGGCGCGCGCTGGGCCTGGACGGCACTCAGCGCGACCAACCCGGCCACCATACCCAGTAACGTTCTCATACTGATCAAGCAGGCCCCCTGAAGTGAGAGTTGCCAGGCACCGGGATGATATCGGCGTCGGTGTACAACTCGGGCTCTTCCCGCAGGAAATCAAAGCCGCCGCCCGCGTCGGCCCACGCGGCCAACCCGGCCGCGGCAGGATCGTCGGGTACGACCACCACCGCCAAATGCGAGTGGGAGGGGACCCAGGCGTCGGCGGACAACCTCAGCACCCCATCCTTCACTTCAATCGGAAGCGTCTTCATGCGGGGGCACGTTAACCAAGGCGGTGGCAACTGGCAACCATGGGCTGACTCATCAGCTCAGCCAGCCGGTTTTATCGGTTCCGCCGATGATCGCATGTCATCGGCTCGACCCCGGTTGGGGATCCTGGCGACCCAAACGCAGGATCTCGTCCGGGCTCAATGCCCGCGCGTGAAACCGGAAATCCGCGAAGCGCGCGGCGAGCGATTCGTCGCCGCCGTAGTGGGGATTGGCGCCGAGGGCGCAGTCGATGGCCCGGGTATCGACGAACGCAGGGACGGGGATCGAGCCCGCCAGGTTACCGTTCACGTAGAGGGAAAGTTCGCTGGCGCGCCTGACCGCGGCGAGGTCGTACCATTCCCCCGGTTGGACCGGCACCCCCGGAGTCGAGTAGCTGGTGCCGGCTTCGATTCGGGCGAAGACGCGACCGCCGTCGACGACCAACCGCAGCGGATCGTCCATGACGGCGTTCCAGGCGCTGAAGATCTGGCCCAGTCGGTTGGCGGGCAGCGCGGTAATATTCACTCGCACGGCCACGGTGGACTCTTCCTCCGGCCATGCGGGCACGGCATAAACCAGCCGATGATCCGCCCGTTCGAGAAGGGTACCGGATTCGTCACGGCTGGCGAAGGCCGCGCGGGTCACCTCGCCATGATCCGGGGCGCGGTCGCCGCGGAGCGAATGAACCACCAGCTCGCCGTTGGGTCCCAGCCGCGGTTCGGCCGGCAACACCTGCGTCGGCGCCGCGTCATCGAGCGTGAAACGTGCGGGTGGCGTGTCCGGCCAACTCTCGCCTGCGGGCCCCAGCGACTCGACGCACCAACACCAATCGCGACGTTCCGCCAGCGCGGGAAATGTCGTCAGATCCAGCACCGTGCGGTTGGTGACTCCGAGCACGACTTCAACCGCGGATTCCCGGGCGGGGCGTTCGGGAGCGAAGATCCGGAGCCGGTAACCGGTCAGACTCGCGCCAGCCTGTCGTTCGCGGCGCCACTGGAATCGCACCGGGCCGGGCCGCAGCCGCTGACCATCGGCCGGCAGCTGCGTAACCGCGGGCGGAGGGAGTGGTCGGGCGGCGGGCAACCAACTGCGATAGCGCGTGCCGGTGGCACCGGCACTGGCGAAGTCCACCAACCGCATCGTCCTGCCTTCCGAGCAGGGAACGTCGAGCAACAACCAGGGCTGCGGTTGGCTTACGGCGGGCTCGGATGGTTGCACGAGCGACACCCGGTCGAACGCCGGATCGAGCGGTGGCATCGCGTCTTCATCATGCGGGTTGAAACGTTGATCCCACGCCAGCAAGAGCGGGCCGCGGTAAAGCGACACTTTGCCGGTGGCTTCGGCGGCTCCCGGAACAGCCCGGATGCGCTCGATGGGCAGATCGAGTTCAACGCTGTCTCCCTTGCTCCAGTGGCGCTTTAGCTCGAGGTATTTTCCCGCCACGACCGGGCCACAGGCTTCACCATTCAGTCTTGCCTCCGCGCCGTCCGCCCAGCAGGGCACCCGCACCCGCAGCGTGAACTGAGCTGGCTGTTGCGGCTCGACGCGGAGCTTGACCCGGCCTGCCAGCGGGTAGGTTCCCGTGACCTCCAGGAGGACTGGCATGCCATCGGCGAGTTGCGCGTGAGCCGACACCGGGCCGAGCCAGTTAACCATCAGCCCGTCCGTGGCGGTCATGACCGCCCATTCGCCGAGCATGCCCAGCACGCGCGGCGCGTTGACGGAACAACAGTTCAACTCCGGGGTTCCCGCCCGGGCCTGAAAGACAATCGTATGCGCGCTGGCTTCACGGATTCCGTCCATGGGGGTGTTGTAGGTCCACCAGCGGCCGCTGGGATGTTGGGCGCCCAGGCCGGCGTTGAAGGTGGCCAACTCGAGCTCATCGGCGGCGCCCGGATCGCCGGTGAGCCGCAGGTAGTCAACCGTCAAGGCCATCCAGGCCACGGTGCAGCAAGTCTCAATCGCCGTGGGCGCGTAAGGGTTGCCGGTTGCCTGTTCGCCCGAGCTGAACCCGCCGGTGTTCCGCCGGTCCCACCGCCGGATGCTGCGCCAGTGATGTTCGAAGGCCTGTCGGTAGCGTTCTTCTCCCGTGATCAACCAGAGCTCCACCAGTCCTTGAAGATCATGCAAGCTCTCCCAGCGCGGCCGCGGCGACTGAAAAAACTCCCGTCCGTCCAGACCCGCACGCAGGTAATCGCCGGCGCGCTCCCAATCCTTCTCCACTTCGCGGGCCATTCGGAGGTAACGCGGTTCGTCGGTGAGTCGGTGCAAGCGCGCCAGCGCCGTCAGGATGGCCATGTTCATCTCGGGATCACCGGCGTCGATCACCCTTCGACCGG
>JAHDYP010000120.1:0-2523 GCA_023383055.1 Verrucomicrobiota bacterium | reverse complement strand
GTCGGCGGCCCGCCGGGCGGCGGCAAACGCGTCTTCATCGCCGGATTCCTCGTGCCAGAGCAGCAGCGCCCAGATCGCATGGTAATGGCCCCAGAGATCCCAGTTCTTCAACAACCGATCCGCTTTCGGAAACGGGCCGAGATAACCGTCCTCCGCCTGGGTCGAGAGGAAATCCTGCACGACTGCGCGCACCTGGGTGCGGAGCTGTGGGTCATGCTCCAACCGGAGGGCCTGCACCGCCGAGATCAGGTATTTGCCGACGAACTCGCCCGCCCACGGCACCAACTGCGGCGTGGGTTGGCGATCGCGCACCCGGAACATCCCGATCATTCCGGGGTTCGCCTGCGGCGCAGTCAGCAGCCAATGCTCGGTGTTGACCTTCACGCGCTCACCGATCGGGCCGGCGAATTCGAAGCGGGCCGATGGCAGGGAATCGATCCTCAGAACCGGAGCGGGCGCGGCGGCGGCGGCCAGAATCGAGAGCGCCAGCCCGACGGTCGTCCAGTGGGTGCAGGAGCAGCGTCTCACCAAGTCAGTATGCCAGCTCTGGCCGCGCGCGGAATCAGAAAAGCGGAGCTCAACGCAGGCCCTGGCGGCGCAGGATCTCGTCCACCCAGGCGGCGTCGGCAGGTGACAGCGGCGGCTCGAGCTCGGCCGCGTAGTTGAGCAGATGATACCGCCCGCGCTCGTGGCATCGATTGACCAGGGGTTGCAGTGCCACCACGACATCGGCATCGGTGGTCCGCAAGGGAACCCGGATTGCCGGCAGCCGGTCGCGAAAGCCGATCGGATAGACCTCACGGGCGGAGGGCTGCGTCGCTCGAACCACACAGATACCGTAAGCTGCTTTGGCTTGGCTCAAGACGTTCCGCACCGCCGCCGGAAACAAGGGCGTTCCCTGGCGGACCAGGTCGATCTCGACGAGGTTCACTCCGCCTTGGATGAAGGCCCGTCGCTTCCGCAGGTAACGATCGCGCTCGGCCGATTCGAGCTTGTTGCTTGGGCTTAACAACTCCAGGACGGTCACCAATCGTCCCGTGGTGTCCAGGATTTCGATCCAGCGGTCGATTTCCTCGTCGACAAAGACACGAACCGGATCGGCTGCCTTCACAGAGCATGGGGGATTCCCCACGGCGGGCGCGGGCTCTTTGAACGCCCAGGGCTCGCGAACCTGCACATCTGGCCGAGACAGACCGGTTCCCGCGTCCGTACCGAGCGCGACGGCGGCTTCCTCCGCTCGGGCAACAAGATCGCTGGGAAGCTGTTCCTGCAGATCGTCCCGCAAGTAGGCAATCAGCATGGTGTGCGCGTCCCGCCACTGTTGTTCGAAGAATGGATTCATCCCCGGAAACGGGTTGGCGGTCGTCATGGCAAAAAAATACCACTCTCATGTGCCCGCGACAATCCGTCGTCTCGGACTCGACACGCGCGGCAGACAAACGGCTCGGAAGCACCCCCCCAAAGCAAAGCTCCCGCCGCGACATCTTCTATGTGATCTCAGTCACCCAGACCCCGAGGGGACCCACCCGGGCCGTGCTTCGCCGCGTCCCCTGGACTAGCGTTAGCGTTCGGGTTTCCTCGACAAGATTCCAAACTACGATCTTCCGGGCGGAAGGATACCAGGCGCACACTGCCGGCTCGTCTTCGGCCACGTAAGGGACTTCTCCGAGCTGATCCCGGATGCGCCGCTTGAAGGCAAACAGATCGGCCAGGGTTTCCGGCACTGTCTCCGTCCCCGGCGAAGGTGATGCCGTCGATGATGCCGTCCAAGGTCGGCAAACCCAGCGGGATTTGCCGCGCCGGCTTCGAGTTGCTTCGTCCCGCGCGTCAAAGTCGGACAGGAAGGTCCAGCCCTCGGTGGATGGTCGCTCGACGACTTCGAACGGCACCCCCAACGCCAGCCAGAGGCTGAAGGGCCGGTCCTCGCCAACCTGTCGTTCCGCGTCACCCCAAAAGTGCTTGAACGGACCGCGCGGCCGGTGACCGGCCAACTGTTCGTGCAGGTCCGCCTGGCGGCGCATCGCCGGCGCGAGCACATCCCAGTGCTCCCGAGGAAACGGGGTCAGCCCGCTCATGAACATCGTGTGCCGCACATCCGCGAGGGTGGAGACCACGAGTTTGGCCGCCCTGTTGGCGGCGGAGAGCCGATCGGCCGGGAACGCCGTCGTTTCGCTGTAACACCGTTGCGGAGCGGCAAACCGTCGATGAAACAGCGCGCTGAACAGTTCGTTGGTCTTCCCTTTGGGCGTGCCGAATGAACGGTCGTCAAACATCAATTCACCCACTCGGAACAACGCACTTCGATAGTCGCGCAGCCGGAGGCCCGCTTTTTCGGCGCCGAGATACATCACCATGATCCCGAGGTCACCGCGGAACGCTCGTGCCTGAGCCTGAAAGGAGGCGCTCAGTTCGTCGCAGGTGAAATCAAGCCACGCCCGTAACAGGGGCGTCCGACTCCGCGTCTGCACAGCATCCAGCAATTCGTCCCACCGGCCAGGGTCGTACCCGCCGGCCTGCAGGAAG
>JAHDYP010000119.1:1829-22620 GCA_023383055.1 Verrucomicrobiota bacterium | reverse complement strand
GAGGGAGGACCTTCGGGTGCGTGGGGTGGGTGGAGGCGGTTTGTGGTCGTCGCAGCACTGGGGTCCGTCGAGTTGCTGTTGTGGCATGCGAGCCATGGCCGCTTTTGCTTTGACAGGGGCCACCGGGTCGCGGTGCAATCGAGCCTCAACGTTGATCCATTGATATTGCCATGAAAGCTACCACGTTCGTTTCCGCCCTTTGCCTCACCTCAATCCTCTGTCTCCCGTTCAGCGGCCGGGCGGCTGATCCCATCCCGGACGAGTATCGCATCGGTGGTTTTGCCATCGGTTGCCAGGCTTACACCTTCAACCGGTTCAGCGTGTTCGAGGCCATCGAGAAGACGGCCCAGGCCGGCGGCAAAGTCATCGAATTCTATCCCGGCCAGAAACTCAGTCCGGCTGAACCCGAGGTTCGCTGGGATCACGGCGCCTCCGCCGACACCATCGCCAAGGTCAAAGCGAAACTCGCCGAACACGGCCTGCTCGCCGTCAATTACGGCGTCGTCGGGATCCCCCGCGACGAAGCCGGCGCCCGGCAGATCTTCGAGTTCGCCCGCAAGATGGGCATTCGCGCCGTCACCACGGAATCGACCGACGCCCTTGACACGATCGAGAAGTTGGTCAAGGAGTTTGACATCCAGGTGGCGATCCATAATCACCCGGTGCGCCCCAACGATGCCAACTATAAGGTGTGGGATCCGCAATACGTGGCCGACCTGGTCCGAAACCGGGACCGTCGGATTGGCTCTGGCGCGGATACGGGCCATTGGGTGCGCTCGAACCTGGACCCCGTGAAATGCCTCAAGATCCTTGAAGGCCGACTCATCAGCTGTCATCTGAAGGATCTGAACCGGATGGGACCCGGCGCCCATGATGTGCCGTTTGGCACCGGCGTCGCCAATATGGCCGGGGTCCTCGACGAACTGAAACGCCAGGGCTTCGACGGCAATATCTCGCTCGAATACGAACACAACTGGGATCACAACGTCCCCGAAGTTGCCCAGTGCATCGGGTTTGTGCGCGGCTACACCGCCCGCCCGAATTAATGGAGCGGAGCGGACTCCCGCGCGACCCATGACGGACGCATCGCACGGCAGCGCGCCACCCAGCCGCGCCGCTTGGTTTGCGACCACGCGTTGGAGCCTCGTCGTGCGGGTGCAACACGGTTCTGCCGCGTCGGCACAGGCTGCGCTGGAACAGCTGTGCCGCACTTACTGGTATCCGCTTTATGCCTTTGTCCGGCGGTTGGGACAAAGCCCCCAGGATGCGGAGGACTCGGTCCAGGGTTTCTTCGCCGCTTTTCTGGCCGGGAATTATCTGAAGTCCGCCGATCCGGCCCGGGGACGCTTTCGTTCCTTTCTGTTGATGGCGTTGAAGCGTTTTCTGGCCAACGAATGGGACAAGGCGCGCGCGCGCAAACGCGGCGGGGCGCACCGCCCGATGGCGTGGGACGGACTCACCGCCGAACAACGCTACGCCCTGGAACCGGGCGAGCGATTCACCCCCGACCAGCTGTACGAACGGCGGTGGGCTCTGACCCTGCTGGAAACCGTGCTGGCACGCCTGGAGCAGGAGCAATTGCGGGCGGGCCGGGGGGAGTTGTTCGCATCGCTCAAGGAATTCCTTACGTCGCCCGGCCGCGGCACGCCGTATGCCGGGATAGCCGCGAGGTTGAAGGTCAGCGAGAGCGCCGTCAAAGTCGCGCTCCACCGTTTGCGCAAGCGTTATCGCGAGCTGTTGGAGGCGGAGATTGCCGATACCGTTTCCGCGCCGGAAGAGATCGCGGAGGAACGGCGTTACCTGCTTGCGGTGCTGAGCCGGTGACTGTGTTCGGTGGAGTGTAACCTATCGGCGCGGTTGCTTAAGTAACGGATCGAGAATACTGAAAGCATCGCATCCTATGAAATCGATCCGAATCTGTCCGGGCTGTGGCACGCCCTTGCCGCCCGACGCACCGGCTGGTCTGTGTCCGCGCTGTCTGCTCCAAAGCGCCCCCACCATGTCATCCGATACGGATACCCGTCCCGGCTCGCCGGCTCCGGCCCGGAGGTCGGTGCCCATTCCCGGGCAGACTTTTGGAAACTACCGGATCCTGCGCCTGTTGGGCCAGGGCGGGATGGGAGAGGTGTATGAGGCCGAGCACCTCGAAACCCAGCGGCCCGTGGCGCTCAAAGTGATGGGGCACGCGCTGAGCTCCGACCAGGATCGGAAACGTTTTTTGCGCGAAGGCCGGTTGGCCGCATCGGTCAATCATCCCAACGTCGTCTACATCTACGGCAGCGAGGAAATCGAAGGCGCGCCGGTCATCGCGATGGAACTGGTGCGGGACGGCACGCTCAAAGACTGTTTGAAGCACCGTGGTCCCCTGGAGATCGCCGAGGCGGTGGAAGCCACGCTGCAGATCATCGCCGGCCTCGAGGCCGCGCACCACGCCGCCGTGTTGCACCGCGACATCAAACCGGCCAATTGCTTTGTCGCCGCCGATGGCACGGTGAAGGTGGGAGATTTCGGGCTCTCGATTTCGACGCTGGCCCGCGGCGAATCGCTGCTCACTGCGTCCGGGTCGGTCCTGGGCACCCCGGCCTACGCTTCGCCGGAGCAACTCCGCGGGGAGGAACTCGATGTCCGCGCGGACATCTATTCCGTGGGCGGCACGCTCTATCATTTGCTGACCGGTCAGACGCCCTTTGCCGGCGCGGATTTCGTCAAGCTCATCACGGAAGTCCTGGATAAACCGCCCGTGCCGCCCCAGTCCGTCCGCCCGGAGATCCCGGCCGAACTCGCGCGGGTAATCCTGCGTTGCCTGGCCAAGGACCGTAAAGCCCGGTTCCAAACCTACGCAGCTTTGCGGGAAGCGCTCCTGCCGTTTGCGCGTCGGGAAATGGAACCCGCCAAACCCTCCCAGCGTTTCCTGGCCTCGGTGGTGGACGAGTTCATCGCCTACGCGCCGAGCCTGTTTTTCCTGGTCTGTTGGCAGGCAGATCCGCTCGAGCAATGGCTGGCCACGCGAACGCCCGGCGCCCTGTCGAGCTGGTTGCTGATTTGCGCATGGTATCTCCTCTATTACGCGTTGACCGAAGGTCTGTGGGGCGCCGGCGTGGGCAAGACCCTTTGCGGACTCCGCGTGGTTCGACGCGATGGGCAAAGACCGGGCGCGGGCCGTGCCGGGCTGCGCGCCTTGGTCTACCTGACGCCGTACGTCGTGCCGTCGCTGGCCCTCATGGCGCTGAGCCCGGCCGAACAGATCCGGGCGGCACTGGCCCGCGGCGATCTGTTGCTCAGCGAATGGCTCTGGCTTCCGCTGCTGGCGTTGCTCTTCGTCACCATGCGCCGGCGCAATGGCTACGCTGCCCTGCATGACTTCGCGAGCGGCACACGGGTGGTGCTGCGACCGAGAACCGAACCCAGGCCCACGCTGGCCGAGATCGGCCACCCCATTTCGGTCGCTCACTCGATCCCTGAGGCCACCGCGGAAAGCGCGGCGACGGTGGCGAAATGGGGTCCCTACGAGGTTCGATCCACCCTCTGGCAGCAAGGCCCGGAGGAATTGCTGCTGGCCGTCGACCCCGCGTTGCGCCGATCGGTCTGGATTCACCTGCGTCCGATCGACTCGGAATCGGTGCCTCCCGCGCGCCGGGCTTTGAGCCGTTCGCCACGGCTGCGCTGGCTGACCGGCGGGCGGACGGCGACCCGGGTGTGGGAAGCCTACCAGGCGGTGGACGGGATCTCCTTGCTGGCCCTGCGTCCCGTCCGCGTGCCCTGGCGCGCCCTGCAATTCTGGCTGCTGGACCTGGCGACGGAGATCGCGAACTTGCAGCAGGAAACGGACGGGGCCCCGACGCTGGCCCTGGACCGCGTTTGGATCGCGGCCAACGGACACGCGTTGCTGCTCGATTTTCCCGCACCCGATGCGTCCACCGGCCCCGGTGACCGCCTTTCAGCGCCGCTCCCGGGCGTGGAAGGGATGCAACCGTTCCTCGATGCGGTGGCGCGATGCGCTTTGGAGGAAGCGAGGGCCGGAGCGACCCCCGCGGCTGGCCGTTCGGACTGGCGCGCCGCCATTCCGCTGCCGGCACAGGGATTCCTGGGCAACCTGGCCCGGCGAACGTTCGATCGAACCGAGATGATTCTGGGGAATCTCCATTCGCTGGTGGCCAAACCGGCGGAGCTGTCACGGCCCTGGCGGGCGGCTTCGCTGGCGTTCGGCCCGACGCTGTTCCTCGGTCTGGGATTCCTGCTGGCGGCGATGCTGACGGTCGAACAGATCCGTTGGGAACGCACTTGGGCGAATGCCTATCCAGGTAAACCTTCGCTCCGGGTGGCGGCGCAGGTTTATGCCGATCAAATGGAGTACGCTTATGGCGAGCAACGCCAGGCCGAACTGATTCGTGCTTATGTCGTTCACCACTTCGGCCCGGTCCTCACCAATGAATCATTCTGGAACCAGGCGCAGGTGAGCGCGGTGATCCCCGAAAACCAACGGACGTTGCTGCGCCAGGCGGCCGCGGATCAACCGATTCCCCGGCCGGATGACGTCGCGGAAGCGGAGTTGGCCGTTGCACCGTTGATGGAGCAACAGGTCCGCGCCGAGCGGCTCCAGCCCCTGGGACTGTTCACCGGCATGTTCGCCGCCGGGGCATTACTGCAGGCCCTCCTGGAATTGGGCGGCTGTCTGCTGTTTGGCATTAGTCCCACGCTGCGCCTGTTTGGTGTCGCCGTGGTGGGGCGATCGGGAACACCGGCTGCCCGCGGCCGATTGTGCTGGCGTTGGTTCCTGGCCTGGGGACCGGTGGGACTGATCCTGGCCGGGGGTGCGGCACTGGTCGTGACGGAGATGGCCGCGATCACCGGGGAAATACCGGCGGCGTGGTTCGCCGCCGCCCTCACCGCGGTCGGCGTCGGCGCCCTTCTGGCCCTTGGCGCGATGATCCACGCGGTGCTACGGCCCAATCGCGGTTGGGTCGACGCGCTGGCGGGCACTCATCTGGTGCCGCGCTAACCTGAGTTCGTTTTGGCTTGCATATACACCACAGTCGGCGAGTTGCTCGAGTCCCGCTCCTGGATCGCTTACGAGCCTCCACCATCCCTGCCAAAGCGGTGTCGCCCTTCGGTTGCCACCGCAGTCCATAAACCCCCGGCGCGCGAACACCGGCGGCCCATTTGGACTGATACGGCAAAGCGTGAGCGTCGACGGCGCTTTCAGTTCCTTCCGCAATCCGCATCCCGCCGAACAGTGGGATATCTGGACCTGCGACTTTGCCGACGCGGGTCCGCATCCGGCGATCGTCGTCAGCCATCCGGACCGCGTCGCCCACGCGCCGCTGGTCAATGTGCTCAGGAGCCAGGTTCAGTCCCGGAGTTCCACTTGCACCTCGACGGTCATCAGGCGCTCGGTCGTGCCTTTGTAGGTGCCGCGGACGGGGGCCACGTCGGCATAATCGCGGCCCACGGCGAGGGTGACGTAGGTTTCGTCGGCAGGCCGGTTATGGGTGGGGTCCAACGCCTGCCAGCCCGCGTCGGGTATGTAGACTTCCAGCCAGGCGTGGGTGGCGCTGGCGGCTTCCGTGGCGAGGTAGCCGCTCACGTAGCGAGCGGGGATGCGGAGGCAACGACAGAGGCTGAGCATGACGTGGGCGAAGTCCTGGCAGACGCCGCGGCGCTGCGCGAGCACTTCGCGGGTGTGGGTGTGCACCTGGGTGGAGCGGCTTTCGTAGACCAGGTGCCGATGCACGAAAGCCATCAGGCGCAACGCGCGCTGCCAGAGGTCGGTTTCGTCCTCCACCGCGTCCACGGCGAGCCGCCACGTTTCGGGTGCGGTGTCGACGTAACGGCTGGCCTGGATGAAGTCATGGCATTGCGAGACGCGCCAGGTCTCCCGGAGACGGTCCAACGCGGCGGGGCGGGCGTCCCACGGCAAGGCGTCCGTCGCGGGGCGGGTGGTGACGCGCAACTGGCTTTCGATGGTCAACGCGGAGTGCGGATCGGCCAGTTCGAAATGATGCACGCAATTGGCGTAGAAATCGTGGTAGTGGCGCAGCCGCGCGGAAGGCAAAATCTTCAGGAAAAAGGACTCGATCTGTTGTCTGCCGTTGGAGGCGGGCTGCAGGTGGAGTTCGTTGAAACTCTCGCGCACCGGCGCGGCGTAGGCGTAGTGCGTGCGATGTCGGATTTCAAGTCTCATGGACGCTGAGGAAAGGAGTGGCGCGGCATGGAACCGGGGCGCGAGCCGTCAAGGGAGTTGTTGTTGTTGCTGTTCCTCCTGTTGCACTCGCCGCGTTTCCGGGCCGGTTTCGAATGCATGGAAGATGTAGGTTTGGAACAAGGCTTCGCCGATTTGGTTGAGGTGCAGTTGGATTTGGTCCAGTTGGCCGTGCAAACCGGCGTTGAAAACCTCCTCGATCGAAGTGAACCGCAACTCCGCCGCCAGCCGGCCGCAGAGTTTTTCGGCCTCGTTCGAGAAAGGGCGGTCGGAGACGCCGGAGATCTGGCGGAGGGCTTCGTCCAGGCGTTCGACGCAAAACCGGATGGAACGCGGGAAGTTTTCGTTCAGCATGAGCATCTCGGCGACGTGCCGCGGGTGCACGTCCGCGCCATACAGCGATTTGAAGGCGTCCCAGGCGCTGCACGAGCGGAGGACGGACACCCAGGCCAGGGCGTCGGCCTGGCTCAGGCGCGCGGGCAATCCGGTCGCGGGCAGCGCCTGGCCATGCACATCGAGGATGCGGGAGGTCTTGTCGGCGCGCTCGATGAAGCGGCCCGCCAGGTTGAACCACCAGCCTTCGTTGCGGAGGTGCGTCGCGGCGCTCAGGCCGCCGAGCAGCAGCGAGCTGGTCTTGATCTGATTGAAGTAGTCGGGCGGGCTGTCGAGCCAGATCTGCCGGGCCTGCGGCGAGAGCACGAAAAGGTAGAGATGGTTCAATTCCTCCCAGGTTTCCATCGTGATCTGGTCGCGGACCATGCGGGCGTTTTCGCGCGCCTGACAGACCGAGGCGACAATCGAGTTGGGGTTCTCCTGCTGGAACACCATGAACTCGGCCACGCTGGCGGCGGTGGCGCGCGGATGGTGGGCGCGGAACACCTCCAGGTCCCCGGTCGCCCGCACAATGGGCAGCCAACGGTCATGCCGGTCGTCGTCGTCCCGGTTGGCGAATTCGAGGAACAACTGCAGGTTGACGTCGAGGATGCGCGCGACGTTTTCGGCGCGTTCGATGTAGCGCGCCATCCAATAGAGGGAGTGGGCGACCCGGCTTAACATGGATGGGAAATCACGGGACGTTTTGCGCCCGCGGGTCTTGGTGGGGTCTGGTCACTCATTGCCATACAGCACCCAGGTGTCTTTGCTGCCGCCGCCCTGGGAGGAATTCACCACCAGCGATCCCGCGCGCAAGGCGACGCGTGTCAGGCCGCCCGGGACGATGACCGTCTTTTCCCGGCACAGAATGAAAGGCCGCAAATCCACGTGCCGGCCCACGAAGCGTCCATCGAGATGCGTCGGATGCCGGGAGAGCGGGATCACCGGTTGGGCGATGTAATTGCGCGGATCCGCTTCGATGCGCCGCCGGAACTCGGCGATTTCCGCCTTCGACGCCTTGGGGCCCATCAACATGCCGTAGCCGCCGGATTCGTTGGCGGCCTTCACCACCAGTTCGGGCAGGTGTTCGAGGATGTAGGGCAAGTCCGCTTCTTCGCTGGCGAGGTAGGTCGGCACGTTGGGGAGGATCGGTTTCTGGTCCAGGTAATACTCGATCATGCGGGGCACGAAGTAATACATGACCTTGTCATCGGCGATGCCGGTGCCGACGGCGTTGGCCAGCGAGACGTTGCCGGCACGATACGCGCGGATCAGCCCCGGCACCCCCAGCAACGAGTCCGGCCGGAACACCGTCGGATCGAGAAAATCGTCGTCAATGCGCCGGTAGATGACGTGAACGGGCTGGGGGCCCTTGGTGGTGCGCATGAAAACGTGTTCCTCCCGCACGAACAGATCGTGGCCCTCGACGATTTCGATGCC
Organism: Verrucomicrobiota bacterium; assembly: GCA_023383055.1. Lineage (GTDB taxonomy): Bacteria > Verrucomicrobiota > Verrucomicrobiia > Limisphaerales > JAHDYP01 > JAHDYP01. The sequence continues at coordinate 14,609 of JAHDYP010000119.1, read as the reverse complement.
CATCTGGCGCGCCAGGTAGGCGTGCTCGAAATAGGCGCTGTTGTACACGCCGGGCGTGAGCAGGACCACCGTGGGATCGGCCACCCCGGGCGGCGCGATGTATTGCAGGGTCTTGAGCAACTCCTGCGCGTAGTGGTCCACCGAGCGCGCCCCGACGCTTTCGAACATGCCCGCAAACGAGCGTTTCATCGCCCGGCGATTCTCCAGCACGTAGCTGACCCCGCTCGGACAGCGCGCATTGTCCTCCAGCACCAGATACTCCCCGCGATCGTCGCGAATCAGGTCCGTGCCGCAGATATGGATGTAAATGTCCTTGGGCACCGCCACGTTCGCGAACTCGCGCCGAAAGTGCTTTCCCGACAAGATGCAGGAGGCCGGGATGACGCCGTCTTTGACGATCTGCTGCTGGTGATAGACATCGTGAAGGAACAGGTTCAGCGCGGTGATCCGCTGCGTCAGGCCATTCTCCAGGCGCTCCCATTCCCGCGCCGGAATGATCCGCGGCACGAGGTCAAACGGAAAAATGCGCTCCGCCCCGCGCGTGTCCCCATACACGTTGAAGGTTACCCCTTGGCGCAGGAACGCCAGGTCCAGCCGCCGCCGCTTGGCCTCCAACTCCGCGGCGCCCAATTCCGCGAAGGCCTCCGCCAGCTTCCGGTAATGCGGCAGCACCTGGTCGCCCCGGCCAAACATCTCGTCAAAAAAACCCGCCGCCGGATCGGCGGTGAAGCCCGACCCGTCGCGATGGGAATCGGCCACGCTGTTCATTTCTGCTCAGATCGATGCGATAAAGCCAGGGCCGCAACCCGCCTCAACGAATTCGTTGGCGGCGCGACGGGAATGCCCGACATACCCCAGCGAGTTCCCTTTTCCCCTGGAAACCCACGGATTCGCAGACGCTTCGCGAACAAACGACCGCAACCGCCGCAAGCGGGACTTCGGCTGCGGCGGCGCGGCGCTGGCTTCTTCCGCGGTTTGATTGACATGTTGTCGCGCCCATTAGCAACTCACTTGCCGATCGGGGCCGAGCCTGAGCAACAATTTGAACGGTAGCAGGTTAGCGAGTTCGTCGACGGGCGTTGCGTTCAACAGCGAGCACGGCGGTGACCGCGGGCGGCGAGGCTTTCCACAACCACGCGGCCTGCGGGGAGGGCCAGCACCTCGGTTCCGGCGGCGCCGGCCTGTGTTACTGTCCGGGCTGAGGTTTCAGTTCCTCGGCAATCAACCCGAAGAACGTGTAGGGATCCACAACCTCGATCCGCAATTCGCCGTGGTGTTCGCGCAGTTTCGCCGATAGCTCCGCATACCAGGAGGGCGATTTGAGAATGCTCCGGGCCCAGAGGAAACCGGGCCGGTCTCCGCGCGGGCGGGCGCGGTCGGCAATCGCGCCCACGGCGGCATCGACTCGATCGGGCAAATCGACTTCCGGGCAGGTGGGGATGCTGGCGCGGAGCGCGGGTTGACGTTCGAAGTGTGTGCCCAGGCCGTGAGGGCTGAAGTCGCGATAGAGCGCGAACTCGGTTTCGGTGGCGGCGCCGGCCGATCCGTCCAGCACAAAGCCGGTGATGGTCAGATCCCAACGTTGGTAGTGGGGCAGGCAATGCCGACTCCAGGCGTCGAGCCCGGAGGGAAGGCCGGAGTCCGGGCGGACCGTCAGGGCGCGGACATTGACGTAGCCGGCGCCGGAATTGCCGGCGATGAAGAAGTCGTTCGTCGTGGCGTGGCGCCGCGCGTAGACCAGGGCTTGCGGGGCGCGTTCGGCCAGGTTCGGGTTGAAGGCCCAACCCAGCGGCACGTGACCGAGTTTCGGATCCCTGAAGAATGGAGGCACGGCTTTATAGAGCCACGACGGCGCATCGTAATCGCCGACGTAATGCCCGACATAGAACCGCGGAGCCACTTTGCCCGCGTCGGTGAGGTAATCCCGAGCGCGCCAGTCGGCGGCTGTGGGGCGGGCGTTCGGCTGCGGGTAGTGTGGTTTGAGGGGATAATGCTGGAAGAACGAGGCGTTGGCGATGGCTCCGAGCCCGGCGGCGTCGGCTTCGACATACGCGTTGAACTGGGAGACAATGCGGGAGAATTCCCATTCGGTGGGCACCGGCTCATGTTTGCCGGCGCCGGCGTGGGACGTGTATTTATGGGGCCAGGGAGTGAAACCGCCAAGTTGAGTCATGCCTCCGCCGGCGTGGTCGTAGAGCGCGCGCAGGATCTGGAGGAGGATCTGGTGATCCAATCCGACCGGCTGCCGGGGATCGTCGACGGGTGGTTCATCGGCCCACGAAGAGAGGTCAAAGAAGAAGCCGCGGCGGGCGATGAAGAAGTCGTGATTCGAGAGGGTGTGCATGTCGCTGCCGGCATTGCGGGGTCGCTGGAGCCAGTAAGCGTCGAGGTAATAGGCCGCCACGCCGGGAGCGCAGCGACCCGATTTCAGATAGCGCTCAAGCGCCCAGCGATAGACGTCGACCTTGGGACTGCCGCTCGACGGGATTTCCAATCCAGGGAGGTTTCCCGCGCCGGTGAAGCGGGACGAGCCGTCGGGATTCACCAGCCAGAGGCGGACCGGCAGGTCGAGTTGTTCGGTCAGGAGTCGGTAGATCGAATCGGGCGCGGGATCGTAGCGAACCGGCAGGAGATGGTCGCAGCCGGCCGCGGTCGACGCGGCATTCGAGGTGGCCGGCACTTTGGGATCGTAGACCACCAGGCCGTCGAATTGTCCGCGGAATTGCCGGACCAAATCGTTGAGCGAAGGCAGGGCCCGCACGCCAGCCTCACGCAACCACCCGTCCTCCGTCCGCGCCCAGTCGAACCAGAACTGGTCGGTGTCGACCCCGAACGCCTCGCAATAGAAGAGGTAGAGTGTTGGCGACTCGCGATTGACCAGGCCTTGCAGGGCGGCCACGAAATGCAGTGTGTCCCAGACTTTGTCGGCGTTGGCGGGGTCGCCCAGGTTGAGCTGCCTGAGTGGCCGGGCGTCGTAGGTCCAGACGACCTTGGGCGTGGGGGGCGAGGACGATTCCGTGGGTGCGGCGCCGGTTGCCGCGCTGGTAAGGGATGCCAGCGCAATCATGGCGCAGGTCCAGGCGGCCCGTGGTCGTGGACTCCATCGGAAGGGCGAGTGCATTCGCGAAGTCTGGCGACCGGAATGAACCCTCGCAAGCCTTCCGGGTGCCGCCGCGGTCCATAGCCCGGCGGTTGTCGAGCGGGTCCGGGTTCTACTTCCTGACGCTTGATCGTTCCTTGAGCCACTCGAAATCGGCGCGTGGCTCGGCGGGGATGGTGCCGCCGACGGCGCCCTGGCGCGGGGGGCGCACGGTGTCGGGGACTTGCCAGCGACGGGTTTCGGCATGGCCATCGGTGAAGGAGAGGTTGGCGGCGCCGTTGTGGTAGGAGCCCGGCAGATTGCCCCACTGGTAGTCGTTGAGGCGGTTCATGAAGAACCCGTCGTTGATCGTATCGGGATGTTCATCGAGGAAGACGAAGGTGGCGGACGGATTCCGGACCTCGGCGGTTTTGAAGAACTGCAGATAATCCGGGTTGAACTGGTTGGTGAGCACACCCGGGTTGCCGACGAGCGAATTCATGGCGACGCTTCTGATGCGGGGACCGCTGGCGGCCACGGACCGGTCGGCGGGACATTTGTAGACTTCGATCCCGCGGCCGAGATGTCCCGAGAGTTTGGCTTCGGCCAGGTAAATCACGTTGGTGTTTTCCTCGCTGTCGGTCCAGTCCTGGACGTGGTTGGCCCAGTTCTGGCGCCGGGCGCGGGTTTCATCGATGCCATGATTATTGACCAGGTAATCCTGGTTGTCGTCGGCATAGAGCGTCCAGGCGAGGGAGAGTTGCTTGATGTTGCTCAGGCAGGCGATGCCCTGCGCCTTGGCCTTGGCCTTGGAGAGCGCCGGCAGCAGCATGCCCGCGAGGATGGCGATGATGGCGATGACGACCAGCAGTTCGATGAGCGTGAAGGCCGGGGCCCGATGGCCGGTACGGCTTGATACCGGCGGCAGGCGGAACGTGCGGTGCGTGTGCATGGCCCGGGATGCTGTGCGCATTGCGGGCGGGTCGTCAATAGGGCAGTCCGGCAGCGGTCCGCGGGTTCGTTGACACTCGGGAGGGCTCGGACTAGCCTGCGCGGGATGTCGAGGCTGCCGTTTGAGCTGCTGTTGTCGCTGCGCTATTTGTTTCCGCGGCGATTGTTTGTATTGGCGATCACGGTGATTTCGCTGGTGGGGATCATTTTGGGGGTGGGGGTGTTGATCATTGTGATCAGCGTGATGAGCGGCTTCGACCGTCAGTTGCGGGATCGCTTGCTCGGTTTCAACGCGCACATGCGGGTGGTTGCGGACGGGCCGATGGCGGACTACCGGGAGGTCATGGAGCGGATCCGCGAGCATCCGAGTGTCAAAGGCGTGGCGCCATACGTGTTGGGGCCGGTGTTGATCAAAACGCAGCCGGCGTATGGCAATCCGCGGTTATGGGCGCCCTATGTGCGCGGGATCGATGCCGGTTTGGAGGACCGGGTGAGCAACCTGGCGACGAGCCTGGTCGATGGGGAATTCGACGTGCGGGGTCGGGGGGTGCTGCTGGGCAGCGTGCTGGCCGAGCGACTGGGCGTGAGGGTGGGGGATGCCCTGGCGGTCTATTCCCCGGCGGACTACGAGGAGCGCGAGGAGGGTTTGCGCGAGGGACGTGAAGAAGCGCCGCTGCCGGCGGACTACGTGGTGCGGGGCATTTTTGACGTGGGTTATTACGAGTTCAACGATTCGTTTTTGGTCTGCTCACTGATGAACGCCCAGGACATGTACCGGCTGGAAGATTCGGTGCATGGGTTGATCGTGATGTTGCACGATCCGGATACGGTCTCCGCGGTGCGTCCGGAGCTGGCCGGGGTGTTGGGGCCGCGGTTGCAGATCACCACCTGGATGATGGAGAATTCACCGATCCTCGAGGCGCTGGTGGTGGAGAAGCATGTGATGTTTTACGTGGTGTTCTTCATCATCATCGTCGCCGCGTTCGGGATCATGAGCACGCTGATCGTGTTTGTGGTGCAAAAGACCCGCGAGATTGGCCTGTTGAAGGCCGTGGGGGCGACCAGCATGCAGATCATGTGGCTGTTTCTGAGCCGGAGCCTGGCGCTGGGCGTGGTGGGCGTGGCGGGCGGGTTCGCGCTGGGTCTGGCGGCGATCACGTATCGGAACGAGTTCCTGCATTTCATGCGGCGGGCAACGGGATTCGAGCTGTTCCCCGCGTCGATCTACGGTTTCTCCGAGTTGCCGGCCCTGATCGTGCCGGGAGATGTCGCGGTGATTTGCGGTGGATCGTTGATCATTTGTCTCCTGGCCGGGGTGGTGCCGGCCTGGATCGCGGGCCGGCTCCGGCCGGTGGAGGCGTTGCGCTATGAATAACCCGGACCCGGGGCGGACTTCCGTCGCCGAAAGCGTTGAAGGGGACGCGCCGCCCTTGGTGCGGGCCTGCGGGGTTTCGAAGACCTACGCGCTCGGCCGGCGGAAAGTGGAGGTGTTGCGGGGCTTGGATCTGACGGTCGAGAGCGGGGTGTTTCTGGCGGTCCGGGGCGCCTCCGGGGCCGGGAAGAGCACGCTGTTGCACCTGGTCGGTGGTCTGGACCGGCCGACGCAGGGTGACATTGAGATTCATGGCCGGCGGCTGTCCGGATTCTCGGCGTCGGCCTTGAGCCGTTTTCGGAATCGCAAGGTGGGTTTTGTTTTTCAGGCGTATCATCTGTTGCCGGAGTTAAGCGCGCTGGAGAATGTCTGTTTGCCGGCGCGGATGGCCCGGGTGCCGGCGGCGCGGGCGTCGGCGTCGGGTCGGGACTTGTTGGAGCGGGTGGGTCTGGGCGGGCGACTGGATCATCGGCCCTATGAGCTCTCGGGAGGAGAGCAGCAGCGGGTGGCGATTGCGCGGGCGTTGATCAACGGACCGGAGCTGGTGTTGGCGGACGAGCCGACCGGCAACCTGGACTCGCGGACGGGCGGGGAGATCATCGATTTGCTGTGCGCGTTGCGGGAGGAACATCGGACCACGTTGATCATTGCCACGCACGACGCTCAAGTGGCGGCGAGAGCGCCGCGGGTGGTGGAGTTGGCCGATGGCCGGCTCGGTTGATGCAAATGAGTTGCCTTCCGTGGGGGCTTGATCTTAGTTTGCAGTCGTTTCGGTCATGAAAATCTACATCGACGGCAAGTATTATGGCGAACGCGACGCGAAGGTGTCGGTGTTCGACCATGGGTTTCTCTATGGCGACGGGGTGTTCGAGGGGATCCGCGCGTATAACGGCCGGGTTTTCAAACTCAAGGAACACGTCGACCGGTTGTTTTGGTCGGCCCATGCGATTCTACTGCGGATTCCGCTGACACGCGCGCAGGTGGCGGAAGCGGTGCTGGCGACCTGCCGGGCGAATCGGATTCGGGATGGCTATGTGCGGTTGGTGGTCACGCGGGGGCGCGGGACGCTGGGGCTGAACCCGAATCGCTGCGGGAAACCGTCGGTGATCGTCATTGCGGGCAAGATCCAGCTTTACCCGCCGGAGCTCTATCAGAAGGGGATGGAGATTGTGACCGTGCCGACGACGCGGAATTTGCACAACGCGGTGAACCCGGCGATCAAGTCGCTGAACTACCTGAACAACATCCTGGCCAAAATCGAAGCCAACAACGCCGGGGTCGAGGAAGCCATCATGCTGAACGCCGAGGGGTATGTGGCGGAATGCACCGGCGACAATCTATTCATCGTGCGTGACGGTCAGTTGCTTACGCCGCCACTTTCCGCGGGGGCGTTGCATGGCATCACCCGCGCCGTGGTGATGGACCTGGCCCGGGACGAAGGCTGGCCGGTTGCGGAACCGAACCTTACGCGCTATGAGTTATTCAATGCCGAAGAATGTTTTCTGACGGGAACCGGGGCGGAGATCATTCCGGTGGTCAAGATTGACGGGCGTGTGATCGGCAATGGGAAGCCGGGTCCGCTGACCATCAAGCTCGAGCAGAAATATCGTGCGCTCACGCGCACCACGGGTGAACCGATCCATCCGTGACCGGGCAAGCCTATGTTGTGCGACATCTGCAAACAGAACGTGGCCAAGGTTCACCTGACCCAGATCATCGAGGGCAAGACCAAGAAGGTGGATCTGTGCGAGGCCTGTTCGAAAGCCAAAGGGATTGACGATCCGAAGGGGTTCGCCCTGGCCGATTTGCTGTTGGGGTTGGGCGCGGCGCAGCAGATGGACCAGGCCGCCCCGCAAACGGGCGTGCGCTGTCCCACCTGCGGGTTCACGCATGCCGATTTCAAAAAATCCGGGCGCCTGGGTTGCCCGGATTGTTACCAGGCCTTCGCCGAAGGCCTGGAAGGGGTCCTCAAGTCCATGCACAAGGGCACCCGCCACGTGGGCAAGGCCCCACGCCGCCTGCAGGGCCCGCACGATCTCGAGGAACGCATCGCCCAGTTGCAGAAGCGGCTCGAGAAGGCCATCGCCGCGGAAGACTTCGAGATGGCGGCCACCGTGCGCGATGAACTCAAGCGCATCCGCGAGCAGGCCAGCCGGCCCGACAAGGCAGCCACGGTATGAACCTGACCGAATTCCTCGGTGCCTCTCCGGGCGCCAGTCGCGAAGGCCCGCACGATCGCATCGTGTTGTCGAGTCGCGTGCGTTTGGCGCGCAATGTGAAGGGGTTGGCCTTTCCAGGTTGGGCCAAAAAGCCCGAGCGGGTGAAAGCCCTGGAGTTGATCCGGCCCCAGGTGGAGGGGTTGCCCCAGATGACCGGGGCCTATTCGGGTTCCATGGATGCCCTGACCGCCCTGGAACGTCAGATCCTGGTGGAACGGCATCTCATCAGCCGGGAGCATGCCGCCCGGAGCGTGGGCAGCGGTTTGGTGTTGAGCCGCGACCATTCCCTCTGCGTCATGATCAACGAAGAAGATCACCTGCGCATGCAGTCGTTGCGCCGCGGTTTGCAGCTCAAGGCCGCGTGGCAGGCCGTGGACGAGGTCGACACCCAGTTGGAAGAACGGCTGGAATATGCCTTTTCGCGCGAGCTGGGTTATTTGACCGCCTGCCCGACCAATCTGGGCACCGGCATCCGGGTGAGCGCCATGCTCCATTTGCCGGCCCTGGTCCTCGCCGAACAGATGAACCAGGTCATCACCGCGGTCAACAAACTCGGCCTGGCCGTGCGCGGCTTATACGGCGAGGGGACGGAGGCCCTCGGCAATGTCTTCCAGGTCTCCAACCAGATGACCCTGGGCGAGGGCGAAGCCGAGATCGTCGAACGCCTGAACAAGGTGGTGGCGCAGTTGATCGAGCATGAGGAGAACGCGCGGGCCACGCTCCTGGAGAAAAAACCGAAGATGGTCTTCAACCATGTGGGGCGCGCCTACGGCATCCTCGCCAATGCCCACAGTATCTCCTCCAAAGAAGCCATGAACCTGCTCTCGCTGATGCGATTGGGCATCGACCTGGATTGTTTTCCCGGCAGCCAGCGGCCGCTCCTGGACGAGTTGTTCACGGCTACTCAACCGGCTCACCTGCAGCGCCAGCACACGGAGAAACTCTCCGCCGACGAGCGGGATCTGCTCCGTGCGGATATGCTGCGCGCGCAATTGGGACCGGTGGCGCGCCCCGTCATGCCGCCACCGCCCGCAACTCCCGACGCGAAGTGAACCCCGGCGAGGCGATGGCGCCTGGGCCGGTGTCCGACCCCGAACGGTTTGCGGAGGCCTGCCGCCGGTTTGACCTGCTCAATGCGGAGGATCCCAACCCCGAAAATGCCGATGGCCGGCCGCAACCCCGCGAGTTGGTCCAGGCACGGCGCTTGACGGACTGGGTCCTGAAACTCGCGCCGCAGGCCTCCGAGGCGCTGCGGTTGGCGGCGCGCTGCCAGCATCTGCGCCGGTGGATGATTCCCCGGGACCGGTATCCGATGACCCGGGCCGGTTACCTCGAATGGCGGGCGACCCTCAAGGAGTTCCATGCCGATCAAAGCGCGGCGGTGCTCCGCGAGGTCGGTTATTCGGAGCCGACGATCGCACGGGTGCGTGACTTGAATCTAAAACGCAACCTGGCCACCGATCCCGAAATGCAGATACTCGAGGACGCCCTCTGCCTGTCGTTTCTCGAATGGCAGTTCGCCGAGCTTGCCCGGAAAACCGACGAGGAAAAAACGGTCAACGCCCTGCGCAAATCCTGGCGCAAGATGAGCCCGGCCGCGCGGGAACAGGCCCTCAAACTGCCGTACGGCGAGGTCGAACGGCGATTGCTCGAGCGCGCTTTGGCGGACCAGCCCGAGGGCCGAAACGCCGCGCGTGGTAGGAACCGGGGACGATGAATTCTGTCGATGCAATGTTGGAGCCGCTGGCGCCGGACATTTTCCAGGTCAAGACCAAGGCGCCGGGACCGGCCGGGCGATTGCCCATCACCGAAGAGTGGCTGTTGCGCCGGCCGAGCGGGGATCTGTTTGGGCTGACCCAGGACGCCGGCATGGGCTGGGCGCCCGACGAACTGGGGCGTTCGGAGTTTCTGTTGCTCAGCACCCAGGGCGGGCTGCGGGAACCGGACGGTCGTCCCATTGCCTTGGGATATCACACCGGGCATTGGGAGATTGGAGGGTTGGTGGAGGTGGCGGCGCGGGAGTTGCGCCGGCTGGGCGGCATCCCCTTCGCGGCCTTTTGTTCGGATCCGTGCGATGGCCGGACGCAAGGGACGGTGGGGATGTTCGATAGCCTGGCGTACCGGAACGACGCGGCGATGGTGTTTCGCCGCCTGATCCGGTCGTTGCCGACGCGGGCCGGGGTGATGGGGGTAGCCACGTGCGACAAGGGTCTGCCGGCCATGATGATGGCCTTGGCCGGCGTGGGGCACCTGCCCTCCGTGCTCGTGCCTGGGGGAGTGACCTTGCCGCCGGAAGCGGGAGAGGACGCCGGCAAGGTGCAAAGCCTCGGTGTGCGGTATGCCCACGGAATGGTGAGCCTGGAAGAGGCGATGGACCTGGGGTGTCGGGCGTGCGGCAGTCCCGGGGGCGGATGCCAGTTTCTGGGGACGGCAGCGACGTCGCAGGTGGTGGCGGAAGCGCTGGGGATGGCGCTCCCGCATGCGGCGCTGGCGCCGTCGGGGCAGCCCGTCTGGACGGAGCTGGCGAGGCGATCGGCCCGGGCGTTGGCGGGCCTGCACCGGCGCGGGCTGCGGGGACGGGATATCCTGACGCCCGCGAGCATCCGCAACGCGATGGTGGTGCATGCGGCCTTTGGAGGGTCAACCAACCTGTTGCTGCATATCCCCGCGATTGCGCATGCGGCGGGTTTGCCGCGTCCGACGGTGTCGGATTGGATCGAGGTGAATCGGCGCGTGCCCAGATTGGTGGATGTGCTGCCGAATGGACCGGCGTTTCATCCGACGGTGCGGGTGTTCCTGGCCGGCGGGGTGCCGGAAGTGATGTTGCACTTGCGCGGACTCGGGTTGCTCGACACCTCGGTGCTGACCGTGACCGGTCGGAGCCTGGAGGAGGTGCTCGAGGCGTGGCAGGCCTGTGAACGGCGACGCCGTTTCCGCGAATTACTGCGAGAGCTGGACGCCGTCGATCCCGGCGAGGTGATCTTCGAGCCGGCACAGGCGCGTCGCTTGGGTCTCACCAGCACGGTGACCTTCCCGCGCGGAAACCTCGCGCCCGAGGGTTCGGTGGTCAAAAGCACCGCCATCGATCCCACGGTGGTGGATGCCGACGGGGTTTATCGGCACGAAGGACCCGCCCGGGTGTTCACCCGGGAAAAGACCGCGATCGCCGCAATCAAAGAGGGCCGGATCCGGGCGGGCGACGTCATGGTGCTGATGGGACGCGGGCCCATGGGGTCGGGCATGGAAGAAACTTATCAGCTTACTGCCGCGCTCCGCTACCTCCCCTTCGGCAAACAGGTGGCGCTGGTCACGGACGCGCGTTTCAGCGGGTTATCGACCGGCGCCTGCCTCGGGCATGTGGGCCCCGAGGCGCTGGCGGGCGGGCCGATCGGCAAAGTCCGCGACGGGGACCACATCCGAATCGTCATCGACCGCAACCGGCTCGAGGGCGCGGTCGATCTGGTGGGTGCGGACGGTCGCCGATTCAACGAGCTGGAAGGCGCCGCGATCCTGGCGGCGCGCCCGCCACATCCGGAGTTGGGCCCGGATCCGGATTTACCGGACGACACCCGGTTATGGGCGGCGCTGCAGCGTGTCGGTGGCGGCACCTGGGGCGGGTGCGTGTATGAGGTGGAGGCGATTACCAGACGGCTGCGGGAATGACTCGAAGTCAGGCCGGGTGAGTTTCGGTGCAAGCGCGCTTTTTCCTTTCGAGTTTGGCTGGGTTTGGGTTGACTCACGCCGCGCATGAAGGCTTTCGCGACGATCACGGTAATTGGACGGGACCGCACGGGGGTGGTGGCGCGGATCACGAGTTTCCTCTTCGAGCTGAAGGCGAACATCGAAGCCCTCGAAGAGCAGGTTACCCGGGGACAGTTCAGCATGACCATTCAGGCATCCTGGCGACAGCGGGATCTGAACGAGCTCCGGGTTCGGCAGGGCCTGGCACGGCTGGCCGAAGAACTGCAGATGGAAATCAAACTGCGGCTCACGGAATTGCGTCGGCGGCAGCGGATGGCCCTGATGGTGACCCGCGAGGGCGGTTGTCCGGAAGCCATCCTGAAGGAGGTCGCGGCCCGGCGCGTGAAGGCGGAACCCCGCTTGATGATTTCCAACCGGGGCGAGTTGAAGGAGCTCGCCAAACGCTACCGATTGCCGTACTTCTCCATTCCCTGGGAGGACCGGGCGGTGGCCGAGCGAGAGACGCTGCGGCTGCTCGAGGAGCACGAGATCGACTTCGTGGTCCTGGCGCGGTTCATGAAGATCCTGTCGCCGAACTTCGTCTGGCGCTACAAGAACAAGATCATCAACATCCATCCTTCCTTGCTGCCGAGTTTTCCCGGACCCCAGGCCTACCGCCAGGCGTACGAACACGGAGTGAAAATCATCGGGGTCACCGCCCACTTCGTGAGCATGCACCTGGACGAAGGACCCATCATCGCGCAAGGGGGATTCACGGTGGGGCCGGAGATGAGTTTGAAGGAAATCGTGTCGGCGGGACAGCGGTTGGAGGCGAAGATCCTCGTCAAGGCGGTGAAACTGTTCTTGAGCAAACGTCTGGATGTCTACTGGGGGACGGTCAAGCAGGTCTGAGGAGAGCGGGTGAAAACACGAGCCGACATCAGGTTCAAGCGCGGTTCAGATGTGCCGCGAGTCATGCTCGTCTTTGCGCGTGTAGCCGGAATCCTGACGCTGGACGTTGACCGCGTTCTTGGCGAGATACGCCTGGAAAACATCGTCGGCGCTCATGCCGAGCACCTGGGCCAGGCTGATCAGGAAATGGAAAAGATCGACGACCTCGACGCGGGCGTTTTGGGCGTCGAACTTCTGGTAGCGAGCCCACCATTTCCAGGGGACACTGTCGGTCAGTTCGGCGATTTCCTGGGACATGGCGCGACAATAGTTGAGGATCCACTTGGTCTTGTCCTCGTCACTCATGCCCTCGGTCCGGACACCGATGCGTTCGTTGAGCGCCTGCTGCATCCGGAAGAGTTCCCGGAGTTGGTCGGGTGATTCCATGGCCTAACCATTTCCAGCCGGCCGGGCTGAAGCAAGCCCGAATTGTCCAGATAACATGATGACTCGTTTCGCAATCCACCCATGGGTAATGGCCGCCTTGCTGGCGGCTGGTTCGCCGGCGGCTCAAAGCGCCGGCGAAC
>JAHDYP010000119.1:0-1819 GCA_023383055.1 Verrucomicrobiota bacterium | reverse complement strand
TTACATTCATTTTTTTTCTTTTTTTTTACAAAACCCTCCTTGTTTCTGCGGGGGTTGGGGTGTGGGGTGTGGCGCCGGGGCAACCACGCGGGAGCGAACGCCGCACGGAGGAATCGTTCATCCCGAGCTACAGCGCGGGGACCCTGGGTTACCTCTGGGGATCCCAAAGTGATTTGGAGGATGCGCCGGGTGCGGCCATGACCCTGCACGAAGCGTCGGCCCAGGCGCAGTATCCCGTCTGGATGACCGACCGCTCGCGACTCACCGCGGGAGTGCGTTACCGCTACAACCGGCTCGATTTCTCCGCCCACAATCCGTTCGCCACGGGCGACCTCGACCTGCATCGACTCCAAATCCCCGTCAACTTCTGGCACTCGTTCCATGAGCGATGGAAACTCTGGGCCGGCCTCGAGCCGGGTCTCTTCACTGACTTCGGCCATCTCGACGCCGATGACTTCGCGCTCACGACGCTGGTCGTCGGCGCCTATGAGTTCGCGTCCGAATGGACCGTGTCGTTTGGTGGCTACTACTCACGCGATCTCGGCGAAGATCGTCTCCTACCGGTGCTGGGGGTCATCTGGCGCCCCAACCGGCATTGGAACTTGAGCGCCACCTTTCCCCGCTTCCGCGTCGCTTACGCCCCCGACACGAATTGGGTGTTCGAAGCCCTGGTCCGTCCGGGGGGATCGGGCTGGAATTACCGCCAGACCGACGCCGACGAGGATCTCAGCCTGGAATACCGGAGCTGGCGCGCAACCTTGGGAGTGGAACGTCTTCTCACCAAGCGCTTGCCGGGCAGGCTTTACGGTTATCTCGAGGCCGGGTTGGGTTTCTCGCAAAGCCTGAAACTCATGCGCGACGATCACGAACTCGATTCGAGTGACCTCGACGAAACTCTGACCCTGGCGACCGGCCTTCGCTGGCGGTTCTAGCCCGAAAGAAAGAACTTGCGATCCGCGCTGGGAACCGCATATTCCACCTCGCAACGGATCGCGGGGTGGAGCAGCCCGGTAGCTCGTCAGGCTCATAACCTGAAGGTCCTTGGTTCAAATCCAAGCCCCGCAACCAATTTCAAGCCCCTGAAAGCCTGGCTCTCAGGGGCTTAACTCTTCTCGGCGTGGGAGTTGCAACGCTCCGCAATTCCCGGTGATTTCCGGCAACTCTCTGCACGATAACCAAATAATCGCCAAACTTTGGCGTCCCGATTGCTCGTTTGGTCCTATTGTGTCCGGCTGTGTCCGCATGGGGCCGGTTTCCAAACTTTTGCCAAACTCGTTGGCGCTTTCACCCCCGTAAGAGGTTCGGAATCAGAAGCAGCACGATCCCCGTTTAGGTTGAGGCCGGAAGGGCTGGGGTTCAAGTCGAGGCAACGAGAACGTCAGGGGGCAGGTCGGGATCAACGTCCCGGCTCAGGCGGCCGGGCCGGTGCGGTTCAATTATCAACGGAAACGTGGTCCCGGCCTTGCCTGAAGGCGTATGATTGGGCATGTGGGTCGTCATCGCGGAAGGAAGATCAACAGCAGCAGCGTGACAGCCCCGACTAAAGCGAAGGGACTTGCGTAGAGGAGACACGTCAGAAACATCGACCTCGATTCATCCTCCTGCTTGGCTCTCGCCAGGAAAAAGCCGGCACTTATAGCTCCAAGCAAGAAAAAGCAGCCGAGAGAGATCGCCGCCGCCATAATACTCTCCCCGCTCCCGATGTTGCCATCCGGTCCACCCAGAGCACACATCAGCGCCCAGAATACCGCGACGATGGCGAGCAGTGTCAGCGGTCACTCAAACTGACCCACCCAGGGTCGAAATGAAGGGCTTCAAA
>JAHDYP010000118.1 GCA_023383055.1 Verrucomicrobiota bacterium | reverse complement strand
TGGTCCAGGGCAGCCCACCGGCCGAACATCGACTCGATCAGAGCATCGCCGAACTGAACACCGTCATCCGCGATGTCCGGAATTTCATCGGCGGGCTCGAGCCGGAAGCGCTCAAGGGCCGCGAATTTGACGCAGCCCTCAAATCGATCGCCACCGGCCTCGGCGGCGGGGTATTCACGGAGTTTCAGTTCGAGATCGATCCCAAAGCCGCCGCCCGCTTGCATACCAGCCAGGCCGCCCAACTCCTGCAAATCGCCCGGGAGGCCATGACCAATGCCCTGCGTCACGGACAGGCGGCCCGGGTCGGAGTCTCGCTTCAGCAGCATGGCCGAGTGCTCAAACTCGAAGTGCGGGACGATGGCACGGGTTTTGATCCCACCGCGGTCTCCGGGACCGGGCTCGGCCTCGGGAACATGAAAGGCCGGGCCAAGGAATTGGGCGGTCAATGTGAAGTTGACTCCCATCCGAATCGCGGCGCGACTGTGAAAATATCCATACCCATCCTGGAGGCCGATGCAGGCTGACCCCGCCCAAATCCGATTGCTCATGGTGGACGACCACAAAGTGGTTCGTCTGGGGCTCCTCACGCTCTTGCAGCACTACCCGGATATCCAGGTGGCGGGTGAGGCCGGCACCGTCGCCGAGGCAGTCGCGCGGACCTTGGACCTCAAACCCGATCTGGTGCTGATGGATGTGCGCCTGCCCGACGGTAACGGGTTCGAGGCCTGCCGACAGATCCGCCGGAGCCTGCCCGAGGTGCGCGTCCTCTTCCTGACCTCCTTTGCGGATGAAGAGATCGTGATTGAATCGATCGACGCCGGCGCCGACGGCTATCTGCTCAAGGAAATCGACGAAGCCACCCTCGTCCGGGCCATCCGCGACGTTGCCCGCGGTCAGTCCATTCTTGATCCAGCCATCACTCGCCGTGTCTTGGAACGGGCCAGGACTCCTTCGATCACGACCGCCCGCGATCGCTGGGAGAGCCTCTCTCCCCAGGAGCGGCGCGTGGTTGCCCTGGTCGCTCAAGGCAAGACCAACAAGGAGATTGCGATGGACCTAAGCCTGAGCGACAAGACCGTCAAGAACTACCTCAGCAACGTGTTGGAGAAGCTGGGCATGACCCGGCGCTCCCAGGCCGCCGCCTTCTTCGTCCAGCATTCCAGCGACTCCGCCCATTCGGCCCTGATCTCCTAGGGCCATAATCGGCGCCACTTTCCGGGAACACCGTTTTCGTCGCCATCCTGTTCTCAATCAGCATGTTGAATTAGTCCGCTTCCCGGATCCGCTTCCTCCCGCACTTGTGCGGCAAGCCTGCTGCTTAACGCTCAGTCCGAAGCAGCTAACAATAGGACTCCAGGATGAGGATCAGACTGTCAAGTGAGCGAAAAGCGCGAAGCGCGCGTCACGGCTTTACCCTGCTGGAAGTGATGGTGGGTTTCTTCTTGATCGGAGGTATGGCGCTGACGCTTTACGTGGGCATGAGCCAGGGTTTCGCCGTCATCCAGGTGGCCCGGGAAAACCTCCGCGCCACTCAGATCCTCCAGGAGAAAATGGAAGCGATTCGCCTGGTTTCCTGGGACCAAATCAATACTCCGGACTTCGTGCCCCGTTACTTCACCGCCCCGTTCTACGCCGCCGACGACGGCTCAGCGGAGAGCTCAAATGGCGGTGGCCTCACTTACACCGGGCAGGTGACCATCAGCAACGTCCCCTTCAGCGAAAGCTACTCCTCGGATCTGCGCTTGGTCGTGGCCGAAGTCGCCTGGAGGTCCGGCGACGTGCTGCGTCGGCGTTCCATGCGCACTCTGGTGTCCGAATATGGTCTACAAAACTACATCTATGATCCCCAATAGGCGGCGCCGACGGGCTTTCACGCTGGTGGAATTCCTCGTGGCGGCCGGCCTGGCCGGCATCATTCTGGTGGCCGTCCTCTCGCTGGCTTTCTTCAGCGCGCGCAGCTTCGCCGCCCTGACCAACTATGTGGATCTCGACAATATCAGCCGCAATACGCTGGATCATATGTTGCGCGAGATACGGCAGGCCGATGCGTTGACCTACTATTCCACGAACACCCTGACTTTCCAGCACACCGACCCGGCCTCCGGATCACCTTTTACCGTTTCTTACGTGTACAGTCCGACGGGCAGGACCCTGACCCGCATCCAGGGATCAATGCGCAACACCATGCTGCGTGAGTGCGATTTCCTGCGGTTCTCCATTTTCCAGCGCAATCCGCTGCCCGGCACTTGGGATCAGTACCCCACAGCCACCGTTGACACCTGCAAGCTGGTGCAACTGTCGTGGGTCTGCTCCCGGACCATTCTCGGAGCCCGGGTCAATACCGAGAGCGTGCAATCCGCCAAAGTCATCATCCGCAAGAAGTAACCCAAGCTGTAAAGAAGGAGTATAGCCGCTATGCGCTTACAAATCCGCCAATGCCGGACGAACACGGGGAACGCCCTGCTGATCACCATGCTGACCTGTCTGCTGATCGGCGTGGCGCTGGCCAGCTACCTGGTCCTCGTCTCGAGCCAAAACTATTCCGTCATGCGATCGCTCGCCTGGAACTCCACCATTCCCATCCTCGAAGCAGGAGCGGAGGAGGCGCTCACTCAGCTGCGCCATAACGGCATCACCAACCTCTCGGCCAACGGCTGGGTCTACCTCAGCAGCGAACACGGACCCGCCTACTACAAGAAACGCTTCATGGGCGACAGCTATTATGAGGCTTATATCACGCCCACCACCCCACCGGTGGTCTACAGCCACGGTTTCGTTCCCGTGCCCCTTTCGCCGGCCGCCCAGGTCGGCATGATCCTCGCCAGCCTGGCCAACGGCGAAACCACCGCTCCGAATTATCTCCGTCGCCGCGTCCGCATCGAAACCAAAGGTGGCGCCTTGTTTGCCAAAGGCATGGTCGCCAAAGGCCAGATCGACCTCAATGGAAACAATATCGCCACCGACAGTTTTGACTCGAGCGACCCCCTTTATAGCGATCCAGATGGCCAGTACCCCGCCTCGAATTCCGCGAAAACCAAAGGCAATGGCGATGTCGCCACCAACTCCGGCCTGATCAATTCTCTGAACGTCGGCAATGCGGACATCAAAGGCCGCGTCTCCACCGGCCCGGGGGGCAGCGTCGCCATCGGACCGAACGGAGTGGTCGGAAGCAAGGCATGGGTGGAAGCGGGTAACCGCGGCATCCAGCCGGGTTACTCGACCGACGATATGAACGTCCACTTCAACGATGTTGTAGCTCCGACCACCAGCATGACACCCGTGGGTGGCCGGGTTGACGGTGTCCGGTATGACTATGTGCTAGGCACCGGGAATTACAACCTCTCCCAGTTGAAGAACAAGAATGTGATGGTGACCGGTAACGCGGTCCTGCACGTGACCGACAGTCTGCAGTTCACGGGCAATACCGGCATCATCATCAATCCGGGTGGCCGACTGGAGCTTTATGTTTCGGCCAGCTCGGCGAAGATTGCCGGCAACGGCGTCCTCAATCGGACCGGTAACGCACTGAATTTTTGGTATCTTGGTCTGCCCCAAAACACCAGCCTGGATCTTAGCGGCAACGCGGCGTTTACTGGTGTCATCTACGCGCCCAGCGCAGATTTCTCGCTGGGCGGCGGCGGCAGTGACACGATCGATTTCATCGGTGCCAGCATCACCAAGACGGTCAAGATGAATGGTCACTACAACTTCCACTACGACGAGGCCCTGGCTAAAAACGGCCCCATCAACGCATACATCGTCACCTCCTGGAACGAGCTGTAATCCGATCATCCCAGGTTCCACCTCTCTCCTCCCCGTCCGGGTCGGGTCCGCCGAAGCTCATAGCGGTGGCCCGGCCCGGACCACGTTTATCGCGGCCGATCGCCGGTCAGGTGGCCACTGGCAATCGGACCGTGATGGTGGTGCCATGGTTGGGGCGGGACCGGATCTGGATGGAACCGTGATGCGCCTCGACGATGCGACCGACGATGGCCAGGCCGAGACCGGAACCTTTGGCTTTGGTGGAGCCGAGCACGCTGCTGAAGGCTCGCTTCTGCAAGTCTTTGCTCATGCCCTGTCCGTTGTCCTTGAAATCGATGCGGATCGTGGCCCGCACGGGCGATTCGGCCGGCCCGGATTCCAGGCGGGATCGGATGACCAATAGGCCGCCCCCAGGCATGGCTTCCGCCGCATTCAGGATCAAGTTGAGGAACACCTGATGCAGCTGGCCGGCGTCGGCCAGAATCCCGGGCAACCCGGTCTCGAGCTGATGACGCAAGCTGACGTTCTGCTGGGTCAGTTTGTGGCGGGTGAGCAGGGCCAACTCCTGGAGCAGTTGGTTGACGTCGACGGGTGCGAGGGTCGGCTCCGCGCCGCGCGCGAATTCGAGGATCTGCTCGACGATTCGATTCAGATGCTCGATTTTCTCGCCCATGATCTCGGCATCGCGCGTACGCGGATCGCCCTCCGGAAATCGCAGATCCAGCGAGTGGTAGAGCATCTTCATCACCGTGAGCGGATTGCGGATTTCATGGGCGACCTCGGCGGCCAGCAGGCCGAGCGCGGAGAGTCTCTCGTTGCGCCGCATCCGCTCCTCGACGTCGACGACCCGCTCGTAAAGCCGGGCTTTCTCGATCGCCACAGCCGAAAGATCGGCGAGCGCCGTCAGGATGCGGATTTCCTCGTTGGAAAAGAGATGAGGCTCGGCGGTGTAGACATTGATGGCTCCGATGGCCTGGCTCCGAAACACCAGGGGAACACTCAGCAGCGACACCAGGCCCTCCTTGCGGGCGAGATCGGTGTTGAGGTAGCGGCTCGAGGTCTGGACGTCGAGTTCCTGCAGGGCTCGCTTGCGCCGGACGACCACGCCCACAAGGCTTTCGTCGATGCCGACATCGCGCTTCCTGACGTAGGCGGGCCCGGCGCCATGACTGGCGCTCAGCCGCAGGGACTGGCCCGTTTCGTCCAGCAGCAACAGCGAGCACATCCTCGCTTCCATCAAGAGGCTCGCCTCGCGCGTGATCACCTGCAGGGCCTCGTTCAGGTTCAAGGCGGAATTGATGGTGTGCCCAACGCTGATCAGGGACTCGAACAGGCGGGCCTTTAACCTGAGTTGCTCGTATAGCCAGGTGTTGTGGATGACCTTGGCCGCTTGCGCCGCAAGTTCCCCCAGGAGTTCCTGGTCGGCGGCGGTGAAGGCATCCACCCGATCCGAGTCCACGTTGAGGATCCCCCGGATCTCGCCATCCACCTCGAGAGGCACCGCCAGCTCGGAGCGCACATCCGGCCGGAGCGAAACGTAACGGCGATCCGAACGCACATCCCCCACGCGGGCCGGGCGGCCGGTGCGCGCCACCCAGCCGGTGATGCCTTCTCCCAACCGGAGGCGAAGCCGGGCAGCCCCGGCAGGAATGCCCCGGGCCGCCTGGATCTCGAGGAGTTGGGTGGTGGGATTCAGCAGGGCGATCGAGCCGCTGGTGGCGCGCATGACGCGCACGGCTTCGCCGACGATCAACCGCAGGACCTGATTCGGCTCGAGGGTCGAGTGAATGACCTTGCTGACCTGGTACAGGAGACGCAATCGCTCGTAGCGCGCGTTAAGGTCGTTTCGGTTCATCGCACCCGTCCGGTGAGGATGATTCCGGCGACGGCAAACAGACCGTTTGGCAGCCAGCCTGCCAGCAAAGGGTCGAGATAACCTCCGGTGCCGGCCGCCAGCGCCAGTCGCTGGCACAAGTAGTACAGAAAGCAGACCAGGATGCTGCAGGAGACTCCCACGAAGACGTTGCGCCGACCCGACGGCGCGCCAAAGGGAATGGCGATCAACACCACCACCAGGCAGGTCCAGGGCGAGGCCAGGCGCGCGTGCAGTTGGGTTTCGAGCATGGCGCGGTCCCGTTGCCGCAACTCGGGGTGCAGCTCCTGATAACGTCGGATCTCATCCACGGTCAGCCGGACCTGACGTGCCGCCTTGATGTGGCTGAGAGAATTGATCTTAACCTGGCTCCGGATCTGGGGGATCGTTTCGGTGAATTCGGGCATGGCCAGGTGATCCAGCACCCGTTGCTGCGGAGTCGTGCCTCTGGCCGGATCGGCCATGAACAGGCGAACGTCGTGGAAACGCCAGATCCGATTCGTGCGTATGCCGCTTTGGGCCAGCAGTTGGCAGCGGGTGCCGTCGGACAGCGTCCATTCCACCCAGGGTTCTTTCATTTCGCCGGTGTGAAGATTGAATTCCCGCACCCGCCAGACCCGGCCATCGCGGTCGTTGCGAAAAACCAGGTTCGATTCCCAAGCCCGGGCGCCAGCCTCTTCTTCATTGCCGGTGTTGCGCACCCGGATGCGCTCGGCGTTGAGGGCGCTTTCCTCGAGCCAAAGCTCGCTGATCAGGTAAACCGAGAGGCTGAGCAAGGTCCCGACGGCAAGGTAAGGCAGACAGATGCGCCAAAGACTCCAACCTGCCGAGCGCATGGCGGTCAATTCCTGGTGCCGGGCATGGTTGGTGAGGGCATACAACAGGGCGAGCAGCAGCGCCATCGGGATCACCACCACCAGAAATTCGGGCGCTCGGAAGAAGTAAAACTGGACCAGGTCAAGCAGCGACAGCTTGTCTTCCTGGTAACTATCCAGGTTGGTGATCAGGTCCGCCGAGGCCCAAAAGATGAAGAAACCGCTCAGGCAATAACCCAGCGGCAACAGGAGCTCCCGCAGCAAATAGCGGTCAAGCAGACGCATCGGGCCGCAAAACTAGCGTGGCCGAGCACGGTTTGAAAGCCTCGCGTGCGGCTTTTCGGACGCAAACTCGGCTTGAACTTGCCGGTTCATCCACCTTACACTCCGCGCACAGCTCCCAAAAACAATCGTGGCCCCGGTCAAAGGGTGCACAGTAACCCGTGGCCGCCGCTGCCCAAAGGGATCGGTGCTTATGAAAGAGTTGGTGCTGTTGACGACTGGCTTGATCGCCGGCGGAGTGGGGGTGTATCTCGATTGGACCGGGTCTCCGGGGTTGACTCTTCTGGGGTTGAGCGTCGCCCTGGCGACCGTGGCCACCGCCGGTGCGCCACCCAGGCGGGTCGCCGTTAGGCGTCACCTCGACCCCTCGGGCAAGGCCCAATACTATACCCTCATTCACGGCGAGGAAACCGTCGCTCTCGAACCGGGCAAACCCTGGGTCAAAACCGATACGTTCAAGTGGGTCACGCGCGGGTTGATCGAGGAACCACAGTCATTCCAGGTGCTGGCCGGTGGGACGGTGGAGATCAATGCCGAGCGAATCTCGCTGGATGATCTCGCCGGCGAAACCAAACTGGAAACCCAGATCAACAAACATCATCCGCCTTCGCTCGCCCACAAGCCGCCCGTCATCCCCTTCAAACTGGCGGACCTCGAGGAGATGGAGACCGGCAAGGTGCGTTTCCGCGTCAAGCTGGATCATTTGGGCCACATCATGATCGAGTGCACGCGCGGCCACGAACGGGTCGAGACCGGGCTGCGCGGATTGCCGGCCCTGGCTCAGAACGGTTTGATGATCAAACCCGGGAGCGTGCATGTGGACCCGCTGCAACGGTCGATCGAACTGGATGGCGTGCGGTTCGAGTGCAATGCCGAAGGCGCGCGCCTTTTCGAAGAGATCCTCAACCAGCGGTATGCCCCAACCTTGAAACCGGATGATACCACCCACATCAGCGTCCGCGAGAATGCGGCCTCCGCCACGGGATTCGACATCGATTTCACGACCCTTCAGGCCGGCGCGCGTCTGCGTATCCATGGGCATCTCACCCAAGACAAACTGAATCTCATGCAGGATCCGCAGCGCTGTGACCTGCTGCATCCGGGGATCGTCCTCCGCCTCTCGCCGCCCCATCTGCTGATCCGCCGACGCCGTCCCGACGGTGGGGAGGAACCGATTGCGGAGTTGCCCGATGTCCATTATCTGCGCGTGCAGGCGGCGCAGCTCCAACAGATCCTGAATCATCCGCTGGTTCGTCGCGGCACCGACCATGCCGAACAACCTATGCCACCTTTGCCAGCCCAAGCGGCTGCCGGTCTCGAGGGCATTCGGGTGGTGCACAATCCGCAGAACCGGCTTTTCCTCTGGCTGGAATGTCACCATGCCGGAGGCGGAAACGAAGGCAAGGCCTTCACCCATCACAACGTGGCCGATCTCCAGCACCGCGGGGTGTTCCGGGAGCACCTCGATGTATCGCTCTCCATCGACAACCATCGGTTGAGCATCCTCAATCTGCAAACCCGCGAAGAACAGGTTCTGACTCTCGCCAGCGAGAGCGGGGAGGCGGACCTGGCTCGAGCCACGGACATGCTCACGGCCGCCTTGAAGCCGATCGAGACGTCCCCAGCCTAGCCCGCGCTTTTCCTGGATCCGCGCGCCGGGCTTGCGAGGCATCCGTTGACCCGCGCCATCAAGCCGACCAATGGGAGCTCATCAATTATCAATTGTCATTTCCGCCCCGTCCGGCGCTAAGGTTCAACCGTGCCGACCGTGGCAGTGAGCGCGTAAGAACCGAAACCTGAACCCGAATCGATACGCCTATGGAAGCGGTGCTTTTCTTTGTGTTGCTCGTGCTGGCGGTTCCCGTCGGCATCGTCATAGCCCTGGTGCGGCTCCATTCACGACACCGGGAGCTGCGCGATGCCTTCAGCCGCTTGAGCCTCCGCGTCGACCTTCTCGAGCACAAATCGAAGCCGATCGAAACGCCGCGGCCCGCCACACCGGTCAGCGCCGTTCCGACGGCGACTGAATCCGCCGCCAGTCCCGTGACTTCAACCTTGCCACCCGCGCCCGAAGTGCCGGCGCCGGCAAGGGAAGACGTGAAGGCCCCGCCGCGTTTGGCGGACATGGCGCCGCCCAGGGTCGAACCGGTTTATGCGCGATCGACTGTCACTCCGACCAGTCCGCCGGCGCCCTCGTGGTGGGAGAACCTGCGCGGATCGGCGCCGATCGACTGGGAGCAGTTCATGGGCGTGAAGCTCTTCGCCTGGGTGGGAGGCCTGGCGATGTTCCTCGGGATTGTGTTCTTCGTGAAGCACGCCTTCGATCAAGGCCTGATCTCGCGCGAACTGCGGGTGGCTCTGGGTTTTCTGGCCGGGCTCGGCATGGTGGTGGGTGGCACGTTGCTGCATCGTCGCAACTACCAGGCGCCCGCCCAGACGCTCTGTGCGACCGGGATTCTGACGCTCTACGGCACGACGTTCGCCTGCCGTTCCATCTATGAATTCCCGTGGTTCGGGACGGTTCCGGCCTTTCTGCTGATGACCTTGATCACGGCAGCGGCGCTGGTTCTGGCCTTGAGGCTGGAGGCGTTGGTGATCGCGATTCTCGGTTTGGTCGGCGGTTTTCTCACGCCGATGCTGCTCTCGACCGGGCAGGACAATCCCCTGGCTCTGTTCAGCTACATCCTCTTGCTCGACGTGGGATTGCTGGCGCTGACCTTTCACCGCCGGTGGCATTTCCTGGCAGTGATGGCCGCGGTCGGCACCGTCCTGATGGAATTGAGTTGGATGGGCGGGTTCTTTGTCCGCGAGCGCTATTTCGAGGGTAACAAGATCCTGGTGCCGCTGGCGGTGTTCGCGGTGTTCGCATGGCTGTTCAACGCCGCCTGGTGGCGGGGCCGGGATCGGCCAGAACTGAAAGTCTGGCTTTGGGCTTCCGCCATTCTGATGTCGGCGGTCGCCTTGCTGGTCGTTCCCTACTGGTTCGGTTTCGAGCCGCTGGGCGACCGACCGGGCCTGATGTTCGCCTATGTGTTGCTGATCGATCTCGGCCTGCTGCTGCTGGCGTGGTCGGAGCGACGGTTGCTCCCGGTGGAACCGGCTGCCGGCGGCGCGGTCTTTCTGCTGCTGACCATCTGGATCGCGGGCCATCTCGACACGGCGCTGCTGTATTGGGGTCTGGGGCTGGTGTTTCTGTTCGCCTTGCTGCATTCGCTGATTCCGGTTGTCCGACGGCGCTTGCAGCCGGAGCTGCCGGTGACTTGGTGGGGGCATCTCTTTCCGCTCGCCGCGCTGGTCCTGATGTTGATCCCGATCTTGCGCATGGATCCGGTGCCGTTCGGAGTCTGGCCTTTTGTCATGCTGCTGAACCTGGTCGTGGTCGGTTTGGCCCTGGCGTGGGGGTCGGTGGTGGGGTTGGTCGCTTCGGTGCTGCTGACTTTGTGCGTGGCGGCCTGCTGGATTCTCCGGCTTCCGCCGGCATTGGAGCAACTGGGGCCGGAGCTGTTCATCATCGGGGCGCTTGCGGTCTTCTTCATCGCCGCCGGGGTCATTGTCGCGCGTCGCTTCAATGCCACGAGCGGCGACGGGCTGGGCGCGCGTCCCGCTGTGGGCGGATTCGGGTCGCTCGAGTTACCGGTGGAATGGCTTCCGCAAATCCCGGCCTTGTCGGCGGTCCTGCCTTTCACCCTGCTGATCCTCGTCAGCCAGCGTCTGCCGTTGGCGGATCCGTCGGCGCTGTTTGGCCTGGCGCTCTTGCTGGTGGTCCTGATGCTTGGGCTGGCCCGCGCCTTTGGACTGACCTGGCTCCCGCTGGTCGGCCTGGCCTGTGTCCTGGCGCTCGAGCATGCCTGGCATTTCCGCCATTTCACGGCGGACCGGGCCACCGTCCCGCTGATCTGGTATGCGGTTTTCATCGTGGCGTTTGCCGGGTTCCCCTTTCTTTTCTGGAGGCGGCTGAGCGGCCAGGTGCTGCCCTGGGCTGCCGCCGCGCTCGCCGGCCCGCTGCATTTCTACCTGGTGCACCGGCTGGTGCGGGCGGCCTGGCCGACCGATTACATGGGCATCCTGCCGATCCTGTTTGCTCTGCCGTCGCTGGCCGGCTTGATGTTCCTGGTCCGGCGCGTGCCGGCGGATGCGCCGGGACGAAACACGATTCTGGCCTGGTTCGGAGGAGCCACGCTCTTTTTCGTGACCCTGATTTTCCCGATCCAGTTCGACCGGCAATGGATCACGGTGGGGTGGGCGCTCGAAGGGACGGCGTTGCTCTGGCTGTTTCACCGGATCCCTCATGTCGGATTGCGCTTTACCGGTCTGGGATTGCTGGTCGTCGCCTTTCTCCGGCTGGCACTGAATCCGGCCGTGCTGACTTATCAGATGCGCGGCGAATGGCCGCTGCTGAATTGGTACCTGTATGCCTATGGCCTGGTGATCGCGGCCCTCTTTGTGGGCGCCCGGCTGTTGACCCCGCCGCATCACCCACTCCTGCCGGGCGGTGCCCGCGCGGGGTTGAACGTGCTGGGCACGATCCTGGCCTTCCTGCTCCTGAACCTTCAGATCGCGGATTATTTCACCGAACCGGGCGCGACCACCCTGACCTTTCAATTCTCAGGCAATTTCGGGCGTGACATGACCTACTCGATTGCCTGGGCGGGATTCGCCCTGGGCTTGCTGGTGGTCGGGATCTGGAAACGCCTGCCTCCGGCACGTTACGCCGCCCTGGCACTGCTCAGCGTGACGCTCTTGAAACTCTTTTTCCACGACCTGTCGCAGCTCAGCCAGCTCTACCGCATCGGCGCCTTCATCGGTGTGGCCATCATCGCCATGCTGGCCTCCTTCCTGTATCAGCGCCATTTCCTCCGCAATGCCGAATCCCATGGAACCACGTCCAACATTCCAACCACGGAATAGGCGCGTGCGCCCCATCTGCCTGCGCGCCGCCGCTGCCCTGATCCTGGGTTGGGGCTTCGCCGCCCTTGCCGCCGAGCCGTTTCCCGAATGGGCTCACCGCCAGACCTTCCGGATCGAGGCCGCCGGCCTGGTCAAAATCAGTCTCCCCGCAAACACGCTGGATCAGGCACGGGCCGATCTCGCCGATGTGCGGTTGACTGGTTCTCAAGGCAACGAAATCCCCTACCTCATCGAACGCCCCCGGCCGGCGGGGGAAACCCGGCGTGCCGCTCGCGGCTTCCAGGTCACCTTGGGGACGGAGACCACCATCGTGACGCTGGAAACGGGCACCGGCGATCCCCTGGCTGGCGTTACCCTGCAGACACCGGCGGCGACGTTCATCAAGGCTGTCGAAGTGCAAGGTTCGGACGACTTGAGCCATTGGCAGCTATTGGGCGCCGGGTTGCCCCTGTTTCGCCAGGGACAGGGTCGCGAAGAGCAGTTGTATCTGCCCCTCCCTCGGGGGAGTTGGCCGTTTCTGCGGATGACCATCGATGATCGCGCCTCTGCGCCAGTGCCATTCACCGGTGCGCAGCTTCATGCGACACCGTTGTTCTCCATCCCCACCGAACCGGTGACGGTCAATCAGGTCGCGCGGGAGGAAACCCGCGGCGAATCGAGGTTGACGCTGGATTTGGGCGCCGCCCGCCTGCCTCTGGCGGAGATCGTGGTGGACAGTCCCGAACCGTTTTTCCGCCGATCGATTCGGTTGATGGCACGCCAGATCGAAGGCATCACCATCCAGGAAAAGGAACTGGCGCGCGGCCTGATCCATCGCGCCGCCGCCGGCGCCCAACCCGGCCTGGATCGGCTCGAACTTCCGCCGGATCTGCGTACGCCCAGTCGGGAGTTGCTCCTGGTGATCGAGAACGGAGACAGCCCGCCCCTCAAGGTGGATGCGGTCCGGGCGCGGCGTTGGCCTGTGCACCTCTTGTTTTGGGCAACCGAACCCGGCGAATACCGGCTCTACACCGGCAACCCGGTCTGCCGATCGCCCGAATACGATCTGTCGATCCCCGAACCGGATTTGCGCCAGACACCGCTCACCGTGGCCGAGTTCCTGCCGCCGGCGCCCAACCCCGGCCATCAATCCGCCGCCAGCTGGCCCGAGATCGATCCATTCGCCGGACACCTCGAAATGGCCGATTGGACCTGCCGCAGGCCGGTCGGCATCGAAACCGCGGGAGTCCAGCGGCTCGAACTCGACCTCGAGGTCCTGGCCCACGCCCAGCCAGGGCACGCGGATCTACGGCTCATGATCGACGATCGGCAGGTGCCTTACATCCTCGAACGCCGGCCGGCGCTGCACTCCCTCAAGCCCATCGTGCGCATGGCCAACGATCCGGATCGCCCCCGCCACAGTCGATGGTCGCTCGAACTCCCATTCCCCAACCTGCCAATAACACGTCTGATCTGCCGTTCCACCACCGCCGTGTTCCATCGCGAGATGGTCTTATTCGAGGAACCAACCGATCAACGCGGCGGTGGCTACCGTCGGGAGTTGGGGCGAGCCACCTGGGTCCAAGCCCCCGACCGCGGCACCCCGGGCCTGCTCATGGATCTCCGGAGCACGCCCATCACCGACCGGTTGACTCTCGAAACCGACAACGAAGACAATCCCCCGCTGCAACTGGCCGGGGTCGAACTCGGTTATCCGGCGGTCCAACTCCTGTTCAAATCCGACCCGGGCACTCCTCTGTTCCTGTATTACGGCAACCCGCGGGTGGGTGCGCCGCAATACGATCTGAGCCTGGTGGCTGAGCAGATCGTTGCCGCGGAGAAAGTCCCCGCCTTCCTTGGCAGCGCCGAGCGCTTGCGCACCGGGTTCTGGGGCGAAACCCACCTGACGGGCAATGGCGGGATTGTGTTCTGGAGTGTGCTCGTGCTCGTGGTCGCAGGCCTGCTTGTGGTTATCACTCGGCTGGTGCCGAAGACCTTGCCGCCTTCGCGCTGACACTTCAGGCTGGCAGTATCGGTTGGAACACTCCGAAATGCCGGCCCGTTCGCATGGCATTCATGAACATCTCCTCGGTCCAGATCCCCATCCCGGTGTTGGCCGGAGTTGACTCTGCCCCTGCCCCTCTGTTCCCTCTGTTCCTTGCCGTCGGGGATCGATCCGCAATTCTCACCAGCCAACGACAGCCGGCCGCACCCTGCCGATTCTCTGTCCCAGGTGGGACACGAAATCGGTAGTTGCGGACTCGGGAGAGAACCGATGTTACCACCGTCGAGCGCCGATTAGGAGCCTGCGGATCGTTGCATCTTGATTGCGCCTACGAAAGACATCGTATCGCGCGGGCAACAAGGTGACAGGTTCATAAGGCAACGAGCGGGCAACAAGGTGACAGGTCTATAATAGAACAGTTGTATAGCTCTCATCATCAATGATGTGAGAATGTTATGATCCGACTGAGTTGATCCCGAAACTCCAGCTGAGCGTTATCCAGAAACCAAGTCCTTCAGGAATCCAACGCGGTATTCCGACCACGCTCCGAATCATGACTGATAGGCGTGCGCCTCTGAACCTGTCACCCTATCGTGACCCGCAACCAGGCGTCGGTTTATGCGCGGCCGGCCTGGCGTCCGGACTCTGCGGCCTGCGGATGCCGCGCGCGACAGCCCGCGACGCTTTGGAGTGCGCCGGCAGAGCGCAAGCGACGACGGCGCTTTCGCTTTACTCGGGTGAGGCACCTCAAACTGCGAAAGCCAAAGCGGCGTGGCGCTCCGCTTCCCGCCGCAGTCCAAAATGCCACCGCGAATCCGGCGTCTCGGGCGCATCGCTAGCCCGGATTGTTCATGGATTCATCGGCTTCATGATCTGGCTTTGGCAGGGGCAACAAGGTGACAGGCTCACAGTAGAGGAGTCATATCATTTTCACTACCAATGCTTAGAGAGAGATTCGATGTTTACCGGTCAAGCGCTGGTGCGGAACCGCACTACGAAATACTTCGTTGACAACTACGAAGCCCGTCGTAATATCCCCTCCATGAGCTCGGATGTCGCCCCCGTCCCACCCGGTCCTCCCCGTCCCACCGATGCCGAACTGGCCATCCTCCGCGTGTTCTGGCGGCGCGGACCCAGCACGGTCCGGCAGGTCATGGACGAGCTCAACCAGCACCAGCCCACCGGTTACACCACCGTGCTGAAGATGCTCCAGATCATGACCGAGAAAGGATTGGTCGATCGCGAGGAACAGGGCCGCCTCCACGTCTATGAGCCGACGCGGACCGAATCGGAAACCCAACGACAGTTGCTCGGTGACCTGCTGGATCGGGCGTTCAACGGCTCGGCGCGGCAACTGGTGTTGCAAGCCCTGGCCACCAAACCCGCCGCACCCGAGGAACTGGCCGAGATTCGACGGCTGTTGGACGAACTGGAGAAAGGCGGGGCATGACCACCTGCATCGATCTCTTCGGCCAACCCTTGGTTCAGCGGCTGGGCTGGGTGCTGGTCCATTTCGTGTGGCAGGGCACGGTCGTTGCCGCGGTCTGGACGATCTTGCGCTCGTTGCTGCGCTCCCATGACGCCAGGACCCGTTATGCGGTGGCCTGCCTCCTCCTGGGGCTCATGGCCGTGTCGCCTTTGATCACGTTCACCTTGCTCGAATCCCCGGCGGCGACAAGCTCAGCGGTGGCGGTCGATGGCATGGGCCGATCCGGGGAACTCATCCCAGCCACCAGGCTGCCATCGACCGGCTACCAATCGATGGCCATCCCGGCGGTGACCGATCAGTTCGCGGCGGCTTTGGAAGGAGCGATCCCCTGGCTGGTGCTGGTCTGGTGTCTCGGCGTTGGTCTGTTGTCCCTGCGCCTGCTGCAAGGCTATAGGTCCATTCGATCGGTCCGATCCCGAGAGGTTCGCCCGATGGAACCCGCCTGGAACGAACGACTGGCTGAACTCCAGCGTCGCCTCCGGATGAGCCGACCGGTGTTGTTGTTCGAATCCGCGCTCATCCAGGTGCCGGTGGTGATCGGTTGGCTCCGGCCGATGATCCTGGTTCCGGCGAGCAGCTTGAGCGGGCTCACGCCACAACAATTGGAACTGATCCTCGCCCACGAACTCGCCCACATCCGACGCCACGATCACTGGGTGAACCTGCTGCAGGTGTTGATCGAAACGCTGCTGTTCTATCACCCGGCCGTCTGGTGGATCTCCCAAGATATCCGGGCGGAACGCGAGCTTTGCTGCGATGACCTCGCGGTGGCGACCTGCGGCAATCGGTTGGCCTATGCCCGGGCGTTGACCACCCTCGAAGGCTTGAGGCAACGATCGGCCGCGATGGCCCTCGGCGCGGGTGGCGGTTCGTTGATGGAACGCATCCGGCACATCGTCGGGTTGTCGGCATCGACGGTTTCGGGTTGGCGCCGGCCGATGGGGAGCGCGCTGTTGGGACTGGGCACATTGCTATTCGCGGCGGGTGTGGGGTGTTTGGCTCTTTCGCCAAGGCAGTACGTCGCCGTGTGTCGGGTGGCGGTGGAGCCTGACGAGTCGGTTAAGGTTGCGGATTTCGCTTCGGGTGTAAGTTATCCGGCGTCGCCCTATGACCCGTACTTCATCACCACGGAGTTCGAGAAGCTGCGATCCCACCCGGTGCTTCAGCGCGTGGCTGAGGAACTGGGACTTCCGATGAATCCAGAGGAAGCCTATCAACAACTGAGAAGCCGGATCGACCTTCGCCAGGTCCGGAATACCAGTCTCATCGAAATACGTGTTTACAGCCAGGCACGGCAACGCCCGGCCGAGGAAGCGGCGGCGATCGCGAACAAGCTCGCCGAGGTTTACGCAGCTCATCGCGCTGAGTCGATGAACGTCCCGAAACGTCGCGGCATCGGTCTGCTCAATCGGGAACTCGAGGGCCAGGATGAGGCGGTGCAGGAAGCCCAGGCCAGGGTGGATCACTACAAACTGGAGCTCCAGGTTTCGGACCTCGGGGCTCGGGAGGTTGCCGTGTCGGCGGGTTTTGATGGCCACTCCATCCGCCGGCTCGAAACCGAGCGGGCAACGCTGCAAGCCAACTATGAGGGCCGTGTTCAACTGTTGGAGCAGCTCAAACTCATGCGGGCGGCGAGTGAACATGACAACGACTTTCGTCACGCGGTCTTAAGCGCCCTTCCGGAGGCCGTGGACGTGTCGAGACTTCTCCAGGAACTGTGGCTGACGGAAGCCTCGCTGGCGAAAGAAAGAATTTCGAAGGGCTCGGAACATCCCGACCACCTTGGATTGGTGGCGATGAAAGCCCAACTCGAAAAGACCCTGGACGAACGTGTCCAGGGTATCCTGCGAGGCTTGGAACTGCAGGTGGCGGCGATGAAGGCGCAGTTGGACAGTCTAGACCGGACGATGAACGAGGCGAAGGCGCGCGAGGCGGATCTGACTGCCCGCTACGCACCTTATTTCCAGGCGAAACGCGATCTGGAAAACCAGCAGAAGATCCGCGACGCCATTCTGCTCCGCAAACTGCAGGAAACTGTCGACCTGCAGATCCCACTTGCCGCCGCGGTTGAAATCGTCGATCCCGCCCAATCGTCGCTGCGGCCTGTCCGTGCCCGGGCCGGGCTGGGTCTTGGTCTATGCGCGGCCGGGTTGGCTACCGGCCTTTGCGGCCTGGTGGTGCGCGGCTCCGCGCGTCCGCCGAAGTTGTAGTCCCGGAGAACGCCATCATCGCAGGCCGATTGGGTGCGGACGGCTTCTTGCGCGTGCGCAAGTCCGCGACGCTTTGGAGTGCGCCGGCAGAGCGTAGCGTCGACGGCGCTTTCACTTCCTTCCGCAACCCGCTTTCCGCTGACCGGTCTCCTCGACGCGAGTCAAAGCGGCGTGGCTCCCGCGTCCGCGGGATTCCCGCCGCAGTCCAAAGCGCCTTCGTGAATCCGGCGTCGCGGACTAATCGTGGACGGGCTGGCCGGCGAGCATCGCTTCCGGCACACGGTTCTCGATGGGTTTGATGCTCCGCAAATAGGCGTAAATCGCCCGCAGATCTTCGTCGGTCAGTCCGGCCAGGCCCCGCCAGGGCATCGGGGGCAGTATCGGTCGGGATACGCCGAAGTGTCGGCCCGTGCGCATGGCATTGATGAAGATCTCCTCGGTCCAGATGCCCATCCCGGTGTTGACATCCGGCGTCAGATTCGCGGCGTAACTGATTCCCCACGGCCCGCTCCAGGCCGTCAGACCCGCGGTGGCGACCGACCACGAATCCATCGGAAGCGTCGGCGGCTGCGGTAAGACGGCCTCCTCAGGATGTCCCGCAAGGTAACGGCTCAGATCCGGTTCCGGTCCCGTTGGCCCCAGCTTGAGGGGCGTATGACAGTCACTGCACCCGCCGTAAGCCACCAAATACTTCCCGCGTTCAACGGGATTGCGGTGGTTTGCGGCGGGATTGGGAGTGGCTTTGCTGCCGAGCAACAACGGAATGCATAACAGCGCCAGCGCGCCGCCGAGACAACTTAGTTCGATGCGTTTCATGATCAGTGTTTCAAGTGCCTTCGTTCAATCCGGAAATCAGGCCGGGCGCACCCCGATTTCCACCTTCCATCACGCGGTGATTCCCGCCGATGACTCCCATTTACGCCCGTCCGACCCGTCCGGTAAATGGATCGAAAGACCCATTCGCCCGGGCTTTCCCTCGGGATGCGATGATGAACCTGACCCTCCGTCGGTGCGCGGTTCCGCGCGTCCGCCGAAGCTGTGGTCTCGGGAGAACGCGATCATCACAGGCCGATCGCGTGCTGACTGTTCCTGCGCGCGCAAAAGCCCGCGACGCTTTGGAGTGCGCCGGCAGTGCGCAAGCGTCGACGGCGCTTTCACTTCCTTCCGCAACCCGTTTCCCGCTGACTTGTCTTCTCAACGTAAGCCAAAGCGGCGTGGCGCTCCGCTTCCCGCCACAGTCCAAAACACCTCCGTGAATTCGGCGTCGCGGTCCCATCGCCTGGACACATGGCACCTTGAATGGTGCCCTGGCGGACGTCGGCCCTGCGATGATGACTGCGATCTGGAGAGCCGAGTGATACGAGGCCGTGCTCTCGCTGAACCAATCATTGAACCACGGACTCGCGGAGCTCGTCCCTCCCAAACCGAGGTTTGACAATGGTTACTACGCATGTAGTGATTACTGCACATTGAATAGTTACTGTTCGCTTTATGCCTAAGACCCCCGACATCACCGAGTCCGAATGGAAAGTCATGAAACTGCTCTGGGCCAAAGCGCCCCAGCCCGCCTATGACCTCGCCGCCGTCCTCGAGAAAACCGAGCACTGGCATCCGAACACGGTGCGGACGCTGTTGAGCCGGCTGCTCGGCAAGAAGGCCGTGCGGATCAAGAAATACAAGAATCTCTATCTCTATTCCCCCGCCGTGACCGAGGACGATTGCATCCGGGCCGAGAGCGACTCGTTCCTGGGTCGGGTCTTTGGCGGATCGGTCAAACCGTTGCTGGTCCATTTCGCCCGACGCCAAAAGCTGACCGCGGCAGACCTCGAGGAACTCAGGCAAATCCTCGAGAACAAAGGAGGCTGACATGCCGGCCCTGGAAACGATGGAGTCGGTCCTGGTGGCGCTGTGGCGCGCGTCGTGGCAGGCGTCTTGGTTGATCCTGTTGGTGCTGCTGGCGCAGGTGACGTTGCGACGCTGGCTGAGCCCGGCATGGCGTTCCGCCCTCTGGCTCCTGGTGGTAGCGCGCCTGCTTCTGCCGTTCACGCCTCCGAGCGCCTGGAGTTTGTTCAACCTGACCAGCCACTTCGACGCACTCCGCGCAATGGCACTCCACCCACCCGTGGCAGTCGAAGCGAACGCGCATCGGAGCGCCGGCCTCCGGCACGGCGACGTTGAGCCTTCGTATCCTTTACAGCACGCTGATTCACGCGAGGCTGGCACTCCTGCAACCATTCCGCCCGGTGCACCATTCCAAACTGCCTTCAACGATCCGGCGCTGGGACAGGCATCTCTTCCGCCAGTTCCCGCAGCAACAATCCAGGCTTCCAGAGGCAGTTGGCTCCCCATGCTGTTCTGGATCTGGTTGACCGGTGTCGTAACCCTCAGCGCCCGCATCGTTTGCGGTGCCTTGCTGCTTTCACGACGCATCCGACGCCACGCGGTGGTGTCCGATCGCCGGACTTCCGAGCTCCTCGAGGAATCGCGTCAAGCCATCGGCACGCGCCGCGCACTCGAGCTCGTGGAAACCGACGCCGTGGACAGCCCGGCCTTGTTCGGTTTGCTCCGACCAAAGCTGCTGCTGCCGACTGGCTTGATCCGGCGCCTCGACGAGTCCGAGCTGCGCCACGTGTTTTTGCACGAGTTGGCTCACCTCCGCCGACACGATGTCCTGCTCAACTGGCTCGCCGCGCTCCTGCAAATCCTCCATTGGTTCAACCCTATGATTTGGTTTGGCTTTGCCCGGATGCGCGCCGATCGCGAACTCGCGTGCGACGCGTTGGCGCTGACACGGAGCGACGGCATCGACCGCGCCGCCTACGGAACGACGATCCTCAAACTGGTCAGCGACCTGACACCACCACGGCAAGTCGCGGGACTGGTTGGGATCAGCGAGGGAAAAGCCCACCTGAAACGCCGGCTCCGGAACATTGCGACTTATCGAAAGTCGAATCGACGGTCGACGGTAACCGGAACTATTGTGTTGCTTAGCCTGACCGCTGTGACACTCACCGATGCCCGGACGAACCGGGATATCAGTGAGTTGAGCGCTGAAGCTATCGAGGCCGTGCCTGCGCAGTTCGAGGCCCAGGAGCGCGGCGTATCGGTGCCACTGCCAGAGCCGTCGGTCGCCGTGGAAGCGGTCAAAGCCGGTCCAGGCCGACAGAGGATTGAGGCCAAGTTGCAGCGGACAGTGTTGGATGAAGTCCAGTTCGACGGGCTAACTCTGCCGGACGTCGTCAGCTATCTGGGTGAGGTGGTGCGCCAACAGGATCCGGACCGGGAAGGTATCAATTTCCGAATCGTCCAATATTCGCTGGATGCTTCCGGAGTGCCGGTGGTCGATCCGACAGATATGAACAACGTGAGGATCTGGATTAATCCGGCGCTGCGCAATGTGCGCCTGGGGGACCTGCTCGAGGCCATCACGCGGGTCGCGGACAGGCCGATTTCTTACGCAATCGCGGAGTATGGGATTGTCTTTGTTCCAAGACTACCTGAGCCGGGCGCTCAACTTGAGACGCGCATCTACCATATCAACGTGGAGAAGTTGATCGAAAGTCAGCGGCGATCAGGGCCCGCCGACAACCTCAAGAACACGCCCGACGGCGATAGCATTGTCGGGATTCGGGCAGACGGCGAGGAGTCGATGGCTGACCTATTGTCCCTGCGACGGGATTACTTTGAACCGGAAGACGAAGCTGCCGTTGATTTGACCGGCGTCACGTCAACCAACCTGACCGAGCAAGGACGCGAAGCAGGAAATGCTCTACGCCGATTGCTTCACGCCGCCGGTGTCAGTGTCATGCCGCCGAATGGAATCTATTTCAAACCTCGCCGAGGAATGCTCATGGTCTGCGCCACGACGCAGGAGTTGGTTCGTCTCCAGCAAGCCCTCGACTCGTTGGATGGGCCTGGGCTCCGAGTCAGATTGGCGGTGCGCGCGATCGAACTCGACCGCATCGGCGCAGCTCAGTCGAGAGAGTTAGGCCTCGATTGGTTTCGTGGTCCGCGCCAAGCCGTTGGCATCCTGACGGAGCGTCAGTCCGCGACGGTTCTGGCGGCACTTGAACCGCAGTTGGGCGAAGCGTTGGTGTCCGTGTCGTCGGCCACCGCTCCACACGATCGTTGGACCCGGGTTGCGTGGCGCTCCACGATGGGCAGGGAGATCATCCTCGATTGCCGGCCCGTGGTGAAGCTTGACGGTGTGACCATTGAGCTAACCGGGACCATCCACGTCGGTGGCATCGAATCCGGAGAAGCGAAACCTTTCGTCGCGCCCGAATCCGGCGCTGCCGATCCCCAGGAATCCACCCGGCGCGCGGTGGTCTGGACCGGGCAAACCATGATCTGGAGCGGATCGATGCCTGGCGCGCGCTCGGCGGGGGCGGAAGATTCGAAAGGCGACAATCTCCTCGTCTTCATTACGCCCACGATCGCCGAGATGGCGGTCGGCGGTTTGCCATCATTCGATCCGGACACGATACCGCCGCAGAGAGTCGATTGACGGCACACGCAAGTTGACAATTGCCACTTGCGCCTTACTGAGACAAGGGTGATTCACGCCCCCACCTTGCTGGTTCAGCGATGAACCGAAAATGACAGGCATGCCTTTCAACCCCGGTTGGTCGCGTTGCTGGATTGACGCACGAACGGCGTAGATTTCCAGATGGAGGGTCACCCAACGCATGGCTGCCGGTGAACCGGAATTGCTCATGGATTCAGGGATTTCTCTGCCTTGGAGAGGATATGCCCAACTAGAATGTCCAATCTCCCGCGTCCCGAATTCATGTCGCATATGCGACAGGAAATTGGGACGCGGCGGGAGGGACCCCTTCCTCTCTACTCCAAGAAGAAAATTGCCGACAGCACCATATCCGCAGCGTCCCGGCCGCTTCGTGACTCCGGAAGCGAAGCGCTTCGCCAGTCCGTGAGTCAGCCTCGCACCTCCTCTGCACGCCTGACATGCCGTTGCGAATGCCTTCAGCAACGACGCCGTGCCGGAGGCCGGCGCTCCGAACGCGCTCGCGAGTGCATGATCATCACCGGACATTCTGACATCCCCTGCCTCAGGGCCGAACGATAAAAGGCCGCGGGGTACGATTTGAAGAGGGTGAGCCTTTCGGAATGGCGTCAGCGGTTGATCGCCCCGGACCTATGAAATCAGAGGGGAAATTCGCGGCCCCACATGAATTCGGGCCGAAACACGAATGCCGACCGGTGATTCACGACCCCACCGCGCTGGTTCGGCGGTGAACCGACCATCACAGGCTTGCCTTTCAACGCCGGAATCGCGTTGCTCGACCGACGCGCAAGAAGCGTCAATATCCGGATGCAAGATCATCCGATGCATGGCTGCCGGTGAACGGGATTGTCCATGGATCCAGGGGCTTCTCAT
>JAHDYP010000117.1:4811-22873 GCA_023383055.1 Verrucomicrobiota bacterium | reverse complement strand
GCAGAAGGCCCGCGCATCAACCTTCCACAACGGACCGCCGCCGTTCGGAAAACCGCCGACAAATGGCGGGGAAGTCGTCCGCATCTGGCCATCCTCGCCCACCACCATTCGGTCGACCAACAGCCAGGTTCGCTCGACGGGTCCACCCGGCTCGAGCACGACCTCGACCGGATGGAAGATGAACACAAACTGGCCGGGAATGGTCCCCGCCGGCGCCGGCATGGTGACGCTGGGCGCCACTTCAAGTTCGGTTCCTCCAAAGTCGAGCAGGAACCCGCCGCCGAAGGTCGTGCCCTCGGGCAGAGCATACGGCAAATCACTCTCTTGCTGCGGCGTGACCGTGACGATGGTCGTGCCCGTCAATGCCCCCGCCGGGATGCCGACCACAATCCCCGAACCATCCGCAATCAGTCCGCCCTGCGTTCCCACCTCCGCCTGCCCCACCACGGGAACCGTGACACGCAATGGAACCACGCTGCTGCGGCCACCCTGGATGACCGTCACCTCGGTATCCCCGGCAAGCGCGCTGGTGAACAGGCCGTCCGCCGAGATCGATCCGATGGCCGGGTTGCCGACGAAGTAGCGGGTGCCGGCGGCGGAGGAGGAGAGATCGAACACGTGATCACCCACGCGTTCACGAACGACAAACTGCCGGGTCTGACCGCCCGCCGCGAGCACATACGCGCTGGGATAAAACTCGAGCAACCGGGTGGCGGCGGTGCCGACCGACACCGGGGTGGCCGCCACGCGGCCGTCGCGCGTGCTGGCGGTGACGATGGTGACCCCCGGGGCGAGACCGAGCACGACGCCCTTGCCGGAGACGATGGCTACCGCGGGGTCGCTGGATTGAAACTCGACATAGCCCGACGGGAGCTCGATCCGCCGGGCGTCGGTCAATTCACCCCACACCGACAGCGTGACGGTCTGGCCCGCCGCCAGCACCGGGTCACGCGGTGTCATCCGCAGATAGGCCAGCGCCGTGTCGGTGATCGTCACGGAAACCGTCGCCGTATCCGAAATGACCGAACCGTCATCCACCCGGATCTCGAATCCGGCGGCGCCGGTGTAGCCGGCTTCGGGCGTAAAGATCGCCGAGCGCCCGTCGCCGGTGAAGCGCACCTGGCCGTGGATGACATTCGAGACGATGAAACGCAGCGTATCGCCGTCGATATCCTGGGCCAGGAGCGAGAGATCGATGGTCACGGGCAGCTCGCGCAGCGTTGTGACCGTCGTGCCTTGAACCGAGGGCTCACGATTGGCCACGAACGAGAAGTTGGCGTCCAGGAACGGCTCGTCCTCCCCGTCCACGATGCCGTCCCGGTTGGCATCGGCCCCGAGCAGGTAATCGGGTTGCCCGACTGTCGAGCCGCGGGCGGCGGCGAACGCCGCGCTGTCGGTGCCGTCCACTTGCGCGTCGCCATTGACATCGCCCGGGAGATAGACTTCGACCGTGTAGTCGCCGGCGGCTTGCGCGTCGGCGCCACGGACTTCGAGGAGATAAGCGCCCGCCGCGGAGAGCGTGAAGAACGCGATACTACGCCCCGGCTCGAGCCGCGCGTCGCCGGTAGAGAGCCCGGCCACCACTGGCGCCGCGGGGTTGAATCCGTTCAGGCCGCGAATCTCGATGGCCAGGGTGACCGTGCCCGAGTTGGCGGTTGCCAGTTCACGGCTGCCCAGCAGGAAGGCGAAACGGTCGGTCTCTCCCGCCGCGAGAAGATTGTTGGTGGAGGCGCCCAGCAGCGGTCGCAGACTGCCCAGGACCCCGGTGAGGGTATCGGTGCCGACCCAGGCGCCCAGCGCATCGTATCGAACCGCCAGGCTGTTCTCGCCGGCGGGCGCCAGAAGGATCGTTAGCGGGGCGTTCGCATCCGCGCCGTAGCCGAACACGGTGCGTCGGCCGGTGCCGAGATTCGTCACGGTCTGCAGGCGCCCGACGGTGTCGTATTCGTAGAAGACCGGCCGGCCGCCCGGCGCGCTGGCCGAGATTAACCGGCCGTCGGCATCGTGCTGGAACGTGATCCGTTCGCCGCTGGTGGCGATGGCGCCGCTGTCGCTCCAGATTAATTGCTGGCCGTTGGCGCCCGTGAGCTGGCGCAGCCGGCCGTCGGCAGCATAGTCGTAACGCGTGCCGTCCGGGCCGGTGAGCGAATAGGCGAAGCCGCCGAAATGTCCGCTGGCGGGATGATACGGCAGGCCGGTGCCCACCTGGTAATAGGCGCCGTCCGCCACCTCGAGCGTGGCGTCCGCGCTGGCCAGCCGGTAATCCACGCCCGCGTCGCCCACCCAGGCCGGCCGGTAGAGCGTCGTGGTTCCCACCGTCACTGGCAGGGGGGCGAAGGTGAACCCAACGCGCCGGCCATCGGGCAGATTGACGTAGGCTCGCGTGCCGGATTCGAAGGCATTGAAGCGGCCCAGGTCTTCGTCGCCGGTCGGGATCGAGTTGGTGGTGAGCTGTGAGTCCACACCGGCCAATTGCCAGCCCCAGCCCAGCGTGCCGGCCACCACCGCATCCACGCTGCGATAGTGACGGACCAATGCGATCGGCACCCCCGCGAGCGTGGTGGTGAGATCGGTGGCGGTGGTGGCGAAGCTGCCCGATTTCGTGGCGGTGTTCACCTCGATCAAGCGCGTCAGCACCGTGGTCCGGCCGCCAAGATCGGTCGCGCGCAAGGTCAGCAGATACGCGCCGTTGGCCCATCGATCCGGGTCGATGTGCCCCAGCACGCCTTCGACTGCAGCCTGGCCGCGCGCCAACACCGTCGTCCCGCTCCGACCGATCGGAGTCAGCTCGACCACGAACTCGTCCAGATTCGTGTCCTGAACCGAACCGACAATTTCCGTGTCGACCATCAGGACGGCGCCCGCGGGCGGCAACGCCAGGGTCAGCGTTGGCGCCAACCGGTCGGTCAGATCGCGCACCTTCAGGTCCGCCACGGCGCTGCCCGTGACACCGCCGGTGTCGGTCGCCACCGCTTGGATCGAGTAGTGTCCCGGGGCGGTGGGCGTGAAACTGACGCGGCCAAACCGGTCGAGCGTTTGCGGAGTGCCGTTGATCTCGAGGGTTACCGAAGCGATCGGCGCGATGCCGGAAGCCACGACCTGGATCAAGGCGGATTGTCCGGCTGGCAGCGGGAAGCTCGGCGTGATCTCGATGCGCACGTCGGGCGGGATCGGCTCATGGGCGACCACCAGGCGCATCGTCCGGCTGGCCGTCAGTTCCCCGTCGGACACCGTGAACCGAACGGCGTGCTCGCCCACCTGCACGCTCGTCGGCGTCCAGGTTAATTCGCCCGTGGCGGCGTTGAAGACTGCCCCTTGCGGCAAGCCCGCCGCGGTGTAGGTCAGGGTCGTGCCCGCGTCCGGATCGGCCCCTGGCACGAAGAAGCGGAACGACTGGCCCACGAGCGCCACGCGGCCGCCCAGGATCGGGATCGCCGGCGGTCGGTTGGCCTCGACCACCTGCACGACGACGTCCGTGTAAGCCTTCAGCCCGCCGGGATCCTCGGCCTCGAAGCGCAGGAGATGTTCGCCCGCCTGGTCGAACCCGGGGGTCCACACCAGCAAGCCCGTCGCGGCATCGAACTCGGCGCCCGCCGGCAGTTGGCCCACCACCGCCACCCGCACCAGATCGCCGTCCAGATCCCCCGCCGCCAGGCTGAACGAAATCGTGATTCCTTCCTGGGTGAGCAATCCCGGCAACGGAATGAACCGCGGGGCGGTATTCACGTTCGTCACGGTCAAGGCGACGGTCTCAACGTCCTCGAGATTCCCGTCCGTGACTCCCAGACGCACGGTGTAATGCCCCGCCTGCGTACTGTCAGGGGTCCACCGCAAGGTGCCCGTTTCCGGGTCGAACGTGGCGCCCAGCGGCAAATCCGTGGCGGTATAGGTCAACGCATCGCCATCCGGGTCCGTGCCGGCGAGCACCAGGGTCAGCGTCTGGCCTTCCGCCAACGTCCGCGGCTCCACCGGCACCAGCGTTGGCGCTTGGTTGGCCGTTCGCACCACAAGCCGGAAGGTCACCGTGTCGGATCGGACATGGTCCGGGTTGCCGTTCCCCTGGTCACGCACCTCGAAGGTCACGGTGCGGGTGCCGGCGTCGGCCGCCGCCGGGCGCCAGCGGAACTCGGCAACGCCGTAGATCCCGGTCGGCGTCAGGGTGGCGCCCGTCGGCAGATCTGTCCCACTGAAGGTCAGCGGTTCTTCGTCGAGGTCGGCCGCCACGATCCGGATCACGAGTTCCTGATCGATCAAAGCCACGGTGTCGCCGACCCACCGCAGAACCGGTTGCGCATTCTCGAGCCGCGCCG
Source organism: Verrucomicrobiota bacterium (assembly GCA_023383055.1). Classification (GTDB taxonomy): domain Bacteria; phylum Verrucomicrobiota; class Verrucomicrobiia; order Limisphaerales; family JAHDYP01; genus JAHDYP01. Next base: position 18,563 of record JAHDYP010000117.1, on the reverse strand, counting down.
TGAGCACAAAGCTGACGCCGGTCGTGATCACCGCCGCCGGATTTCCGTTCCCGTCGTCGGTCGCATAAACGGTCACCGCGGAATTCCCCCGATCGGCGTAACCCGGCGTCGCCCGAACGGTTGCGGTGCCATCGCCGTTGTCGCGGAAGCTGGCGAAGGACGGCAGGCCCTTCGCCATCAGCGACGGGATCGTGCCGTCGGCGTCGGTGGCGGCGATCGTGAACTCGAGGACCTGCCCGGCGTCGACGGTCTGGTTCGCGACCGGCTCGATGACGGGCGGGGCGTTGGCGTCGCGCACCTCGATGACCATGGTGGCGGTGGCGGTGGTTGCCACGCCGGTGCCGTCGCCGTCGTCAGATGCGGTAAACGTGATACTATAGGTGCCCGCCTGCCGGTACCCGGGCGTCCAGGTGAGCAGATGCGTCGTCGGATCGTAGACCGCGCCGGTCGGCAATGCCGAGTGCTCGTAGGTAACCGACGAAGCGATGGCCCCTTCCTCGATCTGCAGGTCGGGTCCGACCACCAATGGCGTCGAGCTCGCGCCCGGATGATCCGGATCGGCGGCTACGACGCGGAGTTTCAGTGCTTGTCCTTCGAAGATGACGAACCGGTCCAGGCCGGTCAACGTGACCTGGCCGTTCACGTTCAACACGTCGATCGCCACCTTGCGGCGCGCGGTCAACTGGCCGTCCGTGACGATGAACTCGATCTCGGTCAACCCGTGCTGATCATAGCGGGGCGTCCAGGTGAACAGGCCGGACTCGGGCACGAGCGTCGCCCCGGGCGGCAGGATGGGGGCGCTGAATACGAGCGCGTCGCCATCCACGTCCCGCGCGGTCAGACTGAACTGCAGGGTTTCGCCTTCGCGAACCGTGCGGTTCGGGATGGCGTCGAGCACCGGCGCCTGGTTCACGTTCAGCACCAGGATCTCGAACTGCACGCTCGTCAACTCGTCGCCGTCGGTCACAAACACCTCGATCCCCGAGTAACGCCCCGCGGAGTCGCCATTCGTCTGCCACCGGATCACGTTGTCTTCCCCATCGAACACGGCTCCCGGGGGGAGACGATTGGCGCCGAATGTCAACCGGTCGCCGTCGGCGTCAAAGCCGCCCACCGGCAACTCGAGCAAATCTCCCTCGCGGATCACGAGGTGGTCGATCGGGAACATCACCGGCGCGGTGTTGCCGCCCTGGACGGCAACGGTCCAAACCTGCGGGGCAAAGGCGCCTCGGTTGTCATAAACCCGCAGCTCGAAATCGACCGTCCGACCATCCGTGGCGGCTGGCGTCCAGTCGATCAACCCGGTGACCGGGTCCACCGCCAGGCCAGCCGGCCCACGCACCAGCACATACGCGAGTGACCCTCCATCCGGATCGCCCGCCTCAGGCGCGTAGCGATACGCCTGGCCCACCGCCGCGGCGGCCTGAGGTGTCGAGTTGAAAACCGGTGGCAGGTTGACCGCCACACCGGCCAGGACACGCGGCTGGAGTTCGAGTCCGAAGGCATCCGGATCCGCCACCGTGACCGTGCGCACCAGCGTTTCGCCGGGCGCCATGAGGTTGTCCGCGCCCAACGCCAGATCCACATAGGGATGGCCCTCGGCCGTCACTCCGTCCGCACCGACCACCCCCGCGCCGACACCCGGCGTGCCGGCGACCAAACCGCCAAACACCACCCGGACGGGCGCGACCACCGCGAACGACAGGCTGTTCGTAACCCGCACGTCAAACGAGACGGTGCCATCGGCCCGATTCAGCCGCGTCTCGCCGAACTGGGTGACCAGATTCGCCGTCAGATCCTGCAACACCTGGAACTCGACCGCGTAATCCTGCCCGAGGGCGATGCCCAACTCGCTCTCGAGTCCACCCGCCACGCGGAGTTCGTAACGCGCCGGGGTAAGCGACTCGAACGAAAGCCGCACCGTCCGGCTCGAGCGGTCGTAGTTCGCGTCGCCCACGCTGAAGCGTTGGCCGGTGCCGAGGTTGGTCAGCTCGTAGTTTGCGGGATTGGTCACCGAAGCCGGGTCGGCCGCTCCCCCGTGCAGCATGTCCAGGTCGAACGTGACCGTCGCCCGATTCACCACGGGCAACACCCCGCCGCCCGTTACCGGCGTGGTCGCGATCACCTGCGGCACGGTCACCGGGAACAAGACGGTCACCCGGTCCGACTGGGTCACAAACACCCGGCCCGCCTGGTCGATATGCACGAAATCGCCCCGACTCCCGCCGGTGGCAAGCTGAACCGTCTTCAGCGAGACCAGATCGACCAGGGTGAGTTTCCCTCCCGTCTCGTGGCTGACAAACAGCAGATTCGCCGTCGGCGTGCCCGCCCGGCCAAAGGCCAGACCCTCGGCCGGTTCGTCGAGTTCGAGCACGATCTCGGCGCGGCCCCGGCGGTCGAACCGGACGATCTGACCGTCATGCGGCCAGGTGGTGCCCCACAGTTCGCCTTCGGGGCTCAACGCCAGGCCATCCACCCGCGTGCTCGAGAACGGCGCGAAAGCGCGCGTGGCGGTGTCGAAGATTTCGACGCCACGTCCGGTCGAGACATAGAGTTTCGTGGAATTCGTGGCGGCGGCCAGGCCGAGGTTGATGCCTTCGCCATAACGCTCGAGGATCTGGCCGGTCGCCGGATCCAATTGAACCAGCGGGCCGCCGCCGGTCGTCGCCCACAACAGTCCGTCGGCATCGAACGTCAGGTCGTAGATCGGCACATCCAGCACCGCCAACGGCGTCGCCGCCGTCCCGCCGGCCAGGCTGAAAATCCACAACTGGTTGCGACCCGCCCCGCCGCTGATCAGCACGCTCTCCCCCCCGGGATCGAAGGCGATGCCCAGCGGCCCGATGCCCGCCCCCGATGGATCGATGCCGGTCGCGAATGCCGCCGCCGTGAACGGCTCGAACACGCGGGCAAAGCCCGACGGCCGCGCCCCGGATTGCACGCCCGGCACCTGCAGCAGCGCGCCCAGGAACAGCGGGTTCGTGGCCGGCAAAGTCACCGGCGGCGCCATGGTGAGCGCTACCGGCTCCCGCACCGGCGCGGTGGGCAACGCCCCGAGATTCACCGACGGCTGGTAAGGCGGCACCACCACTCCGGCCGGCGCGGCCTCCACGTTGCCGGCCGCATCGCTGCTCAAAACCAGGAACGTCGCCGGCAACCCGCCCGGACTCTCGAACCACAACGCCGTCTCCGTCGTCTTGGTCCGGAACGGACTGAACGGGGCGCCGTTCAACGAAACATAGACCGTCGAGTCCTTCACCCCCGCGCCGAGCGGATTATCCCGCGCCGTCCACTGCAGGGCGTAAGTGCCGTTGCCGAGGGTTTGGACCATCAGCGTCGTAACCGGAGCGACCGCGTCGATCGTCGCCGCCACCGTGTTCGAATCCAACGGCACGCCCCCGTCCACAATCACCCGCGCCGTGGCCGTCACCCGGGCGCCGTCGGCCGCCTCCGGCAGGGCCTTCACGCTGAAGCCGGCGGTGGCGACCGAACCGGGCGACAGCAGCCCGATCTTAGGATCGGTCACCAGCAGGCCGGTGTCGGGATCGACCGCGCGCAACAGCCAGGTCGCCACCCGCGCGTTGACGTCCACCCCGGCGGTCACTTGCAGGATGTAACCGCGCGATTCGCTGAAATCGAATTCACCGGTGAACGCACCGCGTCCATCCGGCAGATCGATCACCAAATCCCCCAACAGCAGGTCGCTGAGCTGGAAACCGCGCACGTCCAGCGACGCATCGATCTGCTGCACAATTCGCAGCTCCGTGACCGACCGCGTCGCCTCCGACGGATTCAGGATCCGGATGACGTAGGGCAGTGGAGTGCCCAGCGGGATCAGGTTGTCGAACCCGACGCCGGCCGGTCCCGTCAGGCTCACCCGGTTGCTGCGCTCGCCGATGATCCCGAAATAATCGGAGAGATTCACATCCGGCACGGGGGCGATCAATTGCTCCGCTTCGACCAGATCGTCCACGCCCACTTTGATGCGGAACGCCTCGAAATGCGTGGGATGCGACATCCCCAGGTCGAATCGGCTGGGCTCCGGCAGCGCCGAGGAACCGTAAGCCTCCGGATCGTGCCCCATCCATTTGCGCACCAGCTCGAAGAAACCGCTCAGGTCATCCTCCCGCAGCACGGGTTGACCCGGTTCACCGCCCAACAACCCGGCCACCAAACTCGCCACCGCCCCCACGAACTTCGTCTGTGTCCGGATCTCGGGCGCCTGATCCTCCGGACGCAACAGTCCCGTGTCGGCCAACGCCACCAGGTAGAGATCGGTCCAGATCCCTTCATCCGCGGCGGCCAGCTTGAGCGCCGTCGGCGCCTCGGCGTCCGCCAGAATCCGGTCGCGGACCGCGCGGGCGTTGGCGCGTTGATAATCGACATATTCCTGGGCGGTCATGGGGGTGGCCGCCGCCTGGATGTAAAATTCGAACGCCAGATCGCTCAGTTCGAATCCCTGCAGTTCCTTGAGGAAATCCGGATCCTCACGCAGCAGCTCCTTCAGACCGGGATACGGTTCCACGATGAAGGTCAGCGCCCCGAATCCCTGATTCACCAGATCGAAGGCGAACCCGGAGGCAATGAGATCGCCGCCGAGGTTCAATACCGGGTCGACCGCCGACCACGCCACGCCGTTCAATCCGGGAGCACCCATGAAATTCGTGGTGAAGATCAGGCGCTCGCCCGGGATCAACGCCGCCACCGGGTTGGGCAGCCGCGGCACACCAAACTCGAGGTGCACATAGGGCATGTCCACGTTCGTCAGCCCCAGGAGCGACACCCCGTAAATCCCCGGGCTTACCCCGGTCCGCGTGATCGGCAGCAAGGTCGGCCCGCCCATCCCCACCGTCACGTCGATCGGCATCGGCGATTCGATCAGATACCGGTAAGGCACCCGCGACACCGCCCCGTCCGGATTGGTCACCTGGAGATCGTACAACCCGCGGGGCGCATTCCGCAGGTCGAACGTCGCCACGATCCGCGTCGCGTCGATCACCGCGTAGTTCGCCGGGGCGAACTCCGCGAACATCGGACGAATCAGCTTCACGGTGGCACCCGGAGAGAATTTCGCCCCCGTGATGGTCATGGTCACGTAGCGCCCTGCCCCGCCCGTATCCGGCGTCACGTTAATGATCCCGAACGGCACGCGCCGGGCCACCAGCGTCACCGGCGTGTCGGCTTGCGGCGCGCTGGTCGACCGCACCCGGATGTAATAGACGCCCGGCTCAGTGCTCGGGATCACCGCGGTCTGGTTGGCGGTCAGATATCCGGCATAAGCCGCGTCGAAACGGATCGAGTCCGGCAAAGCCTCGTGACGCAAGTAAAGCTCGTTCGCCCCGCCAGCCGGGCTCTTGAGATCGACCCGCAGGGTCTCGCCCGCCCCCACTTCGACCCGGTAAAGCAACTCCGCGCCCGTCGAGAGCTTGTCCTTGGCCACCACGCCCAGCGTGAGCGTCTTGACCCGCACGGTCATCGCCTCGACCGAGGGCAGGGCGTTGTTCCGGTTGTCGGGTCCCTCGTAGATGTCGTCGAAGATGTCGCAGCGGACGATGACACGGTAGGTGCCCGGCAAAGTCACCGGCAGGCGCGCCGTCAAGGTCGCCGTGTAGCCTTCTCCCTGAGCGAGGGTCCGCGGCCGATACTCGAGCGTGCCGATCAGTTTATCTCCCAAATCCCACACGCCGTCCAACGATAGATAAACGCTGTCGGCCCAGACCCCGCCGGCCGGTTCGGCGCCATGGTTCGACACTCGCCAGGTCAACGTCACGCTGTCGCCCGTGTAGACCGCCTCCGGCACATTCACCTGATCCACCTGCAAATCCGAAGGCGGCGGCAACTCGATCAGCATCGGCACCGTAACCGCCGTGGCGTTGTTGCCTTCGTTCCCTTCGATGACCGCGCCGCGCGGTTCGAACGCTCCGGGACGGTCGGTCAGCACGATGACGTAATACGGTCCCACCAGTCCGCGCGGCACCCCGTAGCTCGCTGTCCTCGAATAGTCCGCCCCCGGTTCGAGCGCGCCCACGTGCTTCAATTCGCCCAGGAAATGATCGCTCCGCACATCCAAATACGGGTCGCGCGACAGGAAGACATAGTCGTGCCAGGTTCCCTGCCGCTCGGGCACCGGCCCCGCGTCGGCCACGTTCACCACGGTATACGTGACGGCAAACTCGCGCCCGGTCAGCACATGCGCCGGCGCCGTCACCCCGGTCACCCGCAGGTCGGGCGGGGTCACCTGGGCCACTTGGATCGGGCGTACCGCGAGGTTGTCGTTCTCGCGCGCGAACTCGTGCACGGTGCCCATCGGACTGTTCTGCACCACGCGATCCGGGCCTTGCTGGATCGGGAACGGCTGGACCTGGGCCATCGGGTTGCGCCCGAAAGGCGAGTCGACGTAGATCAACAGGTAATACTGCCCTCCAATGTTGTCCGGCAACCGCACCTCGCCTTGCACCCGGTAACTCCCGCCGGGCTCAAGCGCGCCCAAATGCCGGAAATCGCCAATCAGCTCGTCGTAGCCGTCCAACGACGTGTCCGACGAGATGAACACCCGGTCCAGCCACGCGTCCACCCGGGTCGTCCGCGAATCCTCGCGCAACGCATTCCGGACCGTGAACTCGAGGCTGATGAAGCCACCGGACGATCCGGTGGTTGCCACTGCCATGTCAGTCACCTGCAAGTCCGCCTCCCGGTAGATCACCTGCACCAGGGCCGGTGCGCCCCGGTTGTTCCGCCGGTCGGGCGTCTCCCAAACGATCTCGCGGAAGTGCTTCGGCCAGTCGGGATATTGCCCCGGGGAAGGTTCGTCGAAAACCGGGTTCCCATCGCGGTCGATGGCAATGGCCGTGAAGACATGCACGTAGCGCTTGCCCGAAATCCCCTCGGGCAAAGTCAGCCGCGCGGTCTCCGAGTAGCTCTGGCCCGGCTCGAGCGCCGTCGTCGCCTCGTGAGTGACCGCCGCCGCCAAATACGCCCGACTCGGGGAGAAGGTCTCGTCCAGACTCACATACACAAAGTCCCGCCAACGCCGCGTGCCCCCCCAGACCGCGCCCGCCCCCTGGTTGGTCACCGTATACGTGATCTCGATCGGTTCGCCCGAGAATGCCGTGGCCGGGCCCACCACCCCGCTCACCACCAGGTCCGGCGACCGGTTCGCGATCGCGCTCGGTGCCGCCCGCTCGTTGTTGTCCGTGAACGGCCCCTCCCAAACCGGCACAAACCCCATCGTGCCGTCCCCGGTCAGAATCTGCATGATGTCGCCCTTGGTCAGCTTGTCGAGGTCCCCCACGGAAACTTGCGAAAGCGGTTTGCCGAGCTTCTGCTCCGCCCGTTCCATGATGCCCTTGACCTGCGCGAGGAACGATTCCTCCTCCGTCAGCAGATAGTTGGGATCGGCGTTGGTCTTGACGATGAAATAGCTCCCCTGGGCCGATGGCGGCAGCGGCAAGGTCACGGTCTCCGTATAGGATTGCCCGCGTTCGAGCGTTCCGAAATGCGGCACCCCGAAGACCAACTGAGGCTCGCCCAGGTTGGTGTCGAGCGAATCGTCGGTCGAAATGTAGATCAGATCCGCCCACCGATCGCGATCGGTCCGGTTCGATCCGTGGTTCGTGACCGTCCAAGTGATGGTCACCTCCTGGCCGCCCCAGGCAACTTGCGGCACGATCAGGTCGGTCACTTCGAGATCCGACGGCGGCGAATAAAGCACCGCGATGGGCGTCGCCTTGAAGTTGCTGCCCTCCATGTCGTTCGGGGCGTCCGGGTTCAGATTGACGTCGAACGCGTTCTCGAACACCGCATCGTACGCGTCCGCCCACACCGTGATGTAAAACTGCCCCTGGATGTGCGACGGCAGATTCACGCTCACGGTGTTCTCATAGAAACCGCCCACCTCCAACGCACCCGCATGCCCCACCTTGCCCAGAAAAACATCCCCCCGAAACGCGTTCGGCCGGTCCGGCGCCCGCGTCAGCCAGATCGAATCCGACCACGACCCCGGGAAGGTCACCCCCGCTCCCAGGTTCGCCACCCGATACCGCACCACAATGCTGTTGCCATCGAACGCCTCGACCGGCACCGCCACCTGCTGCACCACCAGGTCCGGCCGCGGCACCGGCGTCACATCCACCACCAGCGGCGCCGCCGGCGAATTGTAGTTGTTGCTCTCCTGGGGATACTCGTCGACCTGCAGCCCGCTGTCGGCCTGCACCACCACGAAAAACTCACCCGCCGCCGCAATCGGAATCCGGAACGTGGCCCGCGTGTGATACGCGCCCCCGGTCTCCAAAGCGCTGCCGTTCGGCAACTGCCCGAGCAGGATCCCTCCCGGCTCGCGGTTGAACGACAGATAAACCGCATCCGTCCAGCGCGATCCGCCCGTCGGCGTCGATACCGGCCCGAGATTCGTCACCGTGAACTCGACATCGATCACGCCGCCGCTCGTCACGATCGTGGGCGCCACCACCGTCGTCACCTGCAAATCCGGGCGCGGCCGCAAGGCCAGGGTCAGCGCCCCGGTCGCTCCGAGCAGGTTGTTCTCGTCGTTCGTTTCGAGCACGGTGTCGCCCGCATCGGTCCGGACAAACACCTTGAACAACCCCTGCCGATGCGCCGGCAACTCGACCAACTCGGTTCGGGTGTAGGACTTGCCAGGTTCCACCGCCAACGAACGGGCAAAGGAACGCAACGTCACCGCCTGCGCCATGTCGCCGTTCGGCGCCAGATAAATCGTGTCCGTCCAACTCCCTTCCACCGTGTCCGGTCCCCGGTTCACCACCGTCCAGGTGATCTCGACGCTCTCCCCATCCACCGCCTCCGCCGGTCCCGTCACCACGGTCACCTCGAGGTCCGACCGTGGCGGCGGCACATACTGCACTTCGACCGCCTCCGACCGGGCCGTGTTGTTCTCCGTGTAAATGAACTCGAACGGTCCGCCGGTCCGCACGAAGAGGTAAATGGTACCACTGGCGTCGGCCGGCAATACCACCTCGGCACTGCGGCTGTAACTGTCGCCCAGACCCAGCGGACCGGCGTGGCTGAAGGAACCGATCATCCGCCAACCGGCTCCGGTCGGATCCGCGGACATATAGACCCGGTCATCCCATTGCGCCGTGTCGGTTGGCCCGATGCCGTTTGCCGGATCGTTCGTCACCGTCCATTCGAGCGTGATCGCCTTGCCATTCTGCGCCACCGCCCCCGCCGGCACATTCACCGCGTTCACCACCAGATCGGCATAAACCCGGCGCACCACATCCACCGGATGATCCGGGCGCCCCACGTTCGGCGCCTCATCCGTGTGCTCGTAAACCGCATCTCCGGCGTCCGCCCGGACGAACAACTGAAATCGACCCTCGGTGGCCGCCGGCAGTTGCACGATGTGTGTGACGGTGTAGAAACTGCCCGCGGGCATCAGCCCCGTGTGCGTGAATTCGCCCACCACGCGGTCATCCCCGTTGCCCAACACGTCGTCTATCGAGAGTATCACCTGGTCGTTCCAGCTATCCACCGTCCCGGCGCCCGTGCCGCGGTTCGTCACCGTCCAGGAAACCGTCAGATCCACCGGATCGCCCACCACCAACGCTTGCGCCGTCACGCCGCTGATCTCGAGGTCCGCATACGGCGCCAAGGCAACCGTCATCGGCACCGCCGACCGGCTGTTGTTCGCCTCGCCACTGCCTTCCTCGACCTGGCCCGCAGCATCCGTCCGCACCACGAGATGATAAGTGCCTGCCAGTCCGTCAGGCAGAACCACATTCAAAACGGCTTCGTAAATCCCGCCGGCCGCCAACGCCCCGGTGCGCACCCGCTGGCCCAGAACCGTGTCGTTCGCCGACCACACCGTGTCCTCCGATAGATAAACCACGTCCACCCAGGTCGCCCCCGTCTCCGCCGTGCCCGCGTTACGCACCGTCCATTCCACCGTGACCGCCGACCCGGACTGTCCCGTCGGCGGGCCGTTCACTGTGTCGACGACGAGATCCGGATGTCCCAGACTCAACGGTTCGACGGTCGCACTGCTGTTGTTCTCCTCTCCCTGCCGCTCGAACACCTGCCCCAGGGCGTCCGTGACCACGACCAGGTAATACGCGCCGTCCGCCAGCACCGGCAACGTGACGGTCTCGTTCCGCGTATACTCGCCTCCCACCGCCAAACCTTCGCTCCGCACGAATGACCCGAGCAAAACCCCGTCGCCCGCCTGACCGCTCTCCGAAAGATAAACCCGGTCGGTCCACCCGCCGGCCGCCGCGGCATCCCCGGCGTTACGCACCGTCCAACTCACACTGGCCGCGCCTCCAATCCGACCCGTCAACGGACCGTTCACCACCACCACGACGAGATCCGGCGCCGGCGATTCCGCCACGATCAGCGCCGCCGTGGCCCGCCCGCTGTTGTTGCCTTCCGCACCCGGTTCCACGACTTGCCCCAGCGCATCGGTCAGCACGAAGATGTAATAGGTGCCCGCCGCCAACCCGGCCGGCAGCGTCACCGTTTGCTGTTGGGGATACGACCCCCCAACTCCCAACACCCCCGACCGCGCAAACGTGCCCAACAGCGTGTCGCCCCCAAATTGCTCATCGCTCGAGAGGTAAACCGCGTCCGACCAGGTCATGTCTGCCGTTGGGTCGGAACCCTGGTTGGTCACCTGCCACTCGATCTCGACAACCATGCCACTCGCGCCCGACGTGGGCGCCACGACGCCGCTGACCACCAGGTCCACAAACGGTTGGGCCGACACCATCACCGTGCCGGCACGTTCGACCACGTTGGCACTCGCATCTTCGCCCTCGTAGACCAGGTCGGTCCGATCGACCATCACAAAGACATGGAACACGCCGTTCAAACCCGCCGGCAGCAGACCGCTCCAAGCGCCCGTGTAACCGCCCCCCGCCGTGAGCAACCCCGTATGCGTCACTTCCTGAATCAGCACGTCATCGCCATCCCCGAAAACCGCGTTGGGCGAGAATACGATCCAGTCCACCCACAACGCCACCTCGCCGCCCGGCGTTCCATCGCCGGTGACTCCGGCACCCTGATTCGTCACCGACCAATCGATCGTGGCCGGTCCCCCGGCCGCATACTGCCCGGATGAAGTCGTTACCGGGCCCACCTCGAGGTCGGCAGCCGGCGTCAAGGCGATCTCGATCGGCCGCGGCGCGCCGACATTGTTCTCCTCGAAGATGAACTCCCGCACCCGGTTCGTAATGTCGGTCTTGATCAGGATGTAATAGCCGCCGCTCATCCCCTTGGGCAGCATCACGTCCAGCGCCGCCGCCACCGCATACTTCTCGCCCACACCCAGCGCCCCCGTATGCGTCAACTGTCCGAGCTCGATATCGTCCGCATCCCCATAGCGGTCGTTCACCGACAACACCACCCGGTCGATCCACACGTCCTCTCCCACCGGGGTCGGCACCGCCCCGAAATTCCCGGTCGTCCACGTCACCCGAATCGTCTGGCCACTCGACGCCGTTGCGGGCACCACCACATCCGCATCCACCACGACCAGATCCGCAAAACTCAACTCCGCCGTCGGCAGCACCGCCACATCCAACACATACTGGCCACGCGGACCTTCACCGCTCGAAGCCACCACCACCGCGTAATACTCGCCCGCCACGCTGACGTCCGCCCGGGCCACGGCCTCGGAAGGATTGGTCGCAATGCTCACCACCTGGTTGTTCGCATTCCGAATCTCGACCAACGGCCGCAGCGTGCTGTCCGCCGGCAATCGTGTACTGAGTAATATCGTCTTGCCCGCCTCGATCGTCCCGAGCTTGAAGTAATCCTCGTCCACGTTCCCGGATTGCCCCGCCATCACCGTGCCCGCCACCGTGCCCATCCATCGGCTGCCGTCCGCAATCAACGTTACCGCATCGGCTCCCCCGATCGAATCGTTCGCGTAATCCCCGTCGCTCTCCAAATCGATTCCCCGCACCAACTCCACCCGCACCTCATACGTACCCACCCCTCCGTAACTCCTCACCCGCACGTAATACTTCCCCGCCTCCGGCGCCGTCCAATAACTGTAGTAATCGCTGCTCCCGGGTCCCCCGTTGTTCTCACCCCACAACTCCCGCCCACTCTCGTCATACAAATGGATGTATCCGTCCACCTGCCCACTGTCCATCGCCACCCCTACCCGGTCCCCTGCCTCCGCCTCGAACACCCACCAGTCCTGGTCGCTCGCAGGATCCAACGACCCCACCCCCCGACCCAACCACAACCCGCTCAACCCCTCCGCCAACCCAAGCTCCGTCGCCGTCCCCTGCGTCTCGTTGCTCCGCCCCTCAAACACATACCCCGCCGCCAACGCCACCTCGAAATTCAATACGTAATCCCCCCCAGCCTCCCCATCCCCATCCCCGTCCAGCCAGTTCCCCACCACGTCCGTCACACTCTCCCGGATCGTCATCCGATACTTCCCAGTCCCCAGCGGCCCGTCCGTCACCAACACACTCACCACCGTCCCCGTCCCATACTCCGGCGATACCACCACCGCATACACCACGTCGTCTCCACTCCCAAACTCCCCATCCATCCCCGCCTCCCGCAAATCCCACGACTCGACCCCATTGACCGTCCCCGGCGCCAGCGCCTCGCTGAACATCACGCTGAACGTCGCCAATACGTTGTTCGTACGCCCTCCCTCCCCAGGCAACCGCCTCACCTCCACCACCGCCGGCGCCACCCCGTCCCCAATCGCCACCCCCATCGCATACTGCCCCCACGGCCCCGTCCCCGCATACTCCCGCCCCGCACTGTCCTCCCACTCCGCCAATCCCCACCGCTCATGCGTATAATGTCCGTCATACCACAGCCCGTTGCCCTCGTGCATATACGCATAATCGTAACTGTCCCCACTGTTCGGCTCACCCCCGGCCCAGTTCGTATACCCCACTTCCTCCCCGCTCACCCACACCCACACCCCTTCCTCTCCCTCGTCCGTCAGCCCCACCCACATGTCCGTCACCCCACTGCAGAACCTCCCATACACAAAACCCTGCTCCGCCGCGCTCCCGATCGCCACCAGATGTCCACCCATCCCCACCGCCGCCGCCTCCGCCACCGCCCACGTCCCCCACGCGCTATATCCATACCCCCGCCCCTGCCACACCCAATACCGGTTGCTCACCTCCGCGTAATACGTGTCGCTCGCCAATATCGTCCCGTAAAACCGCTCCCCGCTCGGATCCTCATCCAGCACCTCCTGCCCCGCGCTGTTCAATACCCGCACCCACGGCACCAACGTGCTCGTCCCCGGCAGCTCCACCACCAGCTCCACCGTGTTCCCAGCGTTCAATACCCCCAACACATACCGGTCCTCATCGAAATTCCCTCCCTGCCGGTTCATCACCGTCCCTGCCACCCGCCCACGCTGCACGTTCCCCTCCTGCTCCAACACCAACCCGTCCGCCCCATCCATCGTGTCGTTCGCGTAATCCCCGTCGCTCTCCAAATCCATCCCCCGCGCCAACTCCACCCTCACCTCATACGTCCCCACCCCTCCGTAACTCCTCACCCGCACGTAATACTTCCCCGCCTCCGGCGCCCTCCAGTGACTGTAGTAATCGCTGTTCCCGGGTCCCCCGTTGTTCTCACCCCACAACTCCCGCCCACTCTCATCATACAAATGGATATACCCATCCACCTGCGCGCTATCCATCGCCACCCCTACCCGGTCCCCAGCCTCCGCTTCGAACACCCACCAGTCCTGGTCGCTCGCAGGATCCAACGACCCCACCCCCCGAC
>JAHDYP010000117.1:0-4711 GCA_023383055.1 Verrucomicrobiota bacterium | reverse complement strand
CCAAATCCATCCCCCGCGCCAACTCCACCCTCACCTCATACGTCCCCACCCCTCCATAACTCCTCACCCGCACGTAATAGCTGCCGCTGCTGCCAATCCGGTAGTTGCTGATGAGATCGTCGTTGCCGGGGCCTCCGTTGTTGTCGCTCGCGATGACGCCGTCGGCGGAATTGCGCAGTTCGATATAGACATCCAGCCCGCTGCCGTACGTGTCGAGACTGACCGCCACCAGATCGCCCGCGAGCGCGTTAAACCTCCAATAATCGATATCTTCCGCCACATCGATCTGCTCGTTGGCGCGTCCGACAAAGAAACCGGTCCCGGTTGGATCTTCAACCAACTCGAGCTGCGTGGCGCCCCCGATCATGTCGTCCGCTTCACCACCCATGGGCTGGAGGGGACGCGACCTGGGTTGTTCGTTGTCCGTTGCCGCCGGATCGTCCACGGTTTCAGGATCGCCCGTATCGTCGCCAAGGGCTGTATCCTGGGCCGCGAGTTCCGTCAGGGCGGGAGGACCATTGGGCGCCTTCAATGTATCCGTCAAAAAAGTCTGGAGCGTCGAGGGCGAGTCCGCCGGACGGCTCGCGGGCTCAATGCAGGCTATTGCCGGTGCCAACACCTTCGCCTCGCCCGTCCCCGTTGCGAAGGTTGCGGTCGGCACCGGAACTTCGGCCCTCGAGAGTTCGGAATTCACCGGTTCGCTGGTTGCCGCCAGATCGCTCGCTGGCGGTGAAACTTCCGGCGTCAATTCCTCCTCGAGATCGACGCACTCGACGCCGTCAAAGATGGAACCTTCGGACGACAGGGCGGGGTTGCCTTGCTCGAAAGCCGCCATCAGTTCGGATGAACCGGGTGACACCGGGATGCTCTCGCTGACGACAACCGCCGCACCGCCCACCGCCGCACCGCCCACCGCCGTCGCCAGGTCCGGCGCCGCGGTTCCGGTCGGCTCGGCCGAAAGCAGGACGCGCGGCTCGAGTAACTCGAGCTCGAAGCGTTTCCTGGAACTTTCCGGGCGCATTTCGGACCCTCATTTCGAACGGCGCACCATCCCACAACCCGACAGCGTCAGGAACAGGCCAACCATTGCCAGCAGCCCGGCGGCGGGTTCCGGCACGACATGCAGGATCGCGGTCCCAAACCGGATCTGACTATCCAACGTGACGCCGGCACCTGAGACAAAAATGTTCTCGGCCGGTCCCAGCGTCCGGTATAACTCGAGCGTGACCGCATAGTCGCCCGGAGTCAGGGCCGTGACGTTGAACGTGGCCAACTCGCTGCCCCCGTAGTAAACCGCCGGAAATGCCAGCGCATCGACGGTTCCTTTGACGGCGGCGAAGCCTTGACCGAAGGCCTTGAGCGCACCCGGTCCCTGGGCACCATTGTAGTCGAGCGCCGGAGGTACCAGGATGGCATCCTCGTTCACCACGCCCCCCAGAATCGGATCGTAAACCAGCCGCACCCCGAAACTGAAGAGGCCCTCCGGGATGACGGTTCCGAGTTCGACCACCACGGGAGCCAGCGAGGAAGGTTGCAGAAAGTACTCCTCCTGATCGAACTGAACCGAGATAACCCCCTGACCGAGCAGCGACAGACCAAAGCTCACCTGACAGAAAATCAAGAGCACCCTCGTTCTCACGGCAACGTCTCCCCACCTGTCGACCCCCCAGCCCGGCCGCGCACCCTCCCAAGGGGCGCTCGCCGGAACCAGGACGTTACGGCTGTTTTGGGAATCTGGACCCACCCATACGCCGAACCTGTCCTCCGTCAAGTCATTTATCGCGGTCGCTTATCGTCGAGCCTCGATTCCATAAACCGCCAAGTCGTGGTCGATGATCGGTCGGACCCGTTTCGGTTTCTCCGTCAGCTTGAACGACCCTTCACCGAAACCACCCCGCACTTCGCTCTGTTCGCCCCCTGCCGCCTCGAGTAATCTGCGGCCATGCGTTGCGCGCCGACTTCCCATGAGTGACACGTCTTTCACCATGTCTCCCGAAGAAGCACGCGTCGACGACACGATCGCCAAGCTCGGCCCGCTGCCCGCCTTCCGGCAGTTGACCGCGGAGAACGACGCCCTGATCCGCGGCCCGACGCTCGACAACGGCCGGGCCATCGCTGCCGCCCGCTCGGCCATCTACACCGGCCTGGTCCGGGATTGGGCGGCCGAGCAACAGCGGACCTTCGGCTACGATAAACCGTTCGCCGTGGTCGCCCTCGGCGGCACCGGCCGGGCGGAGATGACGCCCCACTCGGACAATGACTTTGCTTTCCTCTTCGCCGATGCCCTCGAAGCGAACCCGTTCCTCCTCGAACTCCAGCGTCAGGTGCTCCATTCGGACGCCTTCGAACGCCGCTGCGGATTCACCTGCCTCGCCCTGCCCTTCAGCCTGGACGACGTGCCCCGGCTTGCGGACAAGCAGCTCAATGCTTTCCTCGACCTGCGGCCCATCCACGACCCCCAGGGATTGGCCGACCAGTTCCGCGAACGGATCCGTTCCACCTACGATCCCTTCCAACACTTCCTCCACGTCCGCGGCTTCTGGAAGGGCGAATGGGAAAAGGCCGCCGGCGAAAGCGAACGCCTCGACCGCTTCGACATCAAACATGAAGGCCTCCGCCTCTTCCTGGCCGGCATCTGGACCCTCGCCGGCAAGGACTTCTCCCACAGCCATGAGATCTACCGCGCGCTCGACGATCACCGCGACCTCGATGCCTACGCGTTCCTTCTCCGCATTCGCGCCTTTATCCACTCGCGTCGCGCCGGCGGCAAACCGCGCGTCGCCGACGGCCATCACCCGGAGGATGTCCTCGGCTTCGATGACTTCACGTCCTTCGGCGAATTGCTCGGACCCGGGGCTGACGAACGCGCCTGCTTCGAGTTCGCCAACGATGTCCGCGCCCGACTGCTCGCCGCCCGCCGCCGGGTTGCCCGCTTCGCCAAAGCCGTGATCGAACGCGAACTCAAGCTCGGCCGCGCCGTCAGCCTCGGCAGCCCCATCGTCTGCGGCACCGGCGGGCTTTACCACCGCACCGCCGAACCGGCCCGCACGCCGCGCGAAAAAAGCCGCGCCGCGCTCTCCCTGCTCCTGGCCGCCCAGCATTACGGCGTGCCCATCGATCCCTCGGAACTCCAAACCACCTTCCGCAACGCCGGCGATTGGCTCGAACGCGTCCCCGAGTTGTCCGCCCTCTTTTACGAACCACGCGGCAGCCTCGCCGATTCCTTCCAGTTCCTCGCCCAAATCGAGGGCGCCGAGGAACGATTGTTCGCCGGTTACGCCAAATTCGAATCGTCTCTCGATGGCCGGGTCGTCACGGAACGACGCTCGCTCCGCGGCGCGCTGGAGCGGCAAAAAACCCGGGCCCTGGAGGCCTACGTGCGCGAAGGCCGATCCCGGCTGGCCCGCGCCTTCTCCCCCTCGCGCGCCGATCCCACCGAAGGCATCTCGGTCGAGGTCGAAGCCGCGCTGCTGGATGCCGACCATCTCGCCGGCGTCAAACTCGCCCTGAAAACCAAACGCCTGCCCCTCACCACCGACGACGTGGCCGTGCGCGACGACCCCTCCCGCCCGTTGCATGAGCGGCTCTCGACCGGGCTCTCCGGTATTCCCCTGGCCGACTACTACCGCCCCTACGCCACCGAATGCGAGTTCAGCCTCGAGACCATCCGCGTGGCCGAGTTTCTCGTCGCCCACCGCCGCGCCTTCAAGGAAGCGGCCGAAGCCGGCATGAACGACGCCCGTCAGGTCGACGACTTTGTCCAACTCTCTCAGGACGAACATCTGCTCCGGTCGCTCTTCGTCTTCACCTCCGCCGACCGCGTCGAATGGGAATCGGAGGCCTCCGACCCCACGCGGTGGTTCAACACCCGCGAACTCTATGCCAAGGCCATGATGCGCTTCCGGTCGCCCTCGGATCATACCCGCTTGCTCCGAGCCGCCGGCTACACCTCCGACCAACTGCGCATCCTCCGGGATTTCGGCGTGGATTTCTTCAGCGGCGTCTATCGACCCTACGCCAACCGCTTCGGCTCCCATCTCGTTCGCATGGTCGAGGAACCCGACGCCACCGGACCCAAGGCCAGCCTCCTCCGCGACGGACGATCCACCCTCGTCGGCGTCGCCGCGCGCGATTACCGCGGCCTCGCCGCCTCCATCAGCGGCGCCCTCTGGCACAGCCAGATAGAACTTCGCCAGGCGCACCTCTTCTCCGCCATGAACCATGGCCTCGCCCTCGACTTCTTTCACCTCGCTCCCCGCGACCAGCCTTTGCGCCCCGACCTCACCCGGTTCCTCGAGGAAGTCATCCGCGAACGACGCTTCATTCACGAGTCGGATGAAGCCACCCTCCCCACGGTCACCGGCCACGTTTCGCTCCAGGAATGGCGCCCCGGCCAGTTCTGCTTGCGCTTCGAATCCACCCGGAACAGCGAAGGATTGATCTACGCCCTCACCTACCGCGTCTTCCGCCATCTCCGCGGCAATATCTTCGGCCTCAGCGCCCAGGCTCGACCGGACCGCGCCTATATCTCGGTCTACCTCAGCCTTCCCCGGGACCTTTCCCCCGCCTCCGCCCGGGACATCGTCGGCCGGCACTTCTAACCGAGTCGTGCAATCGCGCGCTTTTCCCAACCAGCTTGCCCCAATCCCGCTCGTCGAATCGCAACCCATTCCCGACACGCTCAGCGCCTCCGCAGAATCCCCAACTTAAA
>JAHDYP010000116.1 GCA_023383055.1 Verrucomicrobiota bacterium | reverse complement strand
CCGCCAACTCACCCCCGCCCCCATCAGACCCGCCAACTCCAGACCCCAATCCCCAATCCCAAATCCTCAATCCCCACCGTCCAACGTTCGACGTCCCCCCGGCTCCCTTGCCCCCTCTTCACTGGTTCAGCTCGTCTTCGGCATGAGGCGTGAGCAGGTCAAATCGACCACGGTTCCACGCCCAGCCGTATGCCACCAGAATCGAAGCATTGGCGCACGCCCCCACGACAAGCCCCAGCCCGGCATGTAACGCCTTCGCCGCCACAAAGACGGAGAACCCTGCGGCCAGCGACACCAACATCAACAACGAAACCACCAGGATGATCCAAAACCGCGGCCGCTGCGTGTCGTTGGTCGCCGAGGAACACCGGAGCACCAGGATCACGGGCATCGCGGCCAGATAAACGGCCGTGGCCTTCAACGCATAGCCCAACCCGAGGCCGGCGTCGCCCGTCAACCGCCAGGAACCGAGCGCCGCCAGCGCCATCACAAACGGCGCCCCCAAAAGCACCCGCAGCAGGTTCGCCTTCAACATCACCCGAACCATCTCACCGAATCCGATCGGATAAACCGCGTGGACCGGCGAAAACATCCCGCCCGTCGGCCGCGTGTCAAATCCTCGCCAGTGACCGCCGAAAAGCGGCACCCCCAGCGACACCGTGAACAATATCGCCAGAAACACCGCCGTCGGGCCGTAGGCACCCAGACCGAGGATGGCGGCCACCGCCACTGGAAAGGCCCAAACCAAACGCCCGAACGAACCCGTCCATTCCCGGGTTTCACCCAGGAAGAACTCGGCAACTTCACGCTCTCGCGGCGTCCAGCATCGGCGGTAAACCCATCGTTCGATCCGTCCCAGTTCCGCCTCCCATGCCCCGGTTGTCAGCGCCGCCACCTCGCCCCCGGCCCGCGACTCCACCGGCGCCTCGGTTGTGGCATCCACCATCTCACCCTCCGGTCCGGCTCCCGCCGGATCATACGCGGGCTCTCCCAACCGATAATCGTCCCGCAATCGCCGCCACGCCCGGGGTAGCGTCAGCAAAACCACCACCAGCGGAGCCAACAAAACCAACGCCATCGGCACCCCGCCCATCACACCGCGGTAGACCACCTGGTTGAACCAGCCAAACGGCGGCAGCCAGTTGCCGGCTTCCACCAACGGCCCGAGCCGGTCCAAATACCGGCTGCCACCCCACAAAAGCACCAGCGCCGACCCGCATCCCCCCAGAAACAGCGTCCGACCCCAACCGGGCGCCCACGCCGCCAGATGGACCGCGCCGGCGAAAGCCACCAAATACTGACAGCTCGGCAGCACCGTCAGGAGCAACCCGTTGCCCCACCCTTCCGCCCCATGCCCGCCCATTGCGATCCCCACCGGCAGATAAAGCAAAGATAACCAGAGCGCCCGCCGGAACTGACCGTGCCAACGGGCCTCGAAGACCTGCGCGTCAGTCAACGGCAAATGGCAGCACGCCGCCACCGCCACCCCGTCATACAGCCTCGTCAGAATGCTCAAGGCACTCGAACCGGTGACCCCGAGAAACCAAAACGCCACCACGGCCAGCGCCGGCCACACCTCCCCCGATACGTTGATCAAACCCTGGATCCAGATATACCCCAATACCGGAATCAGCAGATACACCAGCCAACTGTCTCCTAAACGCCGGCGCACCTTCGTCCGCGCCCGCCGGTACTCCGACCACAACGCCGGCGACGCCTTCAGTTCGCGCCGCACCCGCGCCCAAATTGCGCGCTCCGCTTGTCGATCACGCAGATTCATGGGGCCCCGGCGCGAAGCTGGCGAAAGATCCGCTCCAGTGCGCCGCCTTCACCTTCGGTCCTCGACGCGAGCGCCGCCACGGTGTCGCAGGCATGCAACTCGCCCCGGTGCAGGATCCCCACCCGGTCGGCGAACCGCTCGGCCAGATCCAGCAACTGCGTCGTGAAGACCACCGTGCGCCCCCTCGTCGCCGCTTGCCGCGCCCGCTGCCGGAACGCATCGATCCCGTGCGGATCCATCCCCGAGGCAAAGGGCTCATCCAGCAGCCAGAGCTCCGGGTCCAACGCCATCAGGATGACCAGCCCCGTCTTGTAAATCTGTCCCCGCGATAGCGTGCCCAGCTTCCGACGCGCAAGCGGGAGCAGATCGAAATCGCGCAACAACTCCACCACCAACTCCTCCCGGCCCGTCCACGGCACTCCGTAGACCTTCAGCGCCAGCGCCACGTGTTGAATCGGGTTCTGGTCCCAAAACAAAAACGGGAAATCCGGCAGAAAATGCAAACGTCGACGCAAATCCAGCCGACCGCGGTTGAACCGCTCGCCATCGTAATGGACCTCTCCCCGGTCAGCCCCCACCACTCCCGCCAGACATCGCAACAAGGTGCTCTTGCCCGCGCCGTTGGCGCCCACCACACCCACAATCTGACCCGGTGCCAGCACGCACGAAACCCCCTGCAGCGCTTGCGTCCGCCCGTAACGCTTGCTCACTCCCCGAAGTTCGATTCTCATGCGACCCTCAATCCGCTACCCGCGCCCGAATGAACCTCCGGCTTTCCCCAGTGTCGGCGGCACCCGGGATCTTCACGAACCCCGACGCATCGGTGAACACCCGTTGACGGTCCGACCAAACCTGGAAGTCAACCGTGGACTCAACTTGGTACCCCTGATCTCCCGTCCCCAACAGAGCCAACTCGCGCTCGGCCTCGCCAAACGGCGAGAGCCACGTCAACCGCGCCCGCCGCGGTTTCAGCCCCGGCAATCGCACCTCCGCTTCGGGCCAACTCGCGTCCCGCACCAGCAGGAAATCACACTCGCAATCCGTACCCGCCGTTGGACCGGGCCCCACCAAACCCACCTTGCCCGCGCGCACCGCCTGACGCGGATAGTAATCCCACCAGACCAACCACGCCCCGGACTCCGGCGTCTCACCATCGGCCGGCCACAGCCGCGCCAAAACATCCGGATGACCACTGATGTCATTGGGCTCATGCCGCAACCGCAGCCAATACCAACGGTTCGCTTCCCAGGCCAAGACCGTCACCCGCTCCTCCGCAATCAACGGATCGCGCAAAATCAACTCCGCCGCGCCGGACAAATTGACCCTCAGTTGACATTCGATCCCGCCACCCGACTGCGTCGATCCCCCCACAAACACCCCGCCAATACGCTCCCCAGGCTGTGGCACTCGCGCCACCCGGATCCGCGCCAGCAGCTCCTGCACGCCTGAACTCACCACCGGCGCCACCAACGCCAACCGCGCCGGATCGCCAACCCCGCCCCGCAGCCGCAGCATCCCCTCCATCGGCACCGGCAACTCGCCATCCCCCCACCAGGCCCAGTCCGTTCCCACCGGCACCCCAAAATCCTGCGACCACCCCGACACCACCTTGCCCGCCTCCACCGGCACCCCCAACCGCCGCACCCGCACTCGCGCAATATGACACGACTCGGCCTCAATCACGATCCGAAAGTCCGCCCCGGCATTCTGGGCATTCAGAAGCCGCGCTCCCGCCAGCCGAAAAACGGCCTTCCGCCAAGTCCCACTCCCCGTCATGGTGACGCTTTGGGCGGATCGCGTGTAAGCCCCGGCAAACGGCGCATTGGTATCGCTGCCGTCAAACTCGACCGTGAACGATCCGTTCCCATCAAGATACTCGACCTCCAACTCCACCCGCATCAGATCCGCCCACTTGAATGAATCATCAATCCTGAAGTAGATGTACTTGCCCGCATTCGCCGTCGGCACCGCCCGCCGACAGCTTCGCCCGTTCACTTCCGCCGGTTCCGTCACCCCGTCCGCCGACTCAACCTGCACCACACCCCGCGTTTCATTGGTCGCCTGCAACCTGATCTCGACCTCCTTGAAATCCGAATAGACACCCCGCGGCAACGGCGGCCGCACACCCGCCTGGAACATGTCGGCATACTTCCGGTTCAATTCGATATACTCGCGCCCATACTCGCGCGACGCCGCAATGTCCGTCCCTTCATGAAATTCGTTCCAGGTCTCGATGAAGACCCAGGAACTCGGCCGCCGCAAAAAGCGGATCCAATTCCGCTCAAAGAACGCGCCCCCCTCACGATCCACCACCAACGGCTCCCGACCCGCCGAATGGTCATAACCCGGCCCCAGCGACGCCACCCCCGGATTCTTCAACCCCAGTGCACCGCCCCACGCGTAGACGTTCTCCGTCGTAACCTGCCACGAAATCTCCCGCACCACGTGCGGCTGACGACCACCAAAATCACGCGCAAATGCCTCCCGCAAATACTCGATACACCGCTGATCATGCGCCACCGCAAAGCTCGCGCTGTAAAGAAACACCACCGGCCGCCCCTCGACCATCGCCCAGTGCTTCGGCGGTATCAGCGAATAAAAATCCCGCACCGTCTCATAGAACCATTGCTGACCATCGGTCGTGGTCAGATCGATCTTCCGGCCCGCCACGTTGTACTCGAGCGTCGACGTGTCGTAGAACAACCCGATCCGCGGCGGTTCGAGCCCCTCCCGCACCAAAGCCTCTCGCGCCGCCACCAGCGGCGGCAGCCCCGAGAAACTCCACGGCTGCGCACTGATCGGCTGGTTCAACAGACGCTGCGACGGCTCCCCCCAATACACCGGCAGCACCACCTGGATCCCCGCCGCCATCATGTCGCGCAACTCCCCTTCATGCCACGCCACCGACCGATAACTGAACCCTTCCATCGTCGCCGGATGATCGGTCAACGCGTCCGACCCGTCCCCATTATGAATATGTGCGCCGGTTCCGACTTCGTACCAATAGAAATACGGTGTCAGCACCAGCCGATCCTCCGCCCCATACGTCCGCGCTTCGGCAAAATGTTCCTCCCGCAGATTGACGTAAGGCCCCAACGGCGGATGAATCTCCTCAGCGCGCAAAGACAGGCCCCCAAGCAGCCCTGCCAGCAGCCAGCACCGCACATCAAACACCAGCAGCCCAAACTCCCGGCTGCCCCAACACTTCCTCCTGATCCTGCCAACTTCCATAATTCAAAGCGCCAAACCGTTCGCCAGTTCAATCTTCATTGCCGCTTACCGGCATTCAGCGTAATCCTAAACCCAATTCCCCAACAGGTAAAAACCTATGAACGCAATCCCCTCCCTGCTGGTCGCGCTGGCAACGGCGAGTACCTGCTCCTTCGCCTGGGCCCAAACCGGCCCCTTCGACCCCGAACAATGGCCCCCCACCATCGACTCCACCAAGGCGGTCCACTTCTTCGTCGCCGATAGTGGCCTGACCCCGCCCGGCGCCGCCTGGCTCCCCAATCAACTCCGGATCCTCACCGGCGGCGATCATGGCACCGCCGACATCACCATCGGCGGCCACGCCGCCAAGAAAGCCACGGACAACTACCTCAACGTCGCCGATTCCCTTTACACCGAATGGGCCGATGACGAGTTCATCGACATCCTCGTCCAGGCCTATGGCGACGACGCCCTGCTCAGCGCCGAAGGCCAACCCCGTGACTTCAACTTTCTCACCGGCGTCCTGCCCGATATCAACGACGTCGTGGGCGGACAGATCCCCGCGGCAGCCAAAAACCGCAAATGGAATTGGATCCTGTTCCGCGTCCCCAACGCCATTCGCCCTTCCGACGGCGCCCGCTACGTCGGCTCCCTTCCTCCCAACCCCCAAGGCGATTCCAGCGCCGGCGGCGTCAATGGCGGCACCATTCGCTTTCAAACCGTCCCCAGCCTCATCGTGCGCGTCGTCGCGTTCGGTGCCCAGGGCGCCTTCGGTGAGCCGGAAGCGATCAATCTCTTCTTACCACCGGACACCTGCGACCCGGAACCCAACACCAACCTGGCCAGCATCGATATCAACACCGGCGTCGCGGATCACATGGTCGTCCTCGATGACGGCGATCAAACGGTGTTTTATCAGGATAACGTCGGCCCCGCCAACGACCTTCGCCGCGCCGTCGGCGCCAACGGCAGTTTCCTCAACTTCGGCATCACCGGCCAATACCTCGGTCAACCCTGCAATGACCCTCACGCCATGAAAGTCTGCGTCGAGTTCTACGACGACCCCGGCATCGTCGGCGCCAAATTCGGCCCCGAAGCCTACGCCACGGATGATCAGGGCGGCATCGCCATCTACCCCGAAGCCCAGTTGCACGTCATGCAAGGCAGCGGCGAATGGGTCCGTCGCTCCTGGACCATCCCCGCCGTCAGCTTGCAAGGCGTCAATGCCGGCGCCTACACCGGCGGCCCCCGCTTCATCACCGCCGACGCCCTCGTCTTCGTCTCCAAGGTCCAACTCGCCGTCCTGCGCACCGGCGATCACCCGCTCGCCGGCCAGGACCCGCTCGCCGATTGCTATCCCGACCCGAATATCTGCACCGATGCCTATGGCCGATTCGCCGAGTTCGATCTAGCCCAGAATCTCCGCGCCGGTCTCGACGTCGGCAGCAGCGGCGGCGACCAGGAAATGATTGTCGAAGAAGCGGGTCCGAGCACGGACCGTCGCCTCGCCGTGCGCGCCGCCCGCGATGACGGCACCCCCGGAGCCCCTCATCAGTACCTCAACTTCGCCATCCTGAACGAAGCACTCGGCCCCAGCTCGCAACCGTCGGCGCATATTGCCATCTGTGTCACCTATTACGACAACCCCGAACTCGTCGGTTCCACCTTCCGACCCGAGGCCTACCGCACCGAACGAAATGGCCTCGAGACCTTCGGCTTTGTCAGTGACAGTGCGGCCGTGGCCCTCGAAGGCACCGATACCTGGCGAACCGCGTATTGGGAAATCCCCGACGTCAAATTCACCGGCGTCAACCAGGCGCCCCAGGCCGCCGCCCGATTCCTCTCCACCAACAAAGTCCACATCGCCGCCGTCCAATACGCGGTCATCCGCCCCTGCGGACCTTACGCCAACGTCAACCTCCTCGAAGACTGCAAGCCGCCCGAGGAAATCAGCCTGCAGGTGGGACTCGCCGCCAATCAACTCCAGCTCACCTGGCCGGTAACCCCTGAAGTCTACATCCTGCAGGAAACCAATGATCTGACCGATCCGGAATGGTCGGCCGTAACCGCCGAACCCCAGCAAATCAACGAAAACTACACCGTCCAACTGCCCATCTCGGACATCACCCGCTTTTTCCGCCTGATGCGGTAGCCCGGCTTTCCTGCGGAAGCCGGCTAACACGAATGATTGGGCAACCTGCGCTACGGGGGCGGGGGCGGCCTGACGCCTCCGCACGCCAAAGGTTGTGGAGTGTGGCGACCGTGACGCCGCTTTGGCTTCCATTGAAGACCGCCTTCAACGATCCAGCATCGACCTGCACCCTACGGTCCCCCTTCCAACTCCATCAACCGGTAGAACCGCTGCCCCACCGCCCCCCAGACGTCCACCGCTTCCATGACCGGTAACGCCGCCGTCCTGACCGCCCCCAACGCCACCCAGTCCGGCTGCGCCAAGTCGTCCGTGTAATACACCTGGTAGGCGCGACCCACCGTCGATAACCAACCAAACCGGACCTCGCCACCGGCTATTACGATTGAATTGGGCTCAAGGCGCGGCACCCCATCACCCGGCCAATACGGCTGCGCGTTCGGCCCCCGTGGCGTGGGCGCGGTCAGGAAGAATATCGCGTCCTCACCATCCCCAAACCGCCCCTGGCTGAGATCGTCGACCTGCAACCCGAAACTCACGGCGTCCACCAGCGCTCCGTCCGGCGCGAACAATCCGATCGCCTCCCCATTTCGCGATAACTGAAAACCCGCGTGCAAGTCCGCACTCTGCCCGTTCTGGGCCGGTTCGCCATCCGCCCACACCACCAGGTAACCGCCCGCGGGAACCACCGTCGCGTCCGGCACCCGCCACTTGTTGGGCACCGCAAGATCATCCGTCAGGAAAAAGCCCGACAAATCGGCCGGGGCGGCGCCAGTGTTGTGAAGCTCAAACCAATCGTCGGCTCGTCCATCCGCCGGATCCCGCGCCACACCGTTGTTGGCCGCCATCCATTCGTTGATCCGGACCAACCGGTTCCACTCGGGCGGCGGCGATCCCACATAATCAATGGTCAACTCCGCCAACGCGCCCGGCACCGGAACATCGCCAGCGTCGTAACCCACCAGCACCAGCGAGTTCGTACGCGGTTGCCACAGCGGCACCGACAGGCTGAAGCCGGTGACCGAAGTCCACGTCGGCTCGATCGCGACACCGTTCACCCGCACGTTCTTTACCCCCACCGGCGCTGTCCCCGTCAACACCACCGGGTTGGTGACCGTCACAAAACTCGACGGACCGTCGATCTCGAAACTGGCGGCCACCATGGCCAGTTGGCTCTGCAGGAAAGTCCGCCGCTGCGCAAACCACTGTTTCACCGCCGTCGGCGCCGCCAGCGTCGCCCCATCGCACATCGTCACCCCCTCGTCCACCAGCCACCGATACTTCGCGTCCATCACCGGACCACAGTTCTCCGCCGACATCGGCTCGAGCGCGGCCTGGACGGCGCGGAAATAGGCCCGCCGGAAAGGCGGATGCTGATACATCCGGGATACGGTGGGATCTTGCGAGGCAAACAAAGGCCCGTTCGACGCCGAATACCGCTGCGCCGCCACCAGCATCAACCAGTCGAGATCGAACGCGTAAAGCTGCCATCGCCCCGCCACCGGTTTGTACAAGTACATGTTCTTGCCAATATCGTGCCCCCAGCTGTCGAAGTTGTTGATAATATGTTCAAACGCGAACATCCCCATCCAATCCTCAAGCTCGATCAACTCCGTCGTCTGAAACGTGTACGGCTCCGGGCTCGCGGCATTCACCACGTCGACCAACTCGAACAGATTCGTGAAAGCGATCGCCGAATCGTAACTTCGCTTCAACCAATTCCAGCGATACCGCGCCGTCTTCTTCGCCCCGCCCGTGGTTTCAAACACCTCCAACGTCGGCATCGGATCCGCCGTCATCCCACCCCCGTCGCTGAACTCGAAAGCCCGGTCAATCTTGTACAGCTCGCCCTCCGAATCGTCCGGAGCCCAGGCGCGAACGAAATCTCGGTTCGGCTGCAGAATCGCCTCAAACACACCCCCCCGCTGCATGTCCGTCACCCCGTTCACCGACAAACGAATATAATGCCGCAGACTGAACGGCAGACCCATCCGGTCCGCCACCCAATACGCCAACTGCTCCTGCACCGCCGTGTTCTCATTGCCGTGCCCGCCCGGCCAGTCCAGCACCAGATCCGTGTTCCCCAGAAATCGATCGTCCGACGGAAACTCAATGCTGTAACCGCACCGCCGGCCTGACGGCGTGTTGAAGCTGGGCGCAATGTACGGGCTCCCGGCAAACCCCGCCTGAACCCCATGCACCACCCGGTGATTGCCCAGCACAAACGTGATCTCCGATGGCGTGTTGTCCAGCTTGTGCCGCCCCGACCATGCGTTGAAGGTCGCCTCCGTCATCCATAGCCGGTAGCTCGGGATGCTCCCCGGCTTGACCGCCTCGCCAAACCGGATCAACGCCTCCCGTACCGGCGCCCCCTCCGGATACACCGTCACCGCCGAAACCCCCTGCCGATCCGTCGCCTGAATGTGAAACGCCACCAGCGCCCCCAACCCCTGCCCCGGCACCCGCCCACTGTAAACCCCGTCCCCCGCCACCAGGTCGCCCCCCGTACCGTCGTCCACCATCGACACCGTCTGCACCGTCGCCCCCGGATCAACCCGGTAACGCAACTGCACCGATGCCACCCCGTCCGGATCCTCTGCCCGCACCGAAACCACCACCGCCTCGCCACCCCGCGGTAACACCGGAAAATGCACGAGATCGTGGATCGCCGGTCCGGCGTTCGCCACGCGTCGGCTGTTGACCTGACCCGGCGTGCCCGGACGCGCCGGCATCTCAAGCGCCACCACGGTCTCCAGCCATTTTCCCCGTAACCGTAACAGGAGCTCCGAATGCCCCCGCACCCAGCGGACCCGGGCCCGGAACGTGGCCGTGCTATTTGCCGAGAGCACCGCCGTCAAGGGCGTCCGCAACCGGTTGATCTGATTGTCGCCGCGCCCCACCGCGCGCACCTGGTAACAACCACCATTATCCCCGTAACCGCCCGCGCTGGCCCAACTCGAACCGGACTGCGTCCCTTCCGCCGTCCAACCCGCGGCGCCACTCGCAAAAGTCCCGTTGGCTACCACGTTCTGGCCACTGCTGTTCACGACCTCGACATTGTCAATCAGACACTCCCCCGCCCCCATGAGGAGCACTTGAAGCTGATTCGCCGCCACGTCGCCATGATCCAGCCGTCCGCTGAACTCAATCGTCGTCCAAGGCGCCTTCAACGATTCATCGCTGTCCGCCCAACTCTCCGCCCGCCCGCCCCCGGCTCGTGGATCAGCCTTCTCCAGACTGCTGCCACCCCCATCGGACCATTCTCCCCAACGCCCGCCATCCTCATAGGTCACTTCATCCACCACAACCCAGCTCGTAGTCGACTCAATCTCCCCCAGCGCATTGGTCGCCAGGAGCGCCTCCGGCCGCTTCAACCGCAACCGCTCGCCTGCGTTCGACAACGACCCCGCGTAGTCGCCCACCGTGTTGGCGGCCGTCAGCACCCCGACGTACCGCGCCAGCAAATGTTGCCGGCGCTTCCCCAGCACCAGATACCCACCCGCCGGAATCGCCGTCCCCGCCGGGATTTCGATCGTTATGCCGTCCTCCATCCGCCACCCGCTCACATCCACCGACTCCGTGCTCCAGTTGTGCAGTTCCACGTATTCGTCGTCCTGGCTTCCCGATATCGGCGCATACATCAACTCGTTGATCACCACCGCGCTCACCCCTGGATCGTCGTTCGACGCCCCCGGCGTCCGGCTCTTCAAGGGCGCAATGTCCGGCGCGCCATCCGGCCAACGACCACTCGACACCCCATTCGCCTGCCCCTCAAAGCTCACCGCGTCCAACACCCGGCTTCCCGAGGCGTTGCCCAAATAAAGACTCTCCCCCGCCGCGCTCAGCGCAAACCCCAACGTGTCTTGATCGAATACCACATACCCGCGCGGTCCAATCTTCGTCCCCGCTGGAATCGTAAACACGTTCGGTCCGCCCCGATCCACCAACCCCGCCCGCCGATCCGTCAACACGCAACCCGACAAGTCCAACTCCGCATTGCCGTGGTTATAAAGCTCGATGTAATCACGCACCGGATCGTCCGTATGCGCCAGAAACTCGTTGATCAACACCGACCGCAACGGCTCAAGACCAATACCCTCCAGACGACCCGGCGACCCGCCCACCAGGTCGCTGATCCCCCAAGCCTTCGGGTCGTTCTCCCCGTACGATGGCCGCGCCAGCACCAGCGAATGCCCCGCTCCATCCGCCGCACGCGGCCAGGGCGCATCCGTGCCGTATTCCACCTCCAGAAACACCGCACCCGTCCGATGCCGCAACCGCACCGTGCCACCGCTGTTGGACATGGCGCCCACGTATGGCCCCACCACGTCGGTAATCCCGTAACTCGCCCGCAACGCCGCCGGATCCCGCGCCACCACCAATATCGCCCCGCCCTCCAACACCGTCCCCGACGGAAACTCGTAGTCAATCTCCCCGCTCAACCGATATCCACTCAGATCCTCCGGCGTGGCAAAAGTGTTCGCCAATTCAATGAACTCCAGCGCCGACTCGATCGGGTGATACATGATCTCCGAAATGACAAACGGCGTCAGCCGGCTCGATTGCAGCATGGGTTCAAACGGCGGCGCCGCTTGCGCCTCCACCACCGCCGCCACCGATCCAAATCCCCGAAAACTCGCCGCAATCGCCCGATCCGCATGCCCGCTCGCCACCCCAAAACCCAATTCCACCGTCGCCCCCAGCTCCACCGTCGCCCCCCCTAACCGGCTCCACTCCCGCCCATCCAGACTCCCATAGCCTTCCCAATCCGACCCCGCCCGCCTCAGCCGCAACCAGGTGCTCGGATAGTTCACCGGATACAAACCTTCCTGTGCAGCCGCCCCCCCGGCCGCCAACCGCGACATGAACCCCAAACCCGCATTCGACGGCGTTCCAAACACCATGACAAACGGTGCCCCCGGACTCGCCCCGGCCCGCGCCATCAAACCCGCCATCGCCCAAACTCCCCCCGGCCCTAAGGCCTCAACCCTCACGCGCACATCAAAATCACCTGTCCTCGGCAGACTGGCGAAAAAACCGGAATCACGGTTGCCACCGAATCCCGCGCCCGCAGCCACAAGGTCGTAACCGTCCGGCACCGCCGTCAACTGCCCCGCCAACCCGCCGCCGCCAATCTCCTCCGTGCGATAGGAGGTCGCCACAAACTTCGCACTGCTGCCCGGCACCACCGGATTCTGCGCCGTCGCCTGGTCGGTGATTTCCTCGACCGTCAAAGTGTATTCCCAGCCCTCTGCCAACGGCGCCACCCGCATTATCACCACCGTTTCCGTCGCATCCAACTCGACCCCCAGGATCTCCACCTCACCCTCGACCGACAGGATCCGGTAATTCGCCACGTCCGTCGCCGTGACGGCCGACACCCGTTCCGAAAACCGCGCCTCGACGACCGTCAAACCCGCACTCGCTGCATCCAATAACTCCGGCGCATCCAAATCCGGCACAACCGTCAGCAGCGCCGCGGCACTCGAAACCACGTGCACCACGTTGCTCGCCACGTTCCGCGCCTCGGCGCGAAACCGGTCGCCGTCATCCGCATAGGACGCCGCCGCCAGCCGATACACCGTATTGGTCTCCCCCTCCACGACCACATCGTTGCGAAACCACTGATACGTCGGAGCCGGGTTGCCCTCCGCCAAAACGCTGAACTCCACCGATACCCCTTCCGCCACCACCTGATCCTCGGGATCGCGCACCATCGTCACCCCGGCCTCGAACAACGGAATTGCGTCCGGTGCCACCAGGATCTCCGACATACCCACCGCCTTGATCAACACGTAATCCACCTCGAATTCCGAAATGCCGCCCAGACTCCCCGCCGTGATCCCCGCAAAACCGCTGCGCACCGTCCGCTCCGGAACGTAATCCCACAGCTGCCATTCCACGGGCTCAGCCGTCACGCCATCCGCCAGCCAAACCTTCGCCATCACATCTGCCGCCCCACCCTGGTCCGCCGCGTCCACTTCCTGGCGCAATCGCATCCAATACCACGTGTCGTTTTCCCACTTGAAATCGTAACCCGGTCCCCAGGCCCGCAGATCATCCAGAAACGCCGTGTGCCGCCCCTCTTGCCCTTCACTGTCCACATCGCGGAAGTGATAGTTGATCCCCTGGCTCGAAAAGGGGTCCACCCCCACCGCCACCCCCGCCCGCGCCGGATCACCCGCGCCAAATGACCGCATCCGAATCCGCACCAGCACCTCCTGAGTCACCGCGTCGTACCCGGGAATCCCGCACAATAGATGATTCGGATCGCCGGTCGCGCTCTGCACCCGTAAGACACCATCCGTCACCGTGTAAAGATCCAGCATGGCCCCCGTCCGCTGCCACACCGCACTGAGTGCATCTCCTCGAAAATCATCCTGATATCCCCTTACGATGGTTCCTACCTCAGCAGGCCGTTCCGCGGCCGGCAAGCAGGTTGTCAGCCCAAGCAAGACCCCCAATACCACGCGGGACAGAAATCGCACCCCAGACCCGCCAACAGCCCGTGCCGGTGCCAGCACTGCCCCATTCCGCTGAATCGCGGCAGCTACCTGGCCCCTGACCCAATCCACTCTCTTGTCCTCCGGAACCATGCGGGATTGTCGCACACGCATCCCATCCAACGTCAAATCAGAATCTTAGGGCTGGCTGTCAAAGACCCTCCCACGATCGTCCCTGGTCGGTTTATTACTTGTTTGTTCATCAGAGGCATATACCTTGCTCCGAACCATCCGCTCCGACACCCAGCGGAAACTCGAATCAAAGTCACACATGCATCCTATTGCACGTCAAACCCTAACACGAAGACTCGCGATTCTGGGCATCCTGGCTGCCATCAGCACCGCCCAGTTCGTCTCCCCCGCCCAAGCCGCCGGTGTCTTCGTCATCGAAGCCGAGGACTTCAACTACGGCAGCGGCCAGCACGTTGCCGCCGCCAGCACCATGCCCTACTACGGCGGCGCTTACCAGGGCCTCGGAGCCGTTCATGACGTGGATTATTACCGCGGCTACCATGATCCCAATGCTGATGAATATCGCTCTGGCGAAACCCTCAACGTCCCACTGACCCCGAATGCCGACCTCGACCGTAACGAGTGGACCATGACCACCAATTACCGGATCGGCTGGGTCGGCGTCGGTCATTGGTACAATTACACCCGCACCTTCCCCCAAGGTTCCTATCGCGTCTTCGCCGCCCTCTCCCACGACACCACCTCCCCCGGCGCCCTCAAAGGCAGCCTCCAACGCGTCACCAGCGGCGCCAACTCCACCTCCCAAACCCTCCAGCAACTCGGCGTTTTCGATGCCCCCGGCTCCGGTGGATGGGGCAGCAATAACCGCGTCCCACTCAAAGACACCGGCGGCAACGAACAGGTCCTCGCCCTCTCCGGACTCAACACGATCCGCTATACGTCCGACAGCGGCGACATCGATTACTTCCTCTTCGAACTCATCGCTCCGCCCCAAATCAAAACCCAGCCCGCCGATGTCAACACCACCGAAGGCGGCAGCGCCTCCTTCACCGTCGAACTGGTCTCCACCGCCGGCGCCACCTACCAGTGGCTCCGCAATAATGCCAACCTCATCGGCGCCACCAACGCCACCCACTTCATACCCACCGTCACCCTCGCCGATCACAACAGCCAGTTCCGCTGCTTCATCGCCAACCCCCAAGGCACCACCAACACCCGCTCCGCCACCCTCACCGTCACCGGCGATAACACCCGCCCCACCCTCGATTCCGTAGTGAACCTCGGCGACCGTACCCGGCTGACGGTCCGCTTCTCCGAACCGGTGGAGGCCTCAAGCGCCGCCAACCACTCCAATTACTCGATCAACAACGGCATCTCCGTCACCGCTGCAAGCTTCGCCGGTGACACCCGCACGATTATCCTCACCACCTCCGCCCTCTCCCTCTCCACCACCTACACCCTCACCGTCAATAACGTCCGCGACCGCGCCACCTCCCCCAATACCATTCTCGCCAACACCCAGCGCTCTTTCAGCCTCGATTTCACCCCACTCGCCATCGACCTCGTTCGCGGCAGCTCCGAACCGATCGGCCCCTCCAGCCGCACCACCGGCCTCGTCCTCAGCGAAATCCACTACAATCCCCCGCCCCGCCCCGATAACCGCAACCTCGAGTTCATCGAAATCTACAACT
Source organism: Verrucomicrobiota bacterium (assembly GCA_023383055.1). GTDB lineage: Bacteria > Verrucomicrobiota > Verrucomicrobiia > Limisphaerales > JAHDYP01 > JAHDYP01. Next base: position 7,767 of record JAHDYP010000116.1, on the reverse strand, counting down.
CCGAGGAGATCTCCCTCGATCTCTCCGGCTTCCGCCTCACCGGCGATATCTCCTACACCTTCCCCGCCGGGACCACCCTCAACTCCCGCGCTTACCTGGCCGTCGCCGCCGCCCCTGCCGATCTCCAGTCCGTCCACGGCATCACCGGCGTTCGCGGCCCCTACACCAATAGCCTACCCAACAACGGCGGCCTCCTCCGCCTCCGTAACCCCGCCGGCGCGGTCCTCCTCGAAGTCGAATACAACAACCGCCAGCCCTGGCCGCTCCCCGCGGATAACGCCGGCCACTCACTCGTCCTCGCCCGCCCCTCCTACGGCGAGCAGGATCCCCGCGCCTGGTCGGCCAGCGAATTCAAAGGCGGCTCCCCCGGCGCCGCCGAACCCGCCGCCTCAACCGCCTACCGGACAGTCGTCATCAACGAGTTCCTCGCCCATACCGACGACCCCGAGCTCGATTATGTCGAGCTCTATAACTACGGTTCCACCGCCGTCGACCTCTCCGGCTGCATCCTGACCGACAACGCCAACGAAGCCCGTTTCTTGATCCCCGCCGGCACTTCCATCCCCGCCAAAGGCTTCGCCGCCTTCACCCAGGTCCAACTCGGCTTCGCCCTCAGCACCCTCGGCGAAACTCTCCACTTCATTAACCCCCAAAACACCCGCGTCCTCGACACCGTCCAGTTCCAGGGCCAGGCCAACGGCGTCGCCACCGGCCGTTACCCCGACGGCGCACCCGCCTTCCAGGAACTCGCCGCCAAAACCCCCAACGCCCCCAACGCCAAACCACTCACCCGCCAGATCGTCATCAACGAAATCATGTACAACCCGATCTCCGAGGATGACGACGACGAGTTCGTCGAACTGCATAATACCGGAGGCACCGCCGTCAGCCTCGCCGGCTGGCGCCTGAGCGACGGTATCGGTTTCACCTTTCCGCAAACCGCCTTCATCCCCGCCAACGGCTTCGTCGTCGTCGGCCGCAACCGCGACCGCCTTCTCCTCAATCACCCCACCCTCTCCACCAATAACACCTTCGGTGATTTCTCCGGCTCTCTCGCCAACAGCGGCGAACGTATCGCCCTCACCTTCCCCGAAACCACGGTCACCACCAACAACAACGTCGCCGTCACCAACCTCATCCATATCGTCGCCGACGAAGTCACCTTCGGCGACGGCGGCCAATGGGGCCTCTGGTCCGACGGCGGCGGCAGCTCCCTCGAACTGATCGACCCCCGCGCCGACAACCGTTTGCCTTCCAATTGGGCCGATAGCGACGAATCCACCAAAAGCACTTGGTCCACCATCGAACACTCCGGCGTGCTCGACCTCGGCCAGGGCGCCATCAACGAACTCCATCTCCTCCTCTTCGGCTCCGGCGAGTGCCTCGTCGATAACCTCGAAGTCCTCTCCGGCGCCGTGAATACCGTTCCTAACGGCACCTTCGAATCCGGTCTCAACTCCTGGATCGCCCAAGGCAATCACGTCCGCTCAAGCCTCAGCACCGCCGGCCAGGGCGACTCCAGCAGCTACAGCCTCCACCTCCGCGCCACCGCCGGCGGCGACAACGGCGCCAACCGCGTCGAATCGGATCTCACCACCACCCTTTCCCCCGGCGGCAGCGCCACCATCCGCGGCCGCGCCCGCTGGCTCAAAGGTCATCCCGATCTCCTCCTCCGCCTCCACGGCAATCACCTCGAAGCCCTGGGTTCTTTGCCCATCCCTGCCAACCTCGGCACCCCCGGCGCTCCCAACAGCCGCCTCCAGCCCAACGCCGGCCCGGCCATCCATTCCGTCTCCCATAACCCCGTCCTCCCCACCGCCGGACAGACGGTCACCGTCCACGCCCAAGTCTCCGATCCCGACACGCTCAGCAACCTCACCCTCACCTACCGTCTCGACCCCGCTACCAACCTCGTGGTCCTCCCCATGACTTACCGCGGCGCCGGCTTCTATTCCGCCACCATCCCCGGCCAGTCCGCCGGCGCACTCGCCGCCTTCCATATCGCCGCCACCGATGCCGCCAACACCCCCGCTTCCTCACTCTTCCCCCACGACGCACCCGCTCGCGAAGGCCTCATCCGCTTCGGCGAACCCACCCCTCCCGGACGCTTCGGCATCTACCGCCTCTGGATGACCGAGAAAAACATCAATCTCTGGTCCTCCCGCGAGAAGCTCAGCAATGAACCCCTGGACGGCACCTTCGTATACGGCAACCACCGCGTCGTCTACAACGCCGGCGGCCGCTACCGTGGCAGTCCCTTCATCCGCCCCGGTTACAACTCCCCGGTCGGCAATGCCTGCGGCTACGTCTGGACCCTCCCCTCTGACCAATTGTTCCTCGGCGCCGATGAACTGAACCTCGATTCCCTCGAACCCGGCGGCCGCGATCCCACCGCCCTGCGCGAGGTCACCTCCTTTGCCCTGGCCAGCCAACTCGGCCTCCCCTCTAGCCATCAACGCTACGTCCACGTCGTCATCAACGGCGTCCCCAACGCCAACCGCGGCATCCCCATCTACTCCGATAGCCAGCAACCCGATTCCTCCTACGTCCGCAGTTGGTTCGCCGACGATGACCAGGGCGAAATCTTCAAAATCGACGACTGGTTCGAATTCAACGACAGCGTCGGCATGGAGTTCAACGTCGATGCCACGCTCCAGGACTTCACCACCACCGGCGGCGCCAAAAAACAGGCCCGCTACCGCTGGGCCTGGGAAAAGAAATTCAACCGCACGCTCAACGACGACTACTCCCGCCTCTTCGCCATCGTCGATGCCGTCAATGCCCCCGACGCCACCTACGTCAGCCAAGTCGAGGAACTCGTCGATACCGAAATCTGGCTCACCGCCTTCGCCCTCCGCCATGCCATCGGCGACTGGGACGGCTACGGCTACAGCCGCGGCAAGAACCAATTCATCTACGGCCCCCTCAGCGGGAAATGGCAGATGCTCCTCTGGGACCTCGACTTCTCCCTCGGCTGCAACGGCGGCCACGACCCCAACTACCCCCTTTGGGAAGTCAACGACCCCACCATCGCCCGCATGTACAATCACCCGCACTTCCGCCGCATCTTCTTGCGCGCCCTCAAACGCCTCGTCGACGGCCCCATGCTCTCCGCCAACTACAATCCCCCCCTCACTGCCCGTTACCAGGCTTTCCAGGCCAACGGCGTCAGCACCACCTCACCCTTCGTCGGCAGCGGCGCCCAGGGCATCTCCATCCCCGCCTGGATCGACCAGCGCCGCACCTACATCCTCAACCAGTTGTCCACCGTCAACGCCGCCTTCGCCATCACCAGCAACAACGGCAACAACTTCAGCACCGCCCAAAATTTCGCCACCCTCCAGGGTACCGCCCCCGTCGACGTCCGCACCATCCGCGTCAACGGCGTCGCCTACCCCATCACCTGGACCGCCGTCACCTCCTGGACCCTCCGCGTCCCCCTCTCCCAGTCCGTTAATAACCTCACCCTCCTCGCCTACGACGCCACCGGCAAACTGATCTCCAGCCTCTCCGATACCATCACCATCACTTACACCGGTACCGTCGAACCGCCCCAGGATTTCCTCGTCCTCAACGAAATTATGTTCAATCCCGCCGCGCCCGACGCCGAATTCGTCGAAATCCACAACCGCTCCACCCTCACCACCTTCGACCTCTCCGGCTACCGCCTCAACGGCGCCGACCTCACCTTCCCCGAAGGCACGGTCATCCCGCCCAACGGCTTCATCGTGGCCGCCGAAAACCTCGCCGCCTTCCGCACCGCCTACGGACCCACCATCCCCGTCGCCGCCATTTTCAATGGCTCCCTCGATAACGGCGGCGAAACCCTCAAACTGATCAAACCCGGCACAACCCCGGACCTCGATCTCCTCATCGACGAAGTCACCTATGACGATGATCCCCCGTGGCCCACCCTCGCCGATGGCTTCGGGCCTTCAATCCAACTCATCGATCCCACCCACGACAATAATCGCGTCGCCAATTGGTCCTCGGTCACCGGCGGCAGCGGCGGCACCTCCGGCCCACTCATCGGTATGACCGATACCTGGAAATACAACCAGTCCGGCACCGACCTCGGCACAACCTGGAACCAGCGCGCCTACAACGACAATGCCTGGCCCTCCGGCGCCGCCCTGCTCTATGTCGAATCCTCCGACCTGCCCGCCCCCAAGAATACCCTGCTGACCTATACCGCCCCTCAGCAAACCACCTTCTATTTCCGCAAGACCTTCAACTTCTCCGGCAACCCCAACGCCACCACCCTCTCCGCCCAACTCATCCTCGACGACGGCGCCGTCGTTTACCTCAACGGCACCGAAGTCCTCCGCATCGGCATGCCCGACGGCCCCATCGATTACGCCACGTTCGCCACGCGCACCATCGATAACGCCACCCTCGAAGGTCCCTTCAACATCCCCACCGCCTCGCTCATCCAGGGCCTCAACGTCATCGCCGTCGAAGTCCACCAGGTCAATGACACCAGCAGCGATGTCGCTTTCGGCCTCTCCCTCGATGCCTCCGCCGGCGGCGGCGCCCCCTATACCCCGGGCGCTCCCAACTCCAACGCCGCCGCCACCGACCCCCTGCCGCTCCTCTGGCTCAACGAAGTCCAACCAGTCAACACCACCGGCCTCCCCGACCGCTTCAATGAACGCGATCCCTGGGTCGAACTCCACAACTCCAGTTCCACGACCGTCTCGCTCGACGGCTACTATCTCTCCGATTCCTACACCAATCTCACCCGCTGGACCTTCCCCACCGGCACCACCCTCAACCCCGGCCAGTTCCGCCTCGTCTGGCTCGACGCCCAACCCGCCCAGACCGGCAGCGGCGAAATCCACGCCAACTTCCGCATCCCACCCGAGTTCGGCTCGGTCGCTCTGGTCCAGACGCTGAACAATTCAACCTCCATCGTCGATTACCTCAATTACCCAACCATTGGCGCCGACAAATCCTACGGCGCTTACCCCGACGGCACCCCCACCAAACGCACCAAGTTCTATATCCCGACTCCCGGCTCTTCCAATTCCAATGGCCACCCCGAAGTCCCCGTCAACATCAATGAATGGATGGCCGGCAATACCTCGACCGTCACCGATCCCCTCGACGGCCAGTTCGACGATTGGTTCGAACTCCACAACTTCAGCACCGATCCCGTCGATCTTTCCGACTTCACCCTCACCGATAATCTCGCCAACCCGGCCAAATGGACCATCCCCACCGGCACCGTCATCCCCGCCGGCGCCTTCCTCCTCGTCTGGGCCGACGAACAACCAGATCAAAACGGCTATAGCCAGCACCTCCACGCCGACTTCAAACTCAGCCTCAACGGCGAAGCCATCGGTCTCTTCACCCCCAACGGGATTCTCGTCGATAGCGTCGACTTCGGTGCCCAAACCAATGATATCAGCGAAGGCCGCTGGCCCGACGCCGCCTCCGCCCGCTTCTTCATGTCCAACCCCACGCCCGGCGCCCCCAATCTCATCGATAACCCCGTCAACCGCGCCCCCACCCTCAACCCCCTCTCCAACCCTGCCGTCGCCGAAGGCTCGCTCCTCACCTTCACTGCCTCCGCTTCCGATCCCGACGCCGGCCAATCCCTCACCTTCAGCCTCGATCCCGGCGCACCCGGCGGCGCCGCCATCAACCCCGAGAGCGGCGTGTTCACCTGGACCCCCACCGAAGCCCAAGGCCCCGCCTCCTACCCCGTCACCGTCCGCGTCACCGACAACGGCACCCCCACCCTCGACGACCACCAGACCATCACCATCCAGGTCAACGAGGTCAACCGTGCCCCCATCCTAAACCCCATCGGCAACCAGGCCGTCGATGAACAATCACTCCTCACCTTCACCGCCGTCGCCACCGACCCCGACCTCCCGGTCAATACCCTGACCTTCAGCCTCGACGAAGGCGCACCCGCCGGCGCCGCCATCCTTCCCGCCACCGGCGTCTTCACATGGACCCCCACCGAAGCCCAGGGACCCGGCGTCTACTCAGTCACTATCATCGTCCGCGACAACGGCGCTCCGTCCCTCAACGCGTCCGAAACCATCTCCATCACCGTCCGCGAAGTGAACCAAAACCCGACCCTCAACCCGATCGCCGATCAGCAGGTCACCTTCGGCGCCACACTCTCCTTCACCGCCATGGCCTCCGACCCCGATCTCCCCCTCAACACACTCGCGTTCAGTCTCGAACCCGGTGCACCGACCGGCGCCAGTATCAACCCAACCACCGGTCTCTTCTCCTGGACCCCCCAGTCCGACCAGGCCCCCTCCACCAACTCCATCACCGTCCGCGTCACCGACGACGGCACGCCGCCACTCGCAACCACCCGCGGCTTCCAGATCGTTGTCCTCGCCGCCGAAGCCCTCGTCATCCAGGACGTCAACGTCAACCCCACGGGCACCGTCACGATCCAATGGAACTCCACCGTCGGCACCCAATACCGCCTCGAGTTCAAGGACGACCTCGACGCCGCCACCTGGACCACCGCCGCCGATTACACCGCCACCGCCACCACCACCACCGGCAACCACAACACCTCCGGCAGCCCCCACCGACTCTACCGCGTCCGACAACTCGACTGACCCCCGGACAACCAAACGACCCGCCCTCGCTCCAGCCTGCGGCCAGGCAAACCACAAGACCGACAGCGCCAGCCTCAGGGGTGACCGGCACGAAGCAGTGACCGGCCGTGCGGATGCACGACGCGGCTCCGAACCCCGAGAAGCGCCTTGGAATCAGCGCGCGGTTCGCTGCGCTTCGGCTCAGGTCGGCGCTATCCCAGTCCGGAACCGCCCCCCTCCAAAACCTCCCGCCACGAAATACCCACTGCTCAAAAGTGACAAACGGAAATCAGGACGTGACACCACGCACACGTCACTCCACGGTCACCGCGATGAGAAACGGCGCGGCGGTGGTGCTCATCTTGGAGACGAAATCGAAGCTGACGATTTCCTGGTTGGGCCGCGGATTATCCCACACGGCGTGAAAGACCCGAAGACGCGTGGTGTCGTGCCAGCAGGAGGCATGCGGTCCTTCCCAAGCCACCTGGGCGAGGTCGGTGTCCGTTCGAGGATCGCCTTCCGTCCACCAATGCCGGACGTGCCGGCCGTAGAAGATCTCAAGCTCGTGCCGGCTGCCATCGGCGTAATGGAAGACAATGGCACCGATCAACGCGCCCTCCTCCGCCGCCTCGCCGACGATTCCCAGGATCGCGCGGAACTGCTGACAGGTTTGCCCGACGCCTACGGGTCCCGCACTTACGGGATAGTCCGCGGGGACACCTGACCCGCGCGTGGTCTGGATGACTCCGCGAACGTCGAAGGGAACGCCTTGAAAGGTCACGGTTCCCCCTGGGCACATTCCTCAGGTCGATGCGGGAATAGTCGCCGTTTGCGAGGACGTAGTTGCATTCGTCCAGGACACCCGTGTAGTGCGCCGTGAGATCGATGAGTTTACCGGGCGCCGCCGGGTCGCGTGGTGGGATTCTGGATCGATCATAGGGCAGTTCGACGAAGACGGTTGAACTCGTGATGGCCATGCGCGTTTCCGCTTCCAAGCGATCCTGCCAATACTGGCGGGCGAACCACCGCAGGCGATCGCGCAAAGAATCACCGGGAGAACCCGGATAGTCGGCGTCCCTCCATGGAAAGGCTTCCCATTGGCGTAACTCGGCCAACCACCAGTCGCTAACCAGGCGCCGACCGTCCGGGCTGATGGCGAACACAAAGGCATCGCCGTGGAGCTTCCAACTCGCGA
>JAHDYP010000115.1 GCA_023383055.1 Verrucomicrobiota bacterium | reverse complement strand
CCGAGTGCAAGTCGCTCAAGGCGTGTACTGGTCGTCCGAAGATCGTTTCTACGCGCTGCCCTTAATCAATCCTGCGGCGACCGTGGCGGACCTGAGCGAGTGGATCAGGGTCGACAGGCTGCGGACGTCATCGGCCAGTTCCTCACACTTATCACGCAACGCCTGAACTTCGGCTTGGGTCGGCGGGTCGGAGATCGTGAGCCCACCGATCTCGCCATTCGTGTTCCCGAGCGTAACCGCCGCCTGATCGGCTCCGGCCGGCTGGGAGACGGGCGTGACCCCGTAGAACCCGATCTTGCCCCCGGTCGCGCCAATGACGGTATCCCACGAATATCCCCCGGCATGGCGCTTCAGCGTCCCCTGCGTGACGTTCAGAACGAGGTAACCCGTCGGAATCGTCCCTGTCGCCGGATCGGCCGTGACCGCCGCCGGCAGGACCTGCTTCCACGTCCCAGGCGTCCCGGCCACCGTGCACTTGAACACGCCGCCCAGGGCATCCTTCCAGATTTCGTTCAGGACGTGGGACCCGGTCGTGGGCGGTCCAACGGTCGTGGTCGGAACGCCACTGACGTAGGTCGGCTCCTGCTTGAAGACTTCGGCCGTCAGAATCTCGAAGTTGGTTTCGGTCAACGCCACAAAATCGGCGGCGTTGCTCACGTCATGCAGTCGTCCTGGTGCAATCGTTGCCATATCAAATCTTTCTCACTGTGACTTCGTCGTGGCTCAGGCTCCGGAGTCCGCTGCGGACGAACCATGCCCGCAGCTTGAAATCGGTCTCGCCGCCTAGCGCGGCCGCGAGTTGGGCGTTGGTGATGGTCCGCGGCCCGGTGCCCCCGGAGAACTCGAACGTGCTTTTGAGCACATCCCCGGTCGTCAGGATCTCCAGCACGGTCTTGTCGATGTCGGGGCTGAGCGCCTTCGTCACCGGATCTTCGGACGATCGGTTCGCGGCCCTGTCCCAGTCGGCGATGATGTCGGCCCCGGTGGCATACGTCGGGTTGTAGCCGTCATCCGCCACGCGCAGGTTCAAGGGCGCCAACGGTCGGTAAGCCCGCTTCTGGAGCGTGATCGAGATCGGGTTCACAAGGGCCAGGTCGAACTCGCTCTGGAGCAAGAACGGCTGGAGCTTGAAGGTCTTGTCCGGCGGGCTCATGTCATCGGAGCCCATCGCCAGGTCATCGCGGAGCGCAACCCAGACTTCAGCATCGGCGGCGTGCGTCTCCCGCTTGGTGTCGTAGCGGGCGCGGATCGTCCAGAGCCGGTATCGCGCGGCGGCGATGAGCTGCGGTCCCCAGGCGCTCAGGATCTCGTTTCCGACAAGCACCAGCAGCCGATTCTGCTGCGCCTCGAGGAAGGTGATTTCGTCCAGGTCATTGTCGAGGGAATCGAATTGGATCTCGATCCCCAGGTAGTCGTCGATCAGGAGCGTTACGGCCGGGTATTCGGTCACCACGTGCCCCCGCTGGGCGAAGCTGTCGAAGGCACCTACGTCGCGGTAGGAGAGGTCACTGCGCTGCTTCCAGAGGTTGAACCCGTTGCTGACGAGATCTCCCCGCGCGGCCAGGAAGACCACCTGCGGCGTGCTGGTTTCCTTGAACCCCCAGGGGGCTTCGACCAGCTTCTCATACTCCAACGCCTGAACCTCGAACACGTTCTCCGCGGGCGTGTCGTCAGCCCCGGCGGCGTAATGGTCTCCGTTGAAGAAGCCCGTGTCTTCCCTGAACTGAATCGTGGCTGCCGCCTGGCCGGGGGCAGGAAGCGTCAACCGCTCAACCCGGCACAGGACGCCTTCAACGCCGCTCTGAGGGAACGAAAGGCTGAATAGCCCGCCAACGGTCAGGCCCGCCGCCTTCGATTTCCGGACCTGCATTGACCCGGCGAGCATCGGTTGAGCGGCCACCCGCCCGGCAGCATTGGCAATCCTCTGCGCGACACCCTGCCTCGTGATCCACAACCGGCTCAAGGTCTGCGACAGGACCGCCTGCGTAATCTGGAAGTTGCCCCGGTCCCGGTAGGCGGCATTATACAATCAGCGGGTTTGACGCCCTTCACCATCCGACGAAAGGTTGCGCGGCCCGTTCCGATTGCGCCATCCTCGGTACGGCCATCTCAGGAACCTTGCTATGAAAACGCTCACCATCCTCCAAATCGGAATCCTCGGCCTGGCGGCGGGAACGCTCCGTGCCGCACCTGAACCCGTTCGTTTCGCCATTGTGGGCCTGGTCCACGATCACGCCCGAGGCTTCATCCCGACGGCCAGCGCACGGAAAGACATCCAGTTGGTTGCGATCGTGGAACCTAACCGGGGACTCGCGGCCCGCTACGCCAGGGATTACCGACTGCCGGACACCCTGTTCCACACCAGCCTGGAAAGCATGCTCGATCAAGTGAAACCGCAGGCCGTCGCCGCCTTCACCAGCACCTTCGATCACCGGCGGGTCGTCGAGGCGTGCGCCGCCAGAGGCGCCCATGTGATGATGGAAAAGCCGCTGGCGGTCGATATCGAGCACGCCCGCGCCATCGCCGCCGCCGCCGAGCAGGGCGGAATTCAGGTGCTCATCAACTACGAGACCACCTGGTACCCGGCCAACCACGCGGCGTACGCCCTGGTCCACGAGCAGAACGCCGTCGGCGACCCACGGAAGATCGTGGTGCGCGACGGGCACCAGGGGCCGAAGGAGATCGGGTGTTCGGCGGAATTCCTGGAATGGCTGACCGATCCGGTGCTCAACGGCGGGGGCGCGCTCACCGATTTCGGCTGTTACGGGGCCAACCTGATCACCTGGCTGATGAAAGGGGAGCGGCCCACGTCAGTCTTTGCCGTGACCCAACAGATCAAACCGGATGTTTACCCCCACGTGGATGACGAGGCGACGATCGTGCTCACGTATCCCCAGGCGCAGGGGATCATCCAGGCGTCCTGGAACTGGCCCTTCAACCGGAAGGACATGGATATTTATGGCCGGACAGGCTATGTGCGTGTGCCCGACCAGAACCGCCTGCGGGTGCGCCGGGCCAGCGGAGCCGAGACCGACGCGCCCGTCCCGCCCCTCGCCGCCCCGGAGAACGATCCGCTCTCGTTCCTGGCGGCGGTGGTGCGCGGTGAAATGCGATCGACGGGCCTGTCGTCCCTGGAAGTGAACCTGATTGCGACGGAGATTCTGGATGCGGCCCGCGAGTCGGCGCGGACCGGTCAGCGCGTTGTCCTTCCCGCTGAGACCACGGCGACCGAGCGGGACAAGCTGTTGTTCGGAAGTTGCCAGAATCACCGGAAGCATCTCAACCTCAGCCTGCATCTGGACATGGTAAATCAATGGGGACGGCTACCGCCGTATCAAGCGAACGAGCCAGGCTACGCCATGTTGGCGATGTACGCCGGTCGGTCATCGGGAGGGCTCAACTGCAACCATGGAGCGCCGGACTCGCGTATCGGCGGATGGCAAGCGGTGAACTTGTCCCCCGAGCAGTGGCACGAGGTTCACCGAAGCTGGTCGGCCCGGGGTTATCCGGGCTTCCCTCCGTTCTACTGGTGCGGCAAACCCAATCCACTTCAATCAAGGGTATTCTGCACCCTGGGGCTGGATGCCGATGAAGGTCATTGGTTTCTTGACCACAACGTCCTGCCGGAACCGGTGGTCCGCTGGCGAATTGCCATGCTCAACCGTTGTTTGGAGGAACTTGGTCTGCCCGCCATCGACGTTGATGTTCCCGATGGGGTTGCGTGGGAATCGTTTGAAGGGGAGGCCAACAGATGAGGCTGTCCGCCGACTCCCGGCCAGATCATCATCTGGACCGTTGATCGGGTGGGCAAAGCACTCCTGCGTCTGCTCCGATCCAGAATGCCACTCTGGGGCCGCAACCTGCCCGTAAACGGGTTGGGAGCGATGCGGCAGGCCAGGAAGCACCGGGGCCAATCAAAGGGTCAAGTGCCTGGTTCGGCAATTCACGCATGCTGTGTCGCTTCCATTCTCGAAACGTATCCAGAGATGGTGACCTTCGCGAGGCTGCACTTCAGGCATACTCTTCATAGCTTGCGTATACCGTGCTCTCTTGGCGTGATCGAGCAAGCCTCCCTTTTTCCGGCCAACGATGGATCGACTCATGGAACCGAGGATGGCCCGGGCCTGTTCGTCCCGCAGGGTCATTTTCAAACCCCGGATCGTCAAGCTGGAATCAACCGGTCAGGTTGAAATCCTGAAATCCTCGGCCAGGGCTTGAACCCGGACCCCCTTCGAAGGTAAACAGGTAAACCCGTTGCGAACGGGGAAGCAACGGCTGCTGGTCCGGCCGGTCGTTCCCGCGTTCCGCTGGGCGAACCACGTGCAAAAACTGATCGAAGGCGTTCATCAATTCCGCAAAGACGCGTTTGGCAATTACCGGACGCTGTTCCACAAGCTTTCCCAAGATGGCCAAAATCCGCATACGCTCTTCATTACCTGCTCGGACTCGCGGGTGCTGGCGGAACTGATCACCCAGAGCAAGCCCGGTGATTTGTTCGTGGTCAAAAATGTGGGCAATATCGTTCCGCCCGCGAATGTCACCGGCAGCACCAATTCCACCGCCGCCGCCATCGAGTTCGCGGTCACCGCGCTCCACGTCAGTGACATCGTCGTTTGTGGCCATTCGCAATGCGGCGCCATGGCCGGCCTGCTGGGGGCTTCACCGATGACGGACGCCACCCCGCACCTGCGTGACTGGCTGAGCCTGGCGGCGCCCGTGTTCGATCTAGTGGCCAGGCAATATGCGCACATCGCCTCGGCCAGCGCGCGTCTCGATCTGGCGGCGGCGGAGAACGTCCTCTTCGGTCTCGATAACCTGTACAGCTACCCTTGTGTTCAGGATGCCCTCGCCCGGGGCACGCTGCGATTGCACGGCTGGTTCTTCAAAATCGCCACCGCCGAACTGTTCGCTTACGATCCGGAAACCCGGCAGTTCTTGCCGTTGCTGAAGGAGAACAAAGATTAGCACTTGCCGATCACGGGCTCGGGTAACTCGCCCCTCCAGTTGGCGCCACCGACGCGAGGCTGAGTGGGATCAACACCTGCCGCTGCTCGGCTTTGGCTATCCCGTGACGGGTCGGTGCTTCCTGATGAAGTCGGGGTCGATTTCAACGCCCAGTCCGGGGCCGGTAGGCACCTTGATCTTTCCGTCCACCACTTGCAGCGGGGAGGTGGCGCATTCGAATGGGACATGGGTTTCCAACCCTTTGAATTCGTGATGCGCACCGGCATTGGGCAGCACCGACACCAAATGGCAGTTGTAGAGAAAGCCCAATCCCCCGCCCGACATGTGCGGCACGATCTCCTTTCCAAACGCGGCCGCCATCCGCCCGACCTTCACCGATCGAATCAGGCCGCCGAAGTAGTAACTGTCCGGCTGGACGATCTCGACGCCGTCATTGGCAATCAGCCAGCGGAAGTTGACGAAGCCCTGGTCTTGCTCGCCATTGGCAATGGGCAGGGTCAGGGCATCCGCGACCTGTTTGATGGCCTCAAAGTCGTCAAACCGGACGGGTTCTTCGAAATAGGCGTATTGGTTTTCCTCGAGCAATCGGCCAACGCGAATCGCCTCACGCACCTCGTAGTAACCATTCGCATCCGCGTAAAGGGCCATGTCGCTCCCGAAGATTTCCCTGAGCAACGGAATGAGTCGCTCGGTTTTGCCCATCGGTCCGGTGGCGTTCATGTCCGTGGTCATGAACATCAGGTAGCCCACCTTGATCTTGAGCGCCCTGGCATCGTAGCGCGCCAGCGCTTTCCGGATCAGATCCAAGGTTTCCTCGAGCGGACGCTCCCGCCATTCGGTGGCGACGTAGACGGCAACTTCCGGATGGTGGATCTCACCGATCAGTTGACCGATCGACCGGCCGGCGATGCGCCCGAGCAGATCGAGGATGGCGAACTCGATGGTCGCCAGCGGCAACCCCAGCGCGATGCCCTGGTATCGAAAATTCAAATTGTAGACGTAGACTTTCTCCAGGATCCGATCCAGTTCGCGCGCATCCTTCCCCAGAAAAAAGGGCTGCAGGTTCCGAAGAAAGATCGGATAGAGCCGACTCATGTCGCTATGCGCAACCGACAGCCCCTCGGCGCCGTCGGTGGATCGAACCCGACACAGGAAGCTGTTCTCCCATCGCAGCAATTCCACGCTTTGGATCAGGACCGGGCTGGCAAACAGTTCCCGCTTGAGCACCGGTTGGCGAAGGATCTCGGCCAGCATTGCCTGTCGGGTTTGCGGTTCCCCGGGGCTGCGGCCTCCTGCCTCGGTTTCCCCGCCTCCGGCCAGAGTTTGCCCGGTGACCGGAATCACACCGCTGGCCAAGGCTGCACCTCCGGCAACCTTCGCACTGGCGGTGGACAGGAATTCGCGTCGGGTGGTCTTCTGGTTCATGATCGAGTGTGTTGGTGGATTACCGCATGTTGCGCCCGGGACGGTCATTTGTCGATTCCCATGGCGAGACACAATCGGTCGCTCCTGGACTGAAAGGGTCCCTGCAATGGCCCGTCCTGCGCATTTTGCTTTGACTCCTCAATCGGGCTTAAGGTTGATTTCGTGGATGAATCCGTTGACCCTGATTCTACCGGCCATCATCGCCGTGAGCGGCATCGTGGCATTCCTGATTCTGCCTCTCGATCTCCCGATCCGCCTCGCCGTCCTGGGAACGGATCTGGTCGCCGCAGTCATCCTCGGCGTCGTGCTCGCCCGCCGACACAGCCCGAAGTGAGGCCGTTGGCCATCGGCCGGATCGGCTACAACCTGGCCGGCAAGACCTTCATCCCCGCTGCCGTGGCCAGGGCCCGGCTTTCGCGCTGAAAGCTCAAAAAATGGGTGCAACCGCAAGAGGCCGCAATCGCCGGATGCAACAGGAAACTGCTGGTGGGCGGTTGCTCGGCCGTGCGCTCGTTCCAAGAGCGCGCGAGCGCGAAGGCGGCGTCCCAGGGTGCCCCTTTCGGGAATGGCGTCAGAGTTTGATCGCCGCGGGCATAGGGAATCCAAAGGAACAACTCCCCCACGTCCCGAATTCATGTCGCATATGCGACATGAATTCGGGACGTGGGGGAAGCGACGGGAATATAGCGCGCGGCGGCGCGGTTGGCCGTTGCGGCGGCGGCTGCTTCAGAAAGCTTGCGGTCCAGGCCCGCCTCAAGAAGGCGGGTAGCTCGTGCCTCCAGGGCCCGGCGCCCATCAGCTCCGCTCGAAAACAATGTGATCGTCCCTGGCGAGCGCCCGGACCCGGTCGCCGGACTTGAACTCCCCTTCGAGCAGTTTCAGCGAGAGCGGATTGAGCAGATGCTCCTGGATCGCCCGTTTCAAGGGCCTCGCGCCGAACTGCGGATCGTAGCCCTCGCGGGCGAGCAGCTGTTTCGCGGACTCATCCAATTGCAGGGTGAGCTGCTGCTGGTCGAGCCGTTGAGTCAGGCGATCGAGCTGGATGCCGACGATGGCCGCGATCTGGTCGCGGTCCAGGCTGTGAAACACAATCACATCGTCCACCCGGTTCAGGAACTCCGGCCGGAAATGCCGTTTCAACTCGCCTTTCACCCGCGCTTCCATCTCCGTCAACTCCTTCGGGGTCGGCCGGCCGCGCTCGAAGTATTCCTGGAGAATGGCCGAGCCGATGTTACTGGTCATGATCACGAGGGCGTTCTTGAAATCGACGGTGCGCCCCTGGCCATCCGTCAGCCGCCCGTCATCGAGCACCTGCAACAGCACATTGAACACGTCGTGATGCGCTTTCTCGATCTCATCGAACAACACCACGCTGTAGGGCTTGCGGCGCACCGCCTCGCTCAACTGGCCGCCCTCCTCGTATCCCACATAGCCCGGAGGCGCACCCAGCAGCCGCGCCACGGTGTGTTTCTCCATGTATTCGCTCATATCGATCCGCACCATGGCGTTCTCGTCGTCAAAGAGAAACTCGGCCAACGCCCGCGCCAGTTCGGTCTTCCCCACGCCGGTCGGCCCCAGAAAAATGAAGGAACCGATCGGCCGGTTTGGATCCTGGAGCCCGCTCCGGGCCCGGCGGACGGCGTTGGACACCGCGGTGATGGCTTCGCCCTGGCCGACGACCCGTTGTCGCAGCCGATCTTCCATGCGCACCAGCTTCTGGCGTTCGCCCTCGAGCATCCGGGAGACGGGGATTCCCGTCCAGGAAGCCACGACCTGGGCGATGTCCTCCCCGGTCACCTCTTCGTTGAGCAGCCGCTGCGCGGGCGCGCCCGTGTGCATCGCCTGCTCCATGGACGCCAGTTTCTTCTGCAGTTCGGGCAGTTTGCCATACTGGATCTGCGCCGCCTGGTTGAGATCGCCCGTGCGTTGCGCCTGCTCCATCTCGAGCTTGGCCTGTTCGAGTTGTTCGCGCACGATCCCGACGGCGTTGATGGCGGCCTTCTCGTTCTGCCACTGCGCCTTCAGCCTGGTCGAATTCTCTTTCAGCTGGGCCAGTTCCGCCTCCAGTTTCTTCAGGCGATCGCGCGAGCCTTCATCTTTTTCCTTCCGCAACGCGGTCCGCTCGATCTCCAACTGCATGACCTGGCGCTCAAGCTGGTCGATCTCGGTCGGCATCGAATCCAGCTCCATCCGCAACCGCGACGCCGCCTCGTCCACGAGATCCACCGCCTTGTCGGGCAAGAATCGGTCGCTGATGTAACGGTGCGACAACGTCGCCGCCGCCACCAGGGCCGCATCCTGGATATGAATCCCATGGTGCACCTCGTAGCGCTCCTTGAGACCCCGCAGGATCCCGACCGTGGCCTCCACGCTCGGCTCCAGTACCATCACCGGCTGAAAACGCCGCTCGAGGGCCGGATCCTTCTCGATATGTTTCCGGTACTCATCGAGGGTCGTTGCCCCGATGCAACGCAGTTCGCCCCGCGCCAGCGACGGCTTGAGCAGGTTCGCCGCATCCGTGGCGCCCTCCGCCGCCCCCGCTCCCACCAGGGTGTGTAGTTCGTCGATGAACAAAATGACGCGCCCCTCGCTGGACGTGATCTCTTTGATGAACGCCTTAAGCCGGTCCTCAAACTCCCCGCGGTACTTCGCCCCGGCGATCATCGCCCCCAGATCCATCGCCACGAGCTTCTTCTGCTTGAGCGATTCCGGAACGTCCCCGCCCACAATCCGCCGCGCCAATCCCTCGACAATGGCCGTCTTCCCCACCCCGGGCTCGCCGATCAACACCGGGTTGTTCTTCGTCCGCCGGCTCAGCACCTGCATCACCCGCCGGATCTCCTCGTCCCGCCCGATCACCGGGTCGATCTTCCCCGCTCGCGCCAACGCGGTCAGGTCGCGACCGTACTTCTCAAGCGCCTTGAATTTGTCCTCGGGATTCGCATCGGTCACACGCTGGTTGCCCCGCAGGTCAGCCAATGCTCTCAGCAGGGCGTCAACGCGCACCCCATGACGTTCCAGGATCCGCTTGAGCGCGACCCCGGGTTCGTGAACCAGGCCAAGGAGCAGATGCTCGGCGCTGAGATACTCGTCCTTCAGCCGCTGGGCCTGAGCCTCGGCGTTGGCCAGGGCCTTCTTCAGGGCCGCGCCGACGAAGACCTCACCCGCGCCCTGGACCTTGTGGCGTCGGCCCAGCTCAGCCTCGAGGTCGGCTTGCAGCCCCGGCACGGCCACCCCGAGTTTCCGCAGGACATCCGGGACCAGGCTCTCCTCCTGCTCCAACAGCGCCACCAACAGATGTTCCCCGTCCAACTCCTGGTGCGCATGCCGCTGCGCCACCCTTTGCGCCCCCTGCAACGCCTCCTGCGCTCGAATCGTCCACTTATCCATCTGCATATGGACAACTAAATAGTCCGATTCGCGCAGTGGTCAAGTGAGTTGCCTCGCAGCGGAGGGCGAAATGTCTGCCGCGCGGCCAGGTTCGCACCCCAAGGCGCGCCCCGACCTCGATCGGAAGGTGCGTCTGGAGCTGAGGCGGCCTTTTGCCGTGGCGGCGTCTCCGCCCCGCCTCACGGCCGGCCCGTGGCCGGCGCCGGGAGGCTCACCGGAGCGGTGGCGTTCAGCTCCGTCAGCACGGCGTCGGTCAGGTCGTTCTGGCCATTGTGGTAGAGAATCATCGGGGTCTGATTGATGGTCTCCGCCACGGTATCGAGCACCATGGTATACCCCCCGCGCCGGGCATGGACATCGATCACCTCCCGGATCTTCACCAGGATCCGATCCCGCATCCGTTTGGTCTGGTCCGCGAGCGTCTGCCGGGTGGTGCGATCGAATTGCGTGACGCTCTGCTCGATCTCGCGAATCTCAAGCACCTTCCGCTCGGCGTCTGTCTTGCGCTTGGCCCGTTCCTCCGCCGACAAGGCCTGGTCATTGGCGCCTTCGAGCAGCTTCTTGTACTCCTCGCCCGCGCGCTGGTAATCTTCCAGCAGTCGGCGGCGCGATTTCTCATACTCGGCTTCCGTCTCCTTGAGCTCGGCGTTCTGTTGTTTGGTCATCCAGTAACCGTCGAACACCTTCTTCAGATCGATGAGACCGATCTTGGGTTGGGCCAGGGCGTCGGAGGAGATCGCCAGCAGGGCGATCAGCGGACCGAGAACTCGAATGAGGCGACAGTATGTTTTCATGAACGTAGGATCCAGGGGCTATAGTGGGCGCGACCAGCCCACGCTGAACTGAAACCGGGGTTTGCCGCTGACGGTGTCGTCATGGTGAATGGGAAACCCATAGTCCAACCGGAGCGGTCCCATCTGCGGGATGTTAATGCGCAATCCGAGCCCCCAGTTGTCATGGTAATTGCTCGAATCGAAATCGTAGGCTTTGTAATTCACCGCGCCAATGTCATAGAACACCGCGGCGCGTAAACGTTCAATGATCGGCACGCTATACTCGATCGATCCCATCCAATACGTGTTGCCACCGGTCGGTTCACCCAGGAAATCCTTCGGCCCCACATCCCGGTACTTGTAACCGCGCAGGGTGTAGGCCCCGCCCAGGTAATACCGGTCCCAAATATGGGTCCGATCCGAATCCCCAAAAGGCTCGATCACCCCAATCCGCCCCACAATCTCGAGTATGTGGCCGGGCAGCGGCCCCCGGAAATACCACGAGGTCTGCAACTGCAACTTGTAGAAATCAACGTCCGCACCCAGCGGCCCGCCCGCCACATCCATCCCCAACTGTGTCCGCTGCCCGCGGTTCGGCAACATCCCGCCTCCACGCGTGTCATACGCCAGCGTATAACCGACCTTCGACACCAGCCAGTCCCCCTCCTCCTGCGCCAGCTCCGGCGAAACGCTCGGCGGCAACACCCGCGTGCCCCGGCTCCGGCCCGGCCCCAACTGCACTTGCACATTGGTCTGGGTGCTCGAGTTGCCAAACTCGATGCCGATGTTCTCAATGGTGTAGCTGACTCCGGCGATCAAGTTCTCGCGCCAGATCGCCTTCGTCAACCCCACCCGCGCCCCCGTCTCCGTCTGGCTGTACTCGTCGCTGTAATACTCGATATCCCGATGATACAAATCCAACTCCAGGGCGAGGCGCCGACCCAGAAACCAGGGCTCAACGAAGCGCATTTCGTAGTTCTGCGTTTCGGTGCCGACGGTTGCCTGCAGCCGCAGTTTTTGACCGCCACCCGTGAAGTACGGCGGGTTGAACAGGTCGAAATTGCCTTGCGTCATCCCCACATACCCAAAGAGGTTCTCCACCGAGCTGAAGCCGGCACCCATGTAAAAGCTGCCGGACGATCCCTCTTCCACGCCAATCACGAGGTTCTTCCGGTTCGGGATGTCCGTGGGATCCACCTCGGTCTCGACCTTGTTGAAATACTGCAGGTTCCGGAGCCGTTCCTGGCTGATCTTGACCCGCACCATGTTGAAGACCTCGCCCGGCGCAATCGCCAACTCGCGACGCAGCACCTTGTCCCGCGTCCGCGTGTTCCCCCGGATCTCGATCTTCTCGACGTACGACTCGGTCCCTTCCTCGAGCCGGAACTCCAGATCCATGGTCCCCTGCTCGATATTGGGGCGCTTGCGCGCCACCACCGGGATGCGGCTGGCGTCCCCCTTCCCGATGTAACCGCGCGCGCCATAGAAATCCTGGATCGCCTCCAGATCCTGTTCCAGCCCCTTCGGCGTGAAGATGTCCCCCTCCAACATGCGGGGTCGCACCAGCCGCCCCATGACCGTCACACCCCGCCGGATCTGCTCCGCACTGAAGGTCTCGTTCCCCTGAAAATCAACCTGCCCCACCTTATACTGCCGCCCCTCGAAGACATGAAACCGGATGATCATCCGGTTCGGCGCGGCCTGCTCAAACGTCACGTCCTTCAAATCGAAATCGATGTACCCTTCGTCCTGGTAAAACTCCAGCAACTTGAGCTTGTCCTCCTCAAACTGCTCGTCCTTGAGCTTCCCGCTCCCGGTCAACCACGAGAACATCCACCAACGCCGGGTCTTGATCACCCGCCGCAGTTTCTTCTGCGTGAATACCGAAGCGCCCTCGAACACAACGTCAGTGATGCGAATCTTCGGACTCTCCGTGATGGTGAAAACCGCCGTTGCCCGACCCAAAGCCTCGTTGACCTTCGACACCGGCTCGACGCGGGTCCGATGATATCCCGCCTTCTGGTACATCTTCTGGATCTCCTGGGCGGCGGAAAACAGCCGGTAATCGTCCAACGGCTGGCCGATTTTGGCATCGACCTTCTTCAGCAGCTTGCGTCGACTGTACTTCGTGTTGCCCTCAAACCGGATCTCGGTCAACACCGGCTTGCCCTGCACAATGTAAATCAGCTTGTAGCCGTTCTCCGTCCGGTCGGCCGCCACCCGCACATCGCGAAAGAACCCCGTCGACTCCAGTGAACGCACGTCCGAAGTGGTGGCGGACAGACTGTAAGTGTCACCCTCCTTGACCCGAATATGCGCCCGGACCAGATCGTCGCTCACCGCCGGCGGACCGATATGCTGTACCTGAATCTGCTCAATGAGCCCCACTCCCTGGATCCGTGCGTGCGCGCGCTGGGCATTCAAACTCATGCCGGCGAGCATCCAGCTCACCAGCAGCAGCAGCCCTGTTCGGCATCGCACAAGATTCATCGGTTAACCGTCACCCGGCATGTCATCGGCACTCACTTTGGCCGCGCTCTCGAACCGCGTGATCGACTTCAGAAAAGTCAGTCGAACCTCGCCCGTCGGCCCGTTGCGCTGCTTGGCAATCAGCAGGTTCACCGGCAACGCGTCGCCTTCCGCAACCGGTGCCCCCTCATCCTCGCCCGCCGGGAGCGCACGATAGAGCAATCCCACCAGGTCGGCATCCTGTTCGATGGCACCGGACTCACGCAGATCCGACAACCGCGGCTCGCGACGATCGCGTTCGACCTCGCGATTGAGCTGGCTCAGAACGATGATCGGCACATTCAATTCCTTCGCCAAGGCCTTGATGCCGTTGGATATGTCCGCGATCTCCTGCTGGCGGTTCTCGGCTCGACGCGCAGTAGAATGGAGCAATTGCAGGTAGTCAACGACAAACAACCTGATCCCATACTGGCTGTGCAACCGCCGCGCCTTCGCCCGCAATTGCAGAATCGACAACCCCGACGTGTCCTCAATAAACAACGGCGCGCTCGCCAGCTTGCCCGCCGCTCCCGTCAGCTTCGGAAAATCGCGCTCCGCCAGAAAGCCCTCGCGCACGCTCCGCAGATTCACGCGCGACCTGGAACATAACATCCTCAACACCAGCGAGTCCGCCGTCATCTCCAGGCTGAACACCCCCACCGGCAGCCGTTCCTCCACCGCCACATGCTCCACAATGTTCATCGCCAGCGAGGTCTTCCCCACGCTCGGCCGCGCCGCAATCACCACCATTTCCCCCCCATGCAACCCCGTCGTCATCTTGTCCAAATCCGTAAAACCAGTCCCCAGCCCGGTCAGCATCCCCTGCCGCTGGTGAAACTCCTCAATCGTCACGATCGCACGCCGCACCAAATCCTTGATCGTTCGTGTGTCAGACTCCACCCGCTCCTCGCTGATCCGCAGGACATCCCGCTCCACTTCATCCAGCACCTGATCCACCTCCCCTTCCTGCTCATGCACCCGCGCGATCACCTGGCTGCATGTCTGGATCATCCGCCGCAACAAATGCTTCTCCCGCACGATGTCCGCGTAATACGTCAAATTCGCCGCCGACGGCACCGCGTCGCACAAGGATGACAGATACGCCAACCCGCCCGCCGCATCCAACTGGTTCCGATCCCGCAACCGTTGCTGCACCGTCAGCAGATCGATCGCCTCCTTCGCCTCATACATCTCCAGCAACAACTCGTAAAACAGCCGGTGCCGCAGCTCGTAAAAAACGTCCCCCCCAGCCTTGAACCGCTCCACACACAATCCCAGGCTGTCGTTCGGCGATAACAAAATACACCCCAACACCCCCTGCTCCGCTTCGATCGAGTGCGGCGGCAACCGATCCACCTTGGTCGGGTCCGCCAGCGCCAACCGCTGCCTCCGGCCCCGCTTCAAATCGGGTGCCGCCCCGCCGCCCCCTTCGCCTTCCGTTGCATTCGCCATCACTCCAGCAGACCTTAACCCACTCGAAGGTTCAATGACTTCCTATCCACAACCCGCTGACAGGTTGTTGACCAGCCAAAAACCCGTAGCGCAGGTTTGCAGCCTGCCGTATTGCTCACGCCCCCGGAAAAGCCGCGGCGCCGGATCGGCTTTCACGCGCTGCCCAAAGCGGATCTTCGAACGGAACCGGCTTGAACCCCGGCAGACCTCACTCGGGAGCCACCGGCGCCGTCACGGCGCCAGCCGCTCTATCAACCAGGCCCCGCTCTCCGATCGCGCATAGCGGAACCGGTCATGCAACCGGTTCGCCCGCCCCTGCCAGAACTCGAACTCGACCGGTTTCACCCGGTACCCGCCCCAGAAAGACGGCAACGGCACCTTGCCGTCGGCGAACTTCCGTTTCATCTCCTCCCATTTCATCTCGAGCAGCTTTCGCGAGGTGATTGCGCTGCTCTGCGGGGATGCCCAGGCCGCCAGCTGACTCCCCAACGGCCGCGTCACGAAATATTTCATCGTCTCCGCCGTCGAAATCTTCTCCACGTCCCCGTGCAGGATCACCTGTCGCTCGAGCCCGAGCCACGGAAACAGCAGACACGCGTTCGCGTTCACCGCCAGTTGCCGGGCTTTCTTGCTCTCGAGATTGGTGAAGAACACGAAACCGCGTTCGTCGTACTGCTTCAACAGGACCGTGCGCACGGACGGCCGTCCGTCCTGCCAGGCCGTGGCCAGGCTCATCGCGTTGGGCTCGAGAATCCCCGCCGCGCACGCCTGGTCGAACCAGACCCGGAACTGCTCAACCGGATCCGGCGCCATCGCCTCGCGCCTCAGCCCCACGCTCGTATACTCCGCCCGCATGTCCGCAATGTTCATAATCCAATAGCTCCCGCCAATAGCGCCGAACCGGTCTCTCCACCTCAACCCAGCCCGGTACCGCGGTCCACGAGGCCGGTCCGCGGAAGCGCCGGGTCCGGCGGCCGTTTCGTTTTCAGCAGCTCGCTGTAACTGACCAGACCGGCGCCCAGCACAATCAACAACACCCCGCTCCAGCGCACCCAGGAGACCTGCTCGTGCAGGATCCAGCGCGCGGCCAGTGCGGTGATCACGAACCCCAGGGAAGTCAGTGGCCAGATCAGGCTCACATCCCGCTGCGACAGCAGATAAAGCAGCGCCCCGAAAAATACCGCCTCAAACGCGATCCCGATCAGGATGCCGGGATGGCTGGCGCCGCGCTTCAACAGCATCGCGATTTCACCCGCACTGACCCGGTTCACTTCCCCGATTTCCTTGAGGCCGCGACTCAAAAACACCACCCCCATCGCTTCGAACACCAACGCGGCCAACAGAATGATCAGCACTTTGGTCATGTCACAAATCCTGATACCGCACCAGCGCCACGCCCCGCCCCTCGAGTAATACCCGCGCCTGCCGCGAACCCAGCGCTTCCAACTCGTGCCTAGACTCTTCAAACACCGGATGCGCGTAAAGCTCCGAATCCCCGGGAGGCAGCCGCGCAATCAACCGCTCCAGGTAACCGGCGTCGACCCGCCCATCCTGCAATAGCCCGAAGACGCGGTCCGTATACCCAATGCCTCGGGCTCGGAGTTGTGGCTCGACCCAGCGGGCCAGCATCCCGAAGACCAGCGCATGAACCAACCGGTATCCGTAGCGTCCCCCACACAAGCGCAGGTTCAACCACAGCGGATCCCGCGTCAGCCGCATCGATCGAATCCCCCACTCCCCGCTCCGCCGCAGCAGGACGCGCAACACCGTCGGATGAAGATGGAAATGCAAATGCCCGTTCACATGGTCCAACCCCAATCCCGTGGCCCGGAACCGATCGAACTGGGCCGCCACTTCCCGTTCCAACGCCGCCTGACCTCGACGCCGGAAAAAACAGCGCGCCCCGGCCCAAACCGGGCGCTCCGGGAATCGTCCCCGCGCATCCGCCCATCCCGCCAACTCTTCGGGCCGCAGGCAGGCCTGGCCACGTACCAGGGTCAGATGCAGCCCCACCCCCAATCCCGGGTGCTGCCGCGCCAATGCCACCGCCTCTTCCGCCGCCGCTTCATTCACCATCAGGCTCGCCGAGGTCAGAATCCCCTCGCGATGGGCCTGGATCACGGCGCGATTGACGGATCGCGACCGGCCGAAATCATCGGCGTTGACCACCAAACGCCGCGGCCGTTCAGGACCCGCCATCGATTGACCTCCCGGGCGCAAAGCCAATCCGCAACCAGGTCCTCCCAATCAAAAACAACTTCCGCCACCTGCTCAACCGCACCACCCGGTCGCCCAGCACCTGGAACCCGCCGGCCGTCACCTTCTCCAACAGCGACCCATAAACCGAGCGCATGACCTCCGCCGCAATCATCGACCGTCGGTCCTCCGCCGGCAACACTGCTTGCGCACGCCGGTAATACTCACGGGCTTGCTCCGCAAAATCCCGCGCCAACGCCACAAACCGCGGCGAGTGGCGGCCTGCCAGGATCTCCTGCTCCCGCACCTGGAAGCGCTCCAATCCCTCCGCCGGCAGATAGATCCGCCCCCGCGCTGCGTCGGTGCCCACATCCCGCAGAATGTTCGTGAACTGGAGTGCCTTGCCGAGCAGCACCGCGTATTCGCGGCACGCCGGATTGCGGTAGCCAAACACTTCAATGCTGAGCAAACCCACCACCGAGGCGACCCGGTAGCAATACTGTTCAAGCGCCGCATACGTGGGATACCGCTGGGTATCCAAATCCATCTCCACCCCGCGGATGATCTCCTCAAAATGTTCCCGGGGCAGCCCATACCGCGCAATGTGCGGCACCAACTCGCGGTTCACCGCAAAGCGTGGAACTCCCTGATCGCACGCCACCGCGATATCCTCCCGCCACGCCGCCAGTTCCTCCCGCCGCTCCTCCCGGGGCCTCCCCTCCGCGTCGGCAATATCGTCCACCTCCCGACAAAACGCATACAACGCTGACATCGCCCCGCGTCGCTCACGCGGCAGCAGCACAAAGGCAAGCGCCAGATTCGACGCGCTCCGGCGAGTAATGGCCTGGCTGACGGGTTCGCTCACGGACGCGGCGTCGCTGATGGCTCATCCCGCATGGGCGGCAGGCCCCCCGTCTCTTCCAGCGTGGGATTCCGCGCTCGATGATCCCGACGGCTCCGTCGCCGACGATGATGACGATGCTCGCGGGTCGCCGCGGCGGGTTCCTGGGATTCACTCGAACCGCTTGCCGATCTCGACGCATGCCGCCGGTGTCTCTTCCGGTGCGTGACGCTCTTCGCCCAAAACAGCAGAATTAACGACAAGACCACGAGCGCCCCCACAATCAAGAGGATGTCACGCGCCAGCATACCACCGGTCTTACCCAGGGCCTTTGTCGGCGCAAGTTCCTCCAAAGCACTCAGTTGTGCCAACAAAACAAAAATACTGCTCATGCTTCTCTCTCATCCCGCGCCAGCGATCCGTCCGCCGCTTCCATGGTTCCCTCCGGGGGCGCGATCTTCAGCCGGTTCATCCGGTAACGCAGCGCGTGGCGGGTGATTCTCAACTCGTCCGCCGATTTGGCAAGGTTGTATTGCTGACGCTCCAATACGCGCACAATCATCTCCCTCGCCACCTGCTCCAGGGTCTCCTCCAATCCCAGCCCCAACTCGGCTCGGACCCCACCCTTCCGCAAACCGGTCTCCAACTCGAAGTCCGGCAGACTCCGCAGCTGAATCTCGTTCGACGTCTCCAGAATGACCGCCCGCTCGATCACGTTTCGCAACTCCCGCACGTTCCCCGGCCAGTGGTGCCGCCGCAGACACTGCCGCGCGGCCGGGGAAAGTCCCCCGATGCTCTTGTTCAACGCCACGTTGAACCGCCGCAGAAAATGCTCCGCTAAAAGCACCACATCCTCCTGCCGATCCCGCAGCGGCGGCGGACGGAACTGGACCACATTCAGCCGATGATACAGGTCCTCCCGGAATTCACCCTGCCGGATCGCCGTGATGATGTCCCGGTTCGTCGCCGCGATCAGCCGCACATCCACCCGCAACTCCTGCACCCCGCCCACCCGGCTGAACGTGCCGTCCTCCAGAAACCGCAGCAGCTTGGCCTGCAACGAACGGCTCATGTCGCCAATCTCATCCAGAAACACCGTGCCCCGATCCGCTTCCTCCACCCGCCCCGGCTTCTGCCTGATCGCCCCCGTGAAAGCCCCCTTCTCGTGCCCAAACAGTTCGCTCTCCAAAAGCGTCTCCGGAATCGCCGCACAGTTGATCCGCACATACGGCCGCGTCCGGCGTCGGCTCAGGTTGTGAATCGCCCCGGCAACCAATTCCTTGCCGGTCCCGCTCTCACCCAGAATGAGCACCGTCGCGTCGCTCGGCGCCACCGTCCCAATCAACTGCCGCAACTCCCGCATGCCTTCCGATTCCCCAATGATCTCGTCCAGCCGATACGGCTCCTCCGTCTGCGCCCGCAACGCCGCATTCTCCCGCACCAACCGGTAATGCTCCGCGCACCGTTCCACCGCGTGCAGCAATTCCTCCGGAGCAAACGGCTTGGCCAGGTAATCGATCGCCCCGGCCTTGATCGCTTCCACCGCCAGCTTCGGCGTCGCAAACGCCGTGATGATCAGCACCGGCAAGTCCGGCCAACGCGACCGCACCCGCCGCAGAAACTCGTAACCGCTCATGCCTTGCAGACGCGCGTCGGTAATCACCATGAAATACTCGCCTTCCCCCAGTGCCAGGAGACCCTGCTCGGCCGATTCAACCGTCCGCACGCCGTAGTCTTCACCGGTCAGGATGCCGGCCAGCGAGCTCCGCATGTTCGGCTCGTCGTCAATCACCAGCAAGGGCGGCAAATAGGCTGTCATGTTCGCAATCGCATCACTGTCTTGACCGGAAAGCTTAGAACGAACCGCGTCCCCCGGCCAAGCTCCGACTCCGCCCGAATCTCCCCTCCGTAAATCTCCACATTGTGCTTCACTATAGCCAACCCCAGCCCGCTCCCGCCATCCTTGGTCGAAAAATAGGCCTCAAACACCCGCTCCCGCACCTCCGGCGCCATCCCCGGCCCGTCGTCCGCCACCCGCAATTCCACCCAACCGGCCTGCGGCGATCGCGCGGACAGACTGAGCGTCCCCCGGCCCTGCATCGCCTCGCGCGCGTTCTTCATCAGATTCACCAGGACCTCGGACAAATGACCGCGCTGCATGAACAACGCCGGCAACGGCGCCAGGTAGTTCCGCTCGATCTTCACCTCGTACGGCGCCGCCGCGGGAAAGACCTGGCCCACCGCCCGCTCCATCTCCTCCACCACGTCCAGGCGCTCGACATGTCCCTCCACCAACCGCGCATACCCCATCAGCTCCGTGATGATCCGATCCGACCGGTCCACCTCGTCCCGGATGATCCGAATCTGTTGCGTGATCGTTTTGCCCTCCTTCACCGTCCGCTGCAGGGTGAACGCCGCGTTGTTGATGATCGCCAATGGATTCTTGAGCTGATGCGCAATCTCCGCCGCCAACCGCCCCGCCGACTCCAGTTGCCGCTGCCGCTGCCCAAACTCCCGCGTCTCCTCCTCCACCCGCCGCTGTTTGTCCAACAACACTTCCACCCCGTAACAACAGGCCCCCATCAGCAGCAACAACGCGACCCGCAACACTACCGGCTCCGTCGGCGTCTCAATGCCGGCCGGAAACAACACCTGCTGCGTCTTCGGATCCAACATCACCAGCTCCATCTCCTGCTTCAGCACCTCCCCAAAACCCGCCCCCACGTAACACCCCGTCACCCAGAGGTTCAACGGCAGTTGCCTGCCCGGATGCGGCAGGCTCAACGCGTTCCGCGCCAACAACGCCAGAAACAACCAGAACAGAATCGAATCGAACCCACCGGTGATCACCGTGAGCGCCCCCAGGAACAACGCGTCCACCAGGCATACCACCAACACGGTCTCCCGAACCAAACCCGCCGGAAGCTTGTCCATGAGCAGCAATAACACCCCCGCCGCCACGTTCAGGATGACATAAAGCAAAAAGAACGACTGGACCACCTCCAGAAAGCTCTCCCGAAACAAGACCACCTCGTCGAACCACCGCGACCACCAGAAGAAGTACGCCAACAACACCACCAGAAACGCCTTCACCGGCACCCCCAGGTTCCGCTCCACTACCCGGATCCGGCCAAACTCCACCGCGTCGTCCGGCCGCTCCCGGGTGATCCACTCCGGGAATCGAACCATGGCGTGCCTCAACCAACTGCCTAATGATGGTTTCGTCATGACCGGCCAACTGCCGCCCCCCATCCCCCCACTTCACCGGAGCAATTCCAACGCCCGAACCGCAATCTCTCCAGCATCCCACAACCGCCCCAAACCCTCATACCCGCACGACAAAAGTCCGCTCTCCGGCCCGATGAACTCGACCCCGCGTCCCTTCAAAGTCGCCACGTGCGACTGCGTCGCCGGGTGCATCCACATCTTGCCGTTCATGGCCGGTGCCACCAGCACCCTGGCCTCCGGCCGCAGCGCCAGCGCCACGCACGTCAATGCGTCGTTCGCCAACCCCAGCGCCAGCTGCGCCAGCTTGTTCGCCGTCGCCGGCGCCACCAGCAACAAATCCGCCCGGTCCGCCAACTCGATGTGCGCCGGCTTCCAATCCTCCTCCTCGTCGTATAGATCCGTGATCACCGGATGCCGGGTCAGCGTCTTGAATGCCAGCGGCGTAATGAAGCGCTGCGCGTCCCGAGTCAGGATCACCCGCACCTCGCAGCCCTCCCGGGTGAGACGGCTGGCCACCTCCACCGCCTTATACGCCGCGATCGAGCCGGTCACCCCCAGGATTACCATTCGATTGCCACTCATGCCAATGCCCCCGGCGATGGGCTCGCCACCTCCTCGAACCGCGGCGGCCGCGACCGCACCTGGCGCATCCGCTCCGCCTCGAGAATCACTTCCAGCCGCCGCAGATCCTCCCCCACACTCTCGCTGATCAACAGGTAGTCAAACGCCCGCCACTCGGCAATCTCCTCCTTCGCCGCTCCCAGCCGACGCCGCAGCACCTCGCCATCCTCCGTCCCCCGGCCCCGGAGCCGCTGCTCCAACACCGCCAGCGACGCCGGCGTCAGAAAAACCGTCACCAGCGCCCGCTGCAGACCCCGATCCGCCGCCGCCGCCGCCTGAATGCTACGCGCCCCCTGCACATCCACATTCAACAAGACATCCCGCCCCGCCTCGAGCTTGCCCATCACCTCGGCCCGCAACGTGCCATACCACTGGCCATACACCAGCGCATGCTCGAGAAATTCACCCGCCTCCACCTTCCGCCTAAACTCGGCCTCCGACAAAAAGTAATAGTCATCCCCGTCTCGTTCGCCTCCCCGTGGCGACCGCGTCGTGCATGTCACCACTCGCGTCAACTCCGGATGAGCCGCCAGCAGACTCCGGCACAACGTGGTCTTTCCCCCCCCCGAAGGCGCGGAGATCAACACCAGCATCGCCTGATCCTGCCGCTCGCTCACTCTATTCCACGTTCTGTGCCTGCTCCCGGAACTTCTCCAGCTCGGCCTTCAACTGCACCACCTCCCGCGAAATTATACTGTCGTTCGCCTTCGACCCGATCGTGTTCACTTCCCGGTTCATTTCCTGCGCCAGAAAATCCAGCGTCCGGCCCACCGGCTCCCCCGCCTTCAGACAATCCTCAAACTGCTTGAAATGACTCTCCAATCGCGTCAGCTCCTCCGCAATATCCGAGCGGTCCGCAAAATAGATCACCTCGCGCAACAACCGCTCGTCTTCAACCTGCGGCAATTCCACCCCCGCCGCCGCAATCCGCTCCCGCAACGCCTCCCGATACCGCACCACCACCTTCGGCGCTTCCCGGCCAATCCGAACCACCGCCCCCCGCAACGCCCGCACCCGCTTCCGCAAATCCCGCTCCAAATGCGCCCCTTCCCGCTCCCGCATCCGCACCAGGCCCGCGACCGCCTTCCCCAACGCCGCATCCACCAACGGCCAATACCGGTCGGCTTCCGCCCAGCTATCGTCGGCCTGCAATACCCCGGGCGCTCGCGCCACCATCTCCAGCGTCACCACCCCATCCAACTCCAGGTCCTTCGCCACATGCCGCAACTCCCGCACATACGCCCGCGCCAAAGCCAGGTTCAACCGATACCGGCCGCTGACCTCTTTGCCGGTCGTGTGCAGCGTCACCTTGACGGTCAATCGCCCCCGCGAAACCTGCCGGTTCAGCTCGTTCCGAATCCTCGCCTCGAGCGGTTCAATCTCCCGCGGCAAATGGATCGACATCTCCGACTGCCGCCGATTTACCGAGCTCAGCTCGACCGTCGCCTTGTGACCGTCGGCGGTGGCTTCACCCCGCCCGTGACCCGTCATCGATTTCATCAGATTCCCGCCGAGTATGCGGACCCACCCCCACCGGCGCTACCAAATTCCATCCAGCCCCAGCCTGGCTAGGGTTCCACATGCACCGGCATCCCCACCCAGGCCAGTTTGAGCAGATGCTCCGCGTTCCAGTTCGCCAGCCGGAAACAACCCATCGATTCCGCCCCCCCAACCTTCTCCGGATACGGCGTCCCGTGGATCCCGTATCCGCTCCGATTCAGTCCAATCCAGACCGTCCCCACCGGGTTGTTCGGACCCGGAGGCAGGATCAGCTTCGTCTCCAACCCCCGGGTCTCGGCCGTCCGCCCAAATCGGGCTGGGGCACACGTGTAATTCGGCTGCGGACTCAAC
>JAHDYP010000114.1 GCA_023383055.1 Verrucomicrobiota bacterium | reverse complement strand
CGGGTTATTTTTTGAGCACGCCGCGCTGCCAGAGCTCGAAGAAATGGAGGGCGACCACCACGAGTGAATGCTGGATTCGGCCCTGGGCCACCAGGGCCGGGATATCGCGCGCCGGCACCAGCCGGGTGATCAGATCCTCGCCATGATCCAATTCGACCGGGTGACGCGGCTGGCACTGTTCGATCAGGATGGTGTGACAGGTGTTGTTTTGAATCGCCGGGTTCGGATAGATCACCCCGAGACACCGGGCGTGCTCGCCTTCATAACCGGTTTCCTCGCGGAGTTCGCGCACGCCGGTCGCCACGGGGGAAGCATCCTCCGGATCCATCATGCCGCCCGGGATTTCCAGTTCGACGGTGTCGCTGCCGTGGCGGTATTGCTCGACCATGACGAGCTGTTGATCCGGGGTGAGCGCGAGGACATTCACCCAATCCACCGTCTCGATGACGTAGACTTCATGGGTGGCGCCGGTTCGCGGCGATACCACGTCGTCGGCGCGGAGACGGAAGATCCGGAAATCGCCGATGGCCCGCGACGCTTTTCTCACCCAGGGTTTGATCATCGGGGGTTACCAGCCGCGTTCCCGCGCCGCCCAGCCCTGTCGCATCAAACTCAGCAGATGCGCCAGCGCATCCTCTTCCGTCCGTCCACTGTCCTGAGCCAGCTGGCAAGCCCGTTTCTGCAACTGGCCGGCCATCTCCTCCGATTTCAGTTCGGGACAGCCGAGCGCCACGAGCACGCGGGCGAGCTCGGCCCGGTTCATGGCGCGGTCACAATGCGAATGCTCTCGACCTGGACCCGGGCAGTGGGCCGGCTTTTTTCGCCTCCGCCGCCGACCGTGGTCGGGGTATTGCCGATCGCCTCGAGCACTTCGTCGCCGTTGACCAGTTTTCCGAAGGCGGTGTAATTGCCGTCGAGAAACTTCGCATCCGCCAGGCAGATGAAGAACTGGCTGCCGGCTGAATCCGGGTCCTGCGAGCGCGCCATCGAGATGACCCCGCGCACATGGGAGCGGTTATTGAACTCAGCCTTGACCCGGTGTCCGGGGCCGCCGGTGCCCCAGCGGTTTTCCTGTCGGGGATCCTTGGTGAGCGGGTCGCCCCCCTGGATCATGAACCCCTTCACAATCCGATGGAAGGCCGTGCCGTCGTAAAAATTGGTCTGAGCCAGTTGCTTGAAGTTCTCGACCGTCTTTGGGGCGACGTCGGGCCAGAACTCGATTGTCATATCGCCGTGGGCGGTCTTGATAATGGCTTGTTCACTCATAGGAGGTATCCCGGTTATTTTGCCAGCGAATCGGCCGGCACGATCTGAACCTTGACCACGCCCACCCGCTTTGTGGGTTTGCTCGGGCTGGGCTCGCCCCCCATCGTGACCGGAGTGTTCGCGATTTTATCCAGGACATCCTCGCCCTTGATCAGCTTGCCGAAGGCCGTGTATTGGCCATCCAGACTCTTCGCCACGCCGTGGCAGATGAAGAACTGTGACCCTGCCGAGTCCGGGTCCCGGCTGCGTGCCATCGAGAGCACGCCCTTGACGTGCGGACGATTGTTGAACTCGGCCTTGATCTTATAGCCGGGGTCGCCGGTGCCGTACAACCGTTCCTTGGCCGGGTCCTTCGTGTTGGGGTCGCCGCCCTGAATCATGAACCCCTTGATGATCCGATGAAATGCGGTGCCGTCGTAAAAGCCTTGCCGGGCCAGCTTCTTGAAGTTCTCCACGGTCTTGGGTGCCACCTCGGGCCAGAACTCGATCACCATGGTGCCTTCGGTGGTCTCCATCACGGCCACTTCGTTGACGGTTCCCGCCCTGGCCTCGTCCTTGCCGGCGTCCGGCTTGGCCGGCTGCCCCAGGACACTCAACCCCGCCAACAGGGTCATCCAACCTGATACTCGAAATAACAATTTCATGACCGCACTCTTGCCATAGCCAAAGGCCGATGTCACGAGAATCCTCAATCCACGGCAGGTAGCACTGACGGTCGAAATCGGGAGGCAAATCCGAAGTCCAAAACCCGAAATCCCAAGGTGATCCGCAAGGGGCCAGACCCGAATCGGAGCTGCCCAATCCCTTGAATCTCGTGTGGCCGGTCAATCCAGGAACCGCACCAGACCCGACTCGAGCTCGCAGACCGCGCCCAGAATCTGGATGCGCGCTTCATCGATCGCCTTGCGAACGCCCGGCATAGCGATGATGTGCCGGACCGACCAGCGGACATTGGCTTCCACGGCGGCCATGAGGGCGGCCGGGCCTTCCAATTGGGGATCGAGATCGTTCAGGGCCGGTCGGATCAGCCGCATCAGCACCTCGATGCTTCCAGGTTGGCCGGCGCGTCCCCGGTGTTCCTCGAGTGCGGCTTCGACCGCTCCACAGCCTTCGTGGCCCAGGACGATGAAGAGCTGCGTGCCGAGGTGTGCGCCCGCGAACTGCATACTGCCCAGGACGCTGCGGGCCACGACGTTGCCGGCCACCCGGATCACGAAGAGATCGCCGAACCCCTGATCGAAGATCAGCTCCGGCGAGACCACGGCATCGCTGCAGCCCAGAATGACCGCCAGCGGCCGGGCCTCGTCGCTCCAGCGATGTTGGAGCGGAAAAGCCCGATGGGGCTGGATGGATTTGCCCTCCACAAATCTCCGATTACCGGCCATCAACCGTTGCAGTGCCTCACGCCAGTCCATGGGAGCCTTTCCCTTGTTTCTCGCGTGCATCCAGGGCTGGGCTTGGGGATGAGGCGGGGTGGGCCACCGGAGCTTCCACAAACGGCAAGGCTCGCAACCGCGCCCTCCGTGGCCCGGCCTGGGTCTGGATCTCGAGCACGGCCTCCGCGGTTTCGATTTCACGGCGGACATATCCCAGACCGATCGGGCGCCCCAGCCCGGGCGAGTGAATCGCGCTGGTGAGGTATCCCACCTCCCGTCCTTCCCGGGTCAGCCGATCCCCCGGCCGCGGCAACGGGTCGGGTGAATCCTCGAGCTCCAATCCCCGCAAGGACCGGGTTATCTGGCCGATGCTTCGGAGGCGGGAGACGATCTCCTGGCCGAGGTAACAGCCCTTGGTGTAACTGATCGCACGTGCTTCGATCCCCGCTTCAGGCGCCAGGTTCCGCTCGTCCATGTCCTGCCCGTACCGCGGCAGGCCCGCCTCGATGCGCGCCCATTCGAGCCCCTCCCAACCGCAGGGACGGCCGCCGAGCGCCGCCACGGCCGCCGCCAGCATTCTCCAGGCGTCGTTCAACTCCGCGCGGGGCACAAACAACTCCAAACCCGGCAGGCCCGCCCGCGACCGATTGACGGCACAAAACTCGCCGCTTACGCCCGGCCAGACCGACGAACCGCAGTCGCCCTCGGGCAGCGGCCGGCCGGGGAACGCGCGGGCCATCACCGCGGCACATAGCGGGCCCTGCAAACTGAGCAGGCCGTATGCGGCGCTGATATCCTCCACCCGCACATCATCGGCGACGATGAACCGTTCGAGCCGGGCGGCGAGATTCGATCCGTGGCCGGGCTCGCAATCCAACAGCAATTCCTCAGTCAGACAGTAAATGTTCAGGTCGCCCTGGATCCGGCCCTTGGCATTCAACACCGCGGCATAACAACCCTCGCCGGGACGGAGATCTTTGACGTTGTTGGTGACCTGGCCGTTAAGAAAGCGTTGACGGTCCTGGCCGGCAACCACCAGCCGGCCGCGGCCGCTCAGATCCAGGAGCCCGGCGGTTGTTCGCAGGGCGGCGTACTCGGCCGCCGGATCGCCGTAGTGCGCCACCCATTCGGCGCCGTTAACTGCAAGGAAACGGGCGCCCATCGACCGATGTTCGTCGTGGAGGATCAACGCGGTCATGAAAACCTGCGACCAAGATAGAGGACATCCCGGACCCGTGCCAGTTCGGCAAATCCAAGTTGGCGATAGAAACCGATCGCGCGTTCATTGACCTGGCCGACCCCCAGGTGGACCCCCGGCGATCCCTTCGTCCGGAGCGCCTCCATCAGATGCTCCATCATGCGCCGCCCCCAGCCCTGCCCCTGCGCCCGGGGCAACAGATCGATGTGCAAATGCGACGGATAGAGTTCGTAGGGCTCGGGACAGTACACGTCCGGATGATGGTAGTCGTGGTAGATTCTCAGGGTCCGGCTCCAGCCTGCCGGGTCGCCGGTGGGCGCGGGGAACTGGCGCTGCAAGGCGGGTACCCAGTGCTCGAGGTAATCCTGGTAGAACTGCTTCGAGTCCGGCGCCCCCATCACATAGCCGCAGACGCCCTGTTCGTCCTCGAGCACAAAGGTCAACTCCGGTGCGAACGCGAAGTAGGGTCCCACGAAGATGCGGCCGAGCGCTGCCGGATCCTCGTAGAAGGCCGTGGCATCCCGGCCATCGTCGCCTGTCTTCAGGCAAACCGCGTAAGCCGCCTCGCGATCGCTGAGTTCAGCCTGTCGAATTTTGAATGTGTGATTCATAATCTCGGACTCGTACCGCCGTGCGTTGTAACCTCGGCTCAACGTGCGAACGCCCTGGGGCGCGCGCGCTCACCCCGGCCCTGTACGATCCGATGGGCGATCCGGAATCGTCCTTGCTCATCCATCGGCAGCCGGCGCTGCAACTCGGCCATCAGACCGCCCCGGTAGATGCCCGGGTGGTGCTCGCCGGAGACAAAAGGCGCGTTCGGCGGCGGGTTTGATTTACGCCAGGCGACGCAGCGCCGCAACAACATCGATTCCTCCTTCAGTTCCCAGATGAACCGGTAGAACGTGTGCAGCAACTCGCGGTCATTCAGCGTGGTCATGATCTCGTAAAGCGACTCGATCCGGACGCATTGCTCAAGGAACCGCCGTTCGGACCGGCCCCAGCGCCTCGGCGGCCGGTCCAGGAGCACCTGCAAATCAGCGAGCCACCTTTGGGCTCGATCTCCCTGCCGATGCGGCAAGTAGAGACAGTCCCCCAGCAACTCAAGATCACGGAGATCGATCCGCCGCCGGCCATGAGTGCCCCAGCTCCCGAGCCACTCCCGCATCGCCGCGAGGTAAGCCCTCCGGGGCTGCCACGATCCTCGTCCCTTCAGGTAAGCCGCCAGCGTTCGGATGGGGACATAATTCGCTTCGAACTCGCCGTTGGGATTGGTGAGGATTCCCGCCAGTTCGCCCCGCAAAGCCGGCGGCCGGCCGGCGTATGGCCCCACATAGATCCGGCGCAGATCGTAATCGTTCGCATGCAGATTATCCCAGATCAGCGGCTTGCGGCGGAGAACGCGCCGCAGTTCGCGGATGCCTGCGACCGTGATCTGCTCCGAGATGATCTCGGGTCCGGTCCACAAGACGTGAATGGCCCCGTCGAGGCGCTCTCCCAGTTCATTCAAGTAATCCGACTCGGGCACCCGTCCGCCCGCCATCCTTCCGCAATAGACTGTCGGGCAGAAGAGCAGTGCGCCGCGGCCAGCGAGGCTGCGCCACAACCGGTTCGCCAGTTCGGCCTGGGCGCGAGCCGGCGTGCCGAACCGCTCGCGATCGCCCGCTTTGAGCTCGAGCGGCACGTCATCGAAAAGGAGGGCGAAACTCCGGCAACCCACCGATTGCAGCTGGCCGAGCCGGCGCTCGAGCGCGAGCCGGTCCGCCGGCGATCCGAAGCGCAGGTCGAGTCCGGGGCCAATCCCGTAGATGAAATCGACCTGGGCATGCCGCGCCTTCCGGATAAGCCGGGTCAACTCCCGCAATTCGGCGGGGTCATACGTTTCCCGCCAGGCGGCCCGGTGTTTCAGATCGTCTTTGGGCGCGTAGAGGTAGCTGTTCAAGCCCCACCGCGCCATCCAGTCGAACAGCCGACACCGCTGCGCGCCGGACCAGGGACGCCCGTAAAACCCTTCCACCACGCCACCGCGAAAGTCCGATTGATTCATGCCCGTTCTGCCGCTCGCGATCCATTCACTCCGGACGCCACCCGCTCGTCGCGTCGAGGAACTGTAACCCAGCCGAAACCAGCTGCACGCTCAAATGTGTTCCGTGGCCGCCTTCGAATGCCGTTGACGCTGCTGCGGGCTTGTCAGCAATATGGCGGTCCGACGTTGTGCCGAGCCGGTTGACTCGGCCCGGCCGGCGGAGGCACTGAACATTGAAACTGGACTATGAACCTTGACACCCTCTATTCGGAACTGACCCTCAAAACGAAGGCCAAGCTCGCCTTGGTCGTGCTGGACGGTCTGGGCGACCTTGCCACGATCGCGCAGGGCGAAGTGACCCCACTGGAAGCCGCGAACACCCCCAACCTTGATCGCCTGGTCGCCCGCGGCGTGGCCCAGGGTCGCATGACACCGGTCGCACCCGGCATCACGCCCGGCAGCGGTCCGGGGCACCTGGCCCTGTTCGGGTATGATCCGCTCGAATTCCAGGTCGGCCGCGGAGTTATCGAAGCCCTCGGGCTCGGGATCGAGCTCAAGGCCGGCGACGTTGCCGCGCGCGCCAACTTCTGCACCCTGGATTCCAAGGGGCTGGTGACCGACCGCCGGGCTGGCCGCATCGAGACCGAGGTATGTGAGGAGCTCTGCGGGTTGCTCGCCAGGAAGATCCGGAAGCTTGGCGATACCGAG
Source organism: Verrucomicrobiota bacterium (assembly GCA_023383055.1). Classification (GTDB taxonomy): domain Bacteria; phylum Verrucomicrobiota; class Verrucomicrobiia; order Limisphaerales; family JAHDYP01; genus JAHDYP01. Next base: position 17,083 of record JAHDYP010000114.1, on the reverse strand, counting down.
GTCATCATCAAACCCGGCAAAGGCCACCGGTTCGTCGTGGTCTTCCGCGGCAAAGGCCTTGAAGGCCCCTTGACCGACGCCGATCCGCACCGGGAAGGCGAGCCGATCTCGAAAGCCGAACCGGTCAATCCGAAGTCGACCAAGGCGAAGAAAACCGCCAAGCTGGTGGCGGATTTTTACAAGGCGGCGCTGCCGGTGCTGGCGAAGAAGCAGCCGGCCAACGGTTTCCTGATGCGGGGGATCGCCCATCAGCCCGACATTCCGTCATTCGAGGAGCGTTACCGGTTGAAGCCGGCGTGTATTGCGGTTTATCCGATGTACAAAGGGCTCGCCCAACTGGTGGGCATGACCAAGCTCGAAGGCACGCACACGATCGACGAACAGTTCGAGCGGTATCTCGACGAATACGACAACTACGATTTCTTCTTCATCCATTTCAAGGCGACCGACATGTATGGGGAGGATGGCAACTTTGAGGCGAAAAAGCGGGCCATTGAGGAGTTCGACGCCGCGCTGCCGATTCTCCTGAAGAAACGGCCCGACGTCATCGCCATCACGGGCGATCATTCGACTCCGTGCGCCCTCAAGGCCCATTCCTGGCATCCCATCCCGGTCCTGATCCACTCGGATTACTCGGGCTCGGACAAGCTCGACCGATTCACCGAGACCGGGGCGAACTTGGGGTCGCTGGGGATCTTCGATGCCAAGTATCTCGTTCGGTTCATGCAGGCGAATGCCCGCATGTTCGACAAGTTCGGCGCCTAAACCGGTCCCTTACCGCCAACGCTGGCGGGCCGGAGCTTGCTTCGGCCCGCCCACACCCAAATGAAAGCCGTCATTCTCGCCGCCGGCAAAGGCACCCGCATGGGCGATCTCACGCAGGAGATTCCCAAGCCCATGCTGCCCGTCCAAGGCAAACCGATTCTCGAACATATCATCACCGGCCTGGTCGATTGCGGCATCCGCGAGATCTGCGTCATCACCGGCTGGCACGCCGAAGTCATCGAAACGCACTTCAATAACGGCGCAGCCCTGGGCGCCCGGATCACCTACGCCCGGCAAACCGTCCAGGACGGCACCGGCAAAGCCCCCGAGCTCGCGAAGGCCTTTGTCGATCGCGACGATTTCCTGCTCACTTACGGCGACATTCTCGTCCGTCCCGATACCTACGCCCAAATGGCGGAACGTTTTCGATCCGGGACCTTCTCCGGTCTCCTCACCGTCACCGAAGGCGAAGATGTCACCAAAGGCGGTTTGAATTTCTTCGACCCGGATTTCTGCCTGCGTCAGTTGATCGAGAAACCGTCCCCGAAGCAGATCGAGGAATTGCGCGCCGCGGGCCAACTCAAGCCTGGCCAACCGGTCTGGTACAACGCCGGGATCTACGTGTTCCGCCCCGTCGTGTTCGAGTTCACCGCCCGGCTCGAAAAATCGCCGCGGGGCGAGTACGAACTCACCGACGCGATTGTGGCCATGGTGAACGCGGGCCATCGCCTCGTCGGCCTCCCCATCCAGGGGCGCTGGGTCGATGTCCGTGATCCGCAGGTGCTCGAACAGCTCCGGCAGGGAGAGGTGTAAGCCATCACCCGCGGCGTCACGCCCCTCCGGCGGGATTGCCACCACGCTCGCAACCCCGGCGGTTTAGCGCCGGCGGGGCACTTTGATTTGCTGGCCGATGCGGATCTGGTTGGCGTCCATGCCGGGGTTGGCTTCGACGATATCGCTAATCGTCACGCCCAGATCCTTGGCAATCTTGGAGAGGGTATCGCCACGCCGGATCGTGACGAGGTAATGGTCGCTTGGGGCGGGGGCGGCCGCGGGTTGGGTGGGCCGGGGGGAATCGGGGCGGGCGGCTGGAGCCGGAGCCGGAGTTGACGCGCGCGGGGCTGAGGGGTCGGTGGATGGCGAGCCGGACAAGGCGGTTTTGTTTGGGTAGAGCAAGTAGGGTTGGCGCCGCGTGCGGAACTGGCGTTCATCGGCTTGCCAGGCGCGCACGAGGCTGGCCGCGTTGCGGCCGGCGGTGAGCGCAGCCCGGGTCTGGTCGGTGCCATTGACTTTGTCGAACATGTTGAAATTCCTGCCGGACCGCACGGCATCGGCGAACAGGTTGCGGCCGGTGATCTGGCGGATGGCGTCGAGCAGGTGGAAGTTGACGGCATAGAGCGGCGCGACTCGCGGGTCGGTGAAGACCAATTCGACGCCCTGGTAGGGTTGTTCGCGGAAACGGGTGCGGAACGGGGCGAAACGCAGGCCCGGCAGGCCGTAGCCATTCAGGGTCCGGCTCAGCGCGTCGGCCTCGAGCCAGGGCGCGGCCACGCATTCGAACGGGCGCTGGAAACCGGTGCCGATGGCGATGCCGCTGCCGCCGGCGATTTCGCCGAACACACCGATGGCGGAATACCCGAAGACGGAAGAGATGCGCGGGACATTGGGCGAGGTGGCGACCCAGCGCAGGCCGGTATCCTGCCAGACCATCGAACGATCCCAGCCGCGCATCGGGATGACGGTGAGTTTGCCGGTTTTGGCGATCCACTTTTCGCCCTGGATCATCCGCGCGAGCTCGCCGCAGGTCAGCCCGTAGAGGTAGGGGATTTCCCATTGACCAACAAAAGACCGAAAGTCGGGGTCGAGGAGAGGTCCTTCGATGCGCAGTCCGCCGAGGGGATTGGGGCGGTCCAGGACCACGAACTCGACCCCGGATTCCGCGCACGCCTCCATGGCGAGTCCGAGCGTGCTGATGAACGTGTAGGAGCGGCAGCCGGTGTCCTGGAGATCGTAAACCAGCACATCGAGCCCTTTGAGCATGGCGGGGGTGGGCTTGCGGGTGGCGCCGTATAGGGAGTGAACGGGGAGGCTGGTGGGGCGGTGGGTGGCCTGGGCCACGGTATCGCCGGCGCGCGTCAGGCCGTCCACGCCGTGTTCCGGCGCGAAAAGCGCCACCAGTTTGACGCCCGGGGCGCCGCGCAGCAGGTCGATCGTGGTCTGGCCGCGGCGATTGACCCCGGACGGGTTGGTGATCAAACCAACCCGCTTGTCCTGGAGCTCGCGGAAACCGCCGGCGGCGAGGACCTCGCTGCCGAGTTGCACCGGCGCGGAGGTTGCGACCGGGGAGGCTGCCTGGGCCAGGAGCATGAGCAGAACTAGGGAAAGCCGCATGCCGGGGACCCTAGCGCAACCAGGCGGTTAGTCAACGCGAGCGCGCATCGGGCCGGGGTCATCACCACAGAATCGAGTGGTGACCGGCGCCGGCTCTGGTTAGGCTCGGGCGCATGCAGTCGCGAACTTTGACTCTGGGACACTCGCCCGATCCGGACGATGCGTTCATGTTTTACGCCCTGGCCCACGACCGGATTGCGACGGAGGGGCTGAGGTTCGAGCATGTCTTGCAGGACATTCAAACCTTGAACGAGCGGGCGACGCGCGGGGAGCTGGACATCACGGCGATCAGCATCCACGCCTACGCGCACGTGTGCGACCAATACGCTTTGTTGCCGAGCGGGGCGAGCATGGGGGACGGGTACGGGCCGCTGTTGGTGGCGCCGCAGCCCCTCAGCCGGTCGGAGGTGGGCGCCCGGCGGATCGCGGTGCCGGGCACGATGACCAGCGCGTTTCTGGCGCTCGAATTGTGGCTGGGCCGACAGGCGGCCGAGATCAACCATGTCGTGGTGCCGTTCGACCAGATCTTCGCGGCGGTGCGGCGGGGCGACGCGGAGGTGGGGTTGATCATTCACGAGGGGCAACTGACCCACGCCCGGGAGGGGTTGGCGGTGTGCGAGGATTTGGGCCAGTGGTGGAGGCGGGAGAACGAGGGGTTGCCACTGCCACTGGGCGGCAATGTGATTCACAAGCGGTTCGAGCCGGAGTTGCGGCGCCGCGTCGCGGGGATCGTGACCGAGAGCATCCGGTACAGCCTTGAGCACCGGTCGGAGGCGGTGGATCATGCGCTGCGATACGCGCGGGATATGGGCCGGGAACTGGCCGATCGGTTTGTCGGGATGTATGTAAATCACTGGACCCTGGACTACGGCGAGCGGGGGCGGGAATCGATCCGCCGGTTTCTGGGTCAGGCGCACCGGGCGGGGCTGATCCCACGGGTGCCGGAACTTGAGTTCGTCGTGTAGCATGGCCACCCTGCCCGCGATGAAATACCGGCGATTTGGCCGGACGGAGCTGCAGTTGCCGGTGCTGACCTGCGGCGGGATGCGCTTTCAATACCGGTGGACCGACGTGGATCCGGCCGCGGTGCCGAAGGAGCAGCAGGCGAACCTGGAGGCGGTGGTGCACCGCGCCTTCGAACTGGGCATCCATCATTTCGAAACCGCCCGGGGCTACGGCTCGTCGGAAATGCAGTTGGGCCGCGTGCTGCCGCGGTTGCCGCGCGACCGAATCGTGGTGCAGACCAAGATCGCGCCACAGGCCAGTGCCCGGAAGTTCCGGCGGATCTTCGAACAGTCGATGAGTTGCCTCGGGCTCGACCGGGTCGATCTGCTGGCCTTGCATGGGGTCAACAACCGCAAGCTGCTCGATTGGTCGCTGCGCAAAGGGGGCTGCCTCAAAGCGGCGCGGGCCCTGCAGAAAGAGGGCCGGGTGCGGTTCATCGGCTTTTCCACGCACGCCACGACCAACCTCATTCTTGAAGCGGTCGAGAGCGGGGAATTCGACTATGTGAATCTGCACTGGTATTTCGTCAACGAATTGAACTGGCCGGCCGTGGCCGCGGCGGCGCGACGGGACATGGGGGTGCTGATCATCAGTCCGAACGACAAGGGGGGCAAACTCTACGCGCCGCCCCCGCCGCTAAAGGAGTGGTGCGCGCCGCTGACCCCGATGCAATTCAACGACTTGTTTTGTCTGGCCCGGCCGGAGGTGCACACGTTGAGCATCGGCGCGGCCCGTCCCGGGGATTTCGAGGAGCACGTCCGGGCGCTCGAGTCGTATGACCGCGTGGCCGAAGCCATTCGTCCGATCGAATCGCGGTTGCGGTCGGAGATGGATCGGGTGCTGGGTGCGGATTGGTGCCGGCGCTGGTTTGAAGGGGTGCCGGAGTATGTCGCGGTGCCGGGCGAGATCAACCTGCGCGAGATCCTGCGTTTGTGGACCTATGCGAAGGGCCTGGGTCTCGTCGAATGGGGCAGGATGCGCTACAACCTGCTGGGGCGGGGTGACCATTGGTTTCCCGGCGAGAACGCCGCGAAGGCGGGCCATTACGAGCTTGGCTCCGTGCTCACCGGGAGCCCGTTTGCGGCGCGGATTCCGGCGATCTTAAGCGAGGCACACGCGCTCCTGGTTGGGCCGGCGCAGGAACGGCTGAGCCAGAGCCTGCGTCGGGGCCTTTGGACTCGCATCAGGCGGGCCTACTGGCGATGGCGCTGAAAGTCTGTCGGGCTTCGCCACTTTGGGTTTGCCGGGGTTGGCCTTTGCCCCGAGTATGGGACTTATGCGCGGAAGAGCGCCATTGCTGCTCTCGTTGGTTCTAAATGCGGCCTTGCTCGCGGTGCTGTGGTCCCTGCTCCAGAGCGACTCCGAGCCCGCCACTCCGGTTCCCGGGCCGGGTCCGGCGGAGGCAAACAACGGCCTGGTGCGCACCAACGTCGTGGTCCGGCGGCAGAACTTCGTCTGGAGCGACGTTGAGTCCGAGGATTACCCGACCTACATCGCCAACCTCCGACTGATTGGCTGCCCGGAATCGACCATCCGCGATATCATTGTTGCCGAGGTCACCCAGATGTTCGCGCGTCGCCGCACCTCGGAAGTGGTCACGGCGTCCCAACAATGGTGGCGGTCCGAACCCGACCCGGCGGTGGCCTGGGCGGCGGTGGCCAGGATCCGCGAGTTGGAGGATGAACGGAGGGCCTTGCTGTCGCGGTTGCTGGGCCCGGAATGGGAATCGATGGATTACCCGCTGCCCTCGCTGGAAACCTTGGTGCCGTTGGATGGAGCGGTCCTGGGCGCGCTGTCGGCCGAGATGAAACGGGCGGTCCAGCGGATCGAACGAGAGGCATTGCAGCGCCAAAGCGAATACCTCGCCGCGCGCGAGGCGGCAGGGGAACAGCCCGACCCGGCCGAGTTGGCGCGGTTGCGGGCGGAGGCCCGCGGGGCCCTGGCCGCCGTCCTGCCTCCGGAGGCGCTCGAGGAATACCTGCTGAGATACTCGCAAGAGGCGACGGATCTCCGGCGGCGGTTGGCTGGCGTCGATACCAGCCCCGAGGAATTCCGGGCGCTGTTCCGGGCCATCGATCCACTGGGACAAGAACTGGGGACCACGAGCGGCGCGGGCGGCGCCGACTCCTTGAAACGCCGGTCGGACCTCGAGCAGGAACGGGAGCGCGTGTTGCGGCAGGTCCTGGGGGAAGAGCGCTACGAGGAGTATCGACTTGTGCGGAACCCGTTGTACCAGCAAGCCAGGGGCGTAGCGGCGGCGGCCGGTGTCCCGGATGATCGGATCCTGCCGTTGGCCGCGATCTATCGGCTGACGGAAATCGAGGAAGCACAAATCCGGAACGACACGTCGCTCTCGCCGGACGAAAAGGCGGTGCGCCTCGAAGCGATGCGGATCGCGCAGCAGGAGTCGGTGAGTCAATTACTCGGCGCCGAGGGCTATCAGCGCTACCTCAACAGCCTGAGAGTTCCGTCGCCATGAAACAGGAAACGCGGTGAAATTACGACCCGGTTTAATATTCCTCCTCGGCAGTGCCTGCTGTGGCGCGGTCGCTGCCAATACCACCGACTCGAACCCAGGCACGCCGTGGCCGGCCACGGACGGCTTGGGGCGGGCTCTGCCCCTGGCGACCGAGGTGGGGGCGCCACGCCCCGACCGGTTTGTCGGCATCTTCTACTTCCTTTGGCAGAGCACCGAGGTGCGCGCCGGCGCGCCGGGTGGCGAGCCGTACAACGTCGCCCAGATCCTGGCACGGGATCCGGAAGCCCTGAAGCAGCCGGGATCGCCGTGGTGGGGACCGGTCGGCGTTTACCACTACTGGGCGGAGCCGTTGGTCGGTTATTACGCGAATGACGATCCCTGGGTGTTGCGGCGGCATGCCCAGTGGCTAGCCGATGCGGGGGTGGACACGCTGATCTTCGACGCCACCAATGCGCAGACCTACCGTGACGTTTACCTGGCCTTGTGCGCCACCTTCGAGCAAGTGCGGCGCGAGGGCGGCCGCACGCCGCAGCTCGCTTTCATGGTGAATACGCAGCCGGGTCAGACGGCCGACCGGCTTTATCGGGAGCTGTACCAGCCGGGAAAACATCGGGATCTCTGGTTTCACTGGCAGGGGAAACCGCTGTTGCTGTGTGACCCGGCCGAGGCCCGTCCCGAGTGGCAGGACTTCTTCACCCTGCGCCGGGCGCATTGGCCGTTCACCCTTACCAACACCCCTTACGCCTGGCATTGGGAGGCCACCTTTCCCCAGCCTTACGGGTATACCGAGGACCCCAGCCGCCCCGAGCAGGTGAATGTCTCGGTGGCGCAGAACCTCCGCCAGGCCGACGGCCAGGTCACCAACATGAGCGATGGCAACGCCCGGGGACGCAGTTTTCATGACGGCCGACAGGACCCCACGCCGGGGGCGGTGAACTGGGGCCACAATTTCCAGGAACAGTGGCGGCGGGTCTTCGAGTTGAACCCGCCGTTCGCCATGGTGACCGGCTGGAACGAGTGGATCGCCGGTCGCTGGGGGACGCCCGACGGACCGCTGGTTTTTGTGGATCAACTGGACCAGGAATTCAGCCGCGACATCGAGCCGATGCGCGGCGGGCATGGCGACAATTATTATCTCCAACTCGTCGCCAACGTCCGGCGCTACAAAGGCGCGCCGTCTCTGCCCACCGCTTCCGGGCCGGCGACGATCCGGCTCGAGGGTCCCTTCGATCAGTGGCGTGAGGTGCGGCCGGTCCACACCGATGCCGTGGGCGACACCCTGCCGCGCGATCATCGGGGCGTGTTGAAATTGCATTACGCCAATCGGAGCGGACGCAACGACATCGTGGCCTGCCAGGTCGCCCGCGACGCGCGGCATCTCTATTTCCACGTCCGGACCCGGGAACCGTTGACCCCCTCCGCTGGTCCCAACTGGATGTGGTTGCTGATCGATGCCGACCAGCAACAGGCCACCGGCTGGGAAGGCTATGACTACATCGTCAACCGCACGGTCGCGGGGGAGGGGATTACCTGGCTCGAGAAACACACCGGGGGCTGGGGTTGGGGGAACCCGACGGAAATCAGATTCCGGGCGGAGGGCACCAGCCTGCATCTGGCGATTCCGCGGGCGGCGCTCGGCTTGAGCGGGGCGGGGACCGCGGCAGCGTTCGACTTCAAATGGATCGACCACGCGCAACAGCCGGGCGATCTCTTCGATTTTTACGTGAATGGCGACGCCGCGCCGGAGGGTCGGTTCAACTATCGGTATGCCGGCGACTGAAGCGCGGACGAGGCTCCGGCGAACGTTTTCGATCCATGCGATATACCGCGGACAACCTGCTGGTTCATCCTGCCGCCGATCCCCGCGATCCGGACCTGGTCCAACGGATCACGCCGCGTTCCGCCGGCTGGGATTACATCCACTTCGAAGTTCGCCGCCTGGCCAAGGATCGGACCTGGTCCTTCGCGGTGACGGACTTCGAGTTGGCGTTCGTCGATCTATGCGGCCGATTCAGCATTGAGTCGAACCGCGGCCGCTGGACCGCGGTGGGTGGCCGGCGTGACGTTTTCCAGGGCGGGGCGCATGCCCTGTATCTGCCGCGGCAGACCGAGTTCACCGTAACCGCCGAGGAATCGGGGGAATTCGCCGTAGCCTGGGTGCCCACGGACCGGGATCACGCGCCGTTCCTGATCCGGCCGGACCGGGTGAGCCGGAGCATTCGCGGAGGGGACAATGTGAGCCGCCAGATCAACGACCTGCTGCCGCCGGGATCGCCGGTCCATCGGCTGGTGCTGGTCGAGGTTTACACCCCGGGCGGCAATTGGAGCAGCTACCCGCCGCACAAACACGACCGGCATATCGAGGGTCCGGACGGCGCGCTGCTCGAGGCCGATCTGGAGGAAGTCTACTTCTACCAGCTCCAGCCCGAGGGTGGCTTTGCGTGTCAGTGGGTCTACACGGACGAGCGATCGCCTTTGCACCAGGCCGGGCAACCGATTGACGCGCTGGTTCGGCCCGGCCACAATTGCGCGGTGCTGATCCCGGAAGGTTATCATCCGGTGGTGTCGATGCCCGGTTACACCACCTACTATCTCAACGTGCTGGCCGGCAGCGCCCAGAGCCTGGCCAACCAGGACGATCCGCGGTTCAGCTGGGTCAAACAAACCTATCGCGACACGGACAAGCGACTCCCGCTTTACTGATCCCCGATGACCAGCGTCCCCGCCAATCCCATGACTCACACGCCGCGCACTTACGATTCGGTTCACATGGGCCGGTCATCGATCGACCTTTACAGCAATGACGTCGGCGCGAAGTTTCCGGACATCGGGAGTTTTGCCGCTTATGTGGGCGGATCGCCCACCAACATCAGCGTGGGCGGCCGCCGGCTGGGACTGAACACGGCCCTGCTCACAGCCCTCGGCATGGATCCAGTCGGCGATTTCATCCTCCAATTTCTCGAACGCGAGGGTGTGGTCACGCGGTTCATTCCGCGCAAACCCAAACACCGCACCAGCGCCGTGGTGCTGGGGATCGAGCCGCCCGACAAGTTCCCGCTGGTTTATTACCGCCAGGGTTGCGCCGATATCGAACTCACGATCGACGACGTGCTCGCGGCGCCGGTGACCGATTGCCGTATGTTCCAGTTCGCGGGCACCAACCTATGCCTGGACCCCAGCCGCAGCGCCACCCTCTTCGCCGCCGAATGCGCCCGCGCCGCCGGCGCGGAGGTGGCGCTGGATCTCGACTTTCGCCCCGACCAGTGGCACGATCCCCGCGCTTTTGGGGTGACCGTGCGCTGCGCCCTGCGCCTGGCGGACATCGTCATGGGAACCGAGGACGAGATTCGGGCGGCGGTGCTCTCGGACGTCGGCCAGGTTCAGAGGTCGGATTCAATCTCGGACACCCGGGTGCGGGGCGACGTCGATGCCGCCGTGAAGGTGCTGCTCGGCTTGGGCCCGCGCGCCCTGCTGCAGAAGCGCGGGGAGCATGGCGCCCGGGTGCATCTGCGCCGGCCGGACGGTTGCCTCGAGACGATCGAAGCCCCCGGTTACCCGGTCGAAATCGCCAATGTCCTCGGGGCGGGGGACGCGTTCGCGGCCGGTTTCCTTTACGGCCATCTCCAGGGTTGGGGCTGGCGAAAGGCCGCGAGGCTGGGGAATGCGTGCGGGGCGATTGTGGTGACGCGGCACGGATGTGCCAATTTCATGCCGACGCTGGCGGAGGTGCTGGCGTTTGTGGAGGCGCGGGGCGGACTGGACTGAACGGATCTCGAAACGACAACCACCTATGAATAACCAGACGGAACGACTCACGATGGGGCAGGCGCTGGTGAAATTCCTGAGCCGGCAGCACGTTGAACGCGACGGTGTCACGCAACCTTTCTTTGCCGGTTGCTTCGGCATCTTCGGCCACGGCAACATCGGCGGGATTGGCCAGGCGCTGCAGCAGTATCCCGCGCTGCGCTATTACCAGTGCCGCAACGAACAGGCCATGGTTCACACCGCCGTGGCCTACGCCAAGATGAAGAACCGGTTGCAGACGCTCATCTGCACCTCCTCGATCGGCCCCGGCGCCACCAACATGATCACCGGGGCGGCGGTCGCCACGATCAACCGGCTGCCGGTCCTGCTGCTGCCGGGCGACATCTTTGCCCGGCGCAACGTCGCCCCGGTCCTGCAACAGCTCGAGTCGACGCAGTCCCAGGACATCTCGGTGAACGATTGTTTCAAGCCAGTGAGCCGTTACTGGGACCGGCTCTATCGCCCCGATCAACTCCTCACCGCGCTGCCCGAAGTCATGCGGGTGTTGACCAGCCCCGCCGAAACGGGCGCCGTGACCCTGGCCCTGCCCCAGGATGCCCAGACGGAGGCGCACGACTATCCCACGGCGTTTTTCGAGAAACGCGTCTGGTCAATCCGCCGGAATCGGGCGGACCGGCGGGCGCTCGAGCAGGCGGCGGCCGCGATCCGGCAGGCCAAGCGCCCGATGATCGTGGCCGGTGGCGGTGTGATTTACAGCGACGCCACGGAGACGCTCAAGGAGCTGGTGAATCGCACGGGCATTCCAGTGGGCGAAACCATGGCCGGCAAAGGCAGCCTGCGTTTCGATCATCCGCTGAACCTTGGCGCCCTCGGCGTGACCGGCACGCGGGCGGCCAATGTGGCGGCGCGACAGGCGGATCTGGTCATCGGGATCGGCACGCGCTACAGCGATTTCACCACCGCGAGCAAGACGGCGTTCCAGGCGCCCGACGTCCGGTTCATCAATATCAACGTCACCGAGTTTGACGGCTGCAAGCATCAGGGCCTGCCGCTCACGGGCGACGCCAGGGTCACTCTCGAGGAACTGCTCACGCTGATCGCGGGCTACCAGGTGCCGGCCGCCTACCGGGCCGAATGCGAGAAGCTGCACGTCGAGTGGGAGGCCGAGGTGGACCGGATCTACGCCCTCCGGAACCAACCGTTGCCGAGCCAGGGCGAACTGATCGGCGCCGTCAACACGCTGGGCGACCCCAACGGCGTGATGATCAACGCGGCCGGCAGCATGCCCGGAGACCTGCACAAGCTCTGGCGCTGCCAGCATCCGAAGCATTTCCACCTCGAATACGGCTACAGTTGCATGGGCTACGAAATCGCCGGCGGGCTGGGCATCAAAATGGCCGATCCCTCCCGCGAGGTTTATGTGATGGTCGGCGACGGCAGTTACTTGATGCTCGGCAACGAAATCGTCACGTCGATCCAGGAAGGATACAAACTCACGGTGGTGCTCGTCGACAACTCCGGCTTCAACAGCATCGGCGGGCTCAGTCGCTCGCTGGGCCAACAGGGATTCGGAACCCGCTACGTCTATCCCGAAAACGGCAAGTTGCCAGGCGACGAACCCGGCGGCGCGGTTCGCCCGCTGCCGGTGAATCTCGCGCTGACCGCCCGGGGCCTCGGGGCGCACGTCATCGAATGCAAGACCTACGACGACTTCGTCGCCGCCTTAAAGGCCGCCCACGCCAACCGGGAAACCACGGTGATCTGCGTGCCGAGCGACCGTTATGTCGGCGTGGGGGGCTACGATTCCTGGTGGGACGTGCCCCCGGCCGAAGTCAGCGAAATGGAGTCGGTGCGCGAGGCTCGGAAAGCCTGGGCCGCCAAGCGGGTGGAGGAACGGTTGTTTTTTGAAGCGCGGCAAGTTTGAGCCGGGGTTACGACCAAGTTTGCGACGAAGTCTCAGGTAACGGATACGGAATGCGGCATATGACCAACTGGCGTGTAGGCAACGCCCCCTGCTCGTGGGGGTCTCTCGAATTCGACGGGCTCGAAGGCAAGGCCATCGGCTTTGGCCAAATGCTCGATGAACTGGCCGCCACCGGCTACACCGGCACCGAATTGGGCGACTGGGGTTACATGCCCACCGATCCCGCCGCGCTGCAGGAGGAACTCCACCGCCGTGGTCTCACCCTGCTCGGGGCGTTCGTGCCGGTGGCTCTGAAACATCCGGGAGCCCATGCCGACGGCGAAGCCAAAGCGCTGCGCGTGGCGCAGCTCCTCGCCGCGGTTCAGCTCCGGTCCAAATCCGACACCGCCCCGTTTCTGGTGCTGGCCGATGACAATGGCACCGAACCGATGCGGACCGAAAACGCCGGGCGCGTTCAACCGGAGATGGGGTTATCCGAAGCCGAATGGCGGGTGTTCGCGCGCGGGGCCGAAAGCATTGCGCGGGCGGTGAAAACGCGGACCGGGTTGCCGACGGTTTTCCATCATCATTGCGCCGGTTACGTGGAAACGCCGGATGAAATCGCGCAACTGCTGGCGCGCACCGATCCCGGGTTGCTCGGTCTGGTCTTCGATACCGGCCACTACACCTATGGCTCGGGAGAGTACGATCCCCAGAGCGCCACGGCCGGCCTCGAGCGATTCGCGGCCCGGACCTGGTATGTTCACTGCAAGGACTGCAGCGGAGCCGTGGCCAGACAAGCGCGCGCCCGGCGGTGGGATTACTTCGCCGCGGTGCGTCAGGGCGTGTTCTGCGAACTGGGCCAGGGGGTGGTGGACTTCTCCGAGGTTCTGGGTCGACTCGAGGCCAGGGGCTATGGCGGATGGCTTCTGGTGGAACAGGATGTCCTGCCCGGTCTGGGCACCCCGAAAGCAAGCGCGCTGCGCAATCGTGAATACCTGCGGTCCATTGGAGCTTGATAATCATGGAAGATCGAATCCTCAAACTGGGCCTCGTGGGCGCGGGACGCATCGGGCGCGTGCACGCCGAACATCTCCAGCGGCATCTCGCCGGGGCGGCCTTGGTCATCGTGGCTGACGCCCATGAGGCCGTCGCCCGGGACTGCGCGGCGCGCCTGCAGATCCCCGAAGCCACCGCCGATTATCGTCGGGTAACCGATCATCCGGACGTGGATGCGGTCTTGATCTGCTCCCCCACCGACACCCACCTCGAAGTGATCCTGGCCGCCGCCGCCGCGGGCAAGCACATCTTCTGCGAAAAACCGATCGACAGCGACCTTGGCCGGATTGACCGGGCGCTGGCCGCCGTGCGCCAGGCCCAGGTCGTCTTCCAGGTCGGATTCAACCGCCGTTTCGACGCCAACTTCCGCCGCGTGCGCCGCGCGGTCGTCGACGGCGAGATCGGCACTCCGCACCAATTGCACCTCATCAGCCGGGATCCGGCACCGCCGCCCCTCAGCTATATCAGGCAATCGGGCGGCATCTTCACGGATATGACCATCCACGACTTCGACATGGCCCGCTTTCTCGTCGGCGACGAGGTGGTGCGGCTTTACGCCACCGGCGCCGCCCTCGTGGATCCGAAGATCGGCGAAGCCGGCGACATCGACACCGCCACCATCCTCCTCGAATTTGCCCAGGGCGCGGTCGGGGTGATCGAAAACAGCAGACGGGCGGTCTACGGCTACGATCAGCGCGTGGAGGTTTTTGGCAGCGGAGGATCGGCTCGGATTGACAACAACTACCCCAACACCGCCATTCTGAGCGGGGCCAAGATGGTGCGACGCGATCTCCCGTTGAATTTTTTCATGGAACGGTATCTCAGCAGTTACCTGCTCGAGATGGAACAGTTCGTCGAAGCCGCGCGCCGTGGGGGACCTTCGCCCCTCTCGGGCGAGGAAGGCCGCATTCCGGTGGTCATGGCCATCGCCGCCCGGAAATCGTGGGAGCTTAAACGTCCCGTGACCCTGGCGGAAATCGAGCGATCGTGAAGCGTCTCTCCCTCGGTAAATGGCGGCGCCTGCACCAGGCCGCCAGCGAACGCGGCACGTTCACCGTGCTGGCCATCGACCACCGCGGACCGCTCCGTCGCGCCCTGACCCGGCTCGCCCCGTCGAACGATCCGGACGCGGCCCTGGCCGAACTGAAGGAAGACATCGTTCGCGAGTTGGCGGCGCAGGCCTCGGCGGTCCTGCTCGATCCGGAGATTGGGGTGCCGCATTGTCTCCGCCGCGCCGTGCTGCCCGGGCGCGCGGGATTGATCGTGGCCCAGGACACCGGTTCAACCGGCGATCCGGCCAATGTCTCCACCGGCCTGGCGCCCAACTGGGCGGTGACGGACACCGCCCGCATCGGCGCCGCGGGCGCCAAACTCCTGGTCTACTATCATCCCCAGGCTGCCAGCGCCGCTCGGGTCGAGCAGTTGGTCCGCGGCATCGCCGACGCCTGTGTCCACGAGCAATTACCGCTCTACCTCGAGCCGCTCTCCATTACTCCGGACTCGCCGGCCACCCCGTTGCCCTCCGAAGCCCGCAGACGAGCCGTCGTCGAGACCGCCCGGCGACTGGTGCCGCTGGGCGTGGATGTTCTGAAAGCGGAATTCCCGCTGAAGGTCACGGAGCAACCTGATGAGCTTGCCTGGGAGGACGCCTGCCTCGAGCTCACCGAGGCTTCCGCGGTGCCCTGGGTGCTGCTTTCGGGCGGCGTTGCATGGGATGTCTTCCTGCGCCAGGCCGAGGTTGCCTGCCGGTCAGGCGCCTCCGGCGTCATGGCCGGACGGGCATTTTGGAACGAGGCCGTCACCCCGGACCGGACCGCACGCCGGGCGTTCCTGGCTCGCGAGGCGACGGAGCGGTTCCGCCGACTCCGCGCGATCTGCGACACCTCCGCCCGCCCCTTTCAACACCTGCTGCAGCCCGATGCCCGTCAACCGCACCGGGCATAATCGAAGCAGAGTGACCGTGATCATGAGTAGGGGTCAGATCCGCTTTTTGTTAGCTGCGACCCAGCGATTGATCGAAGCATTGCCTGCGACCGGCCCGGTGGGCGGCACTATACAATAAGCGGATCTGATAACCATCTAGAGGTTTTGAAGTGAGCTCCGGTTGAGGCATCATTCCGCTTGGACCAGAACCAAGCGAAAGGAAAACAGATGCAGACCGCCGAAGCTCAGAACGAACTATACTGCGGGGCCGACTTGCACGGGAACAACGTTTTTCTGACGTTGTGCGATGGCACGGGCCAACGGGTGATGGAACGACGCGTGAAGGCGAACCTGGCGGCGGTGAACACGGCGCTGAAGCCGTATGGGGATCGGGTCAAACAAGTGGCGGTGGAATCGACGTATAATTGGTATTGGTTTGTGGACGGACTGCGGAGCCAGGGCCGGGATGTACGTTTGGCGAATCCGGCGAAGATGGATCAGTATAGCGGGCTCAAAGTGGGGGACGACGCCAGCGATGCGGGTTGGATCGCCGAGCAGATGCGGCTGGGCATTCTGCCGGAGAGCTACGTGTATCCGCGGGAGACACGACCGATCCGGGATGCGCTGCGGCGGCGGATGTTGATCGTGGGTCAACGGACGCAGTCGCTCTTGAGCTTGGAGAGTCTGTTTGCGCGGCACGGGCTGGCCTGTCCGGGGGCAGATGAGCTCAAGCAGTGGACGGAGGCGGAAGTGGAGGCGTTAGCGTTGGATCGGTTTACGCGCTTACAGGTGGAGAGTCTCTTGGGGGTGTTGCGGCAGCAAGACCAGGTGGCGCGGCGGATCGAGGAAACGGTGCGCCAAGCGGTCAAGCCCAAGGCCGAGTATACGCGCATCCAGCAGGTGCCCGGGATCGGACCGGTGCTGGGGTTGGTGGTGGTGCTGGAGAGCGGGGAGTTTGGGCGTTTTGCCAGCGCGGGCGACTCCGCGTCGTACTGTCGGACGGTGAAGAGCGAGCGACGATCCAATGGGAAGAAGAAGGGCGAGAACAACCGCAAGAACGGCAATCCGTATCTGGGTTGGGCGTTTGCGGAGGCGGCGGTGTACGCGATTCGGTTTTATCCGCGGATTGCGGCGTGGTACGAGCGCAAGAAGCGGCGTCGGAACGTGCCGGTGGCGATGAAGGCACTGGCGTGCAAGCTGGCCAAGGCGGCCTGGCATGTGATGCGCGGGAAGGATTTTGACGAAGCGATGCTCTTTGGATGATGTGCAGGGGGCTGCCGCGAGCCTGGAAGGGGTCTGGTGAAACCAGGGATCTGATTGGCAGCGGTGGCCTTCCTGCTGGGGACGGCGTGAAGCCCTGAGCTTGTTCTGCCCCCACCGTCAGCCCCCAAGGGTCTGGGAGCCGGGTCGAGTGATCGAACCGGCGAACCATGGTGACTGAATGGGCGGCGGTGCGGTACAAACGGTTCTCTGGTTCCGCGCAAGCGGAGAGGGCGCAGGGTCAGCGGATCGGCCGCGGCCAGGCGACTGCAAACCAGATGGGTGACTGAAACAGACAAGCGACGAGAATCGGGTCGGCGAGAACGGCTTGGCGGCGGCGCTGGTTACCCGTTTAAGAACGGTTGGACGAGAGAGTCCGATTTATCGGTCTGGGCGGAATTTTTGTGTCTTGACGGAACCTCTAATGGGTGACCCCTGGGACGCGGGCATCTTCTCCTCATCGGCGACCGAAATCCAAAGTGTCAGCGGTCACTCAAACTGACCCACCCAGGGTCGAAATGAAGGGCTTCAAA
>JAHDYP010000113.1 GCA_023383055.1 Verrucomicrobiota bacterium | reverse complement strand
CGGCGCAAGTGACTCCTGGACTGACTTCAAGGGCAAGGAACCACCCCTCCACACCTCGAACCTGTCACCCTGTATTGAACTCTGTCCGACACTCCGGATCTCGAACCTGTCACCCTGTTTTGAACTCTGTCCGTCACTCCTGATCTTGAGCCGGTCACTCTGTTTTCCTTGGTTATGGAAATGGAACAGCCGCTTCAGTTGACCGAAGCGGCTGTCAGATCGGAAGGGCCGCCGAGGCAAGCTCTGGCGGTCGTTGAATCAAGGTTTACTTCTTCTTCGCCGGTTTCTTGGCCGGTTTGGCGGCGGCTTCCTCTTCGAGGGCAGCCTGGGCCGCGGCGAGCCGCGCGACGGGCACGCGATAGGGAGAACAGCTCACGTAGTTGAGCCCGATCCGGTGGCAGAACTTCACGGAGGACGGGTCGCCACCGTGTTCGCCGCAAATGCCGAGCTTGATGTCGGGCCGGCTTACGCGGCCGCCTTGCACGGCCATTTGCATGAGTTGACCGACGCCGGTCTGGTCGATGGAGGCGAACGGATTTTGTTTAACGATTTCGAGTTCCTGGTAACGAGGCAGGAACGAGCCGGAATCGTCGCGGCTCATGCCCAGGCAGGTCTGGGTGAGGTCGTTGGTGCCGAAGCTGAAGAACTGGGCCGTTTCCGCGATTTCCTTCGCGGTGAGTGCGCCGCGGGGGACTTCGATCATGGTGCCGACCAGGTAGCTGAGTTTGACCTTCTGTTCCTTCATGACTTCCTGGGCGACGCGATGGACGAGCTCGACCTGGAGATCGAGTTCCTTCTTGAAGCCGACCAGGGGGATCATGATTTCGGGTTTGACCTTAATGCCCTTCTTTTGAACGGCGGCGGCGGCTTCAAAGACCGCGCGGGCCTGCATCTCGGAGATTTCGGGATAACCGATGCCAAGTCGGCAGCCGCGGAAACCGAGCATGGGATTGAACTCGTGGAGTTCCTTGACGCGCTGGCAGATTTTGTCGACGGAAACGCCGAGTTTTTCCGCGAGGTTGTTTTGCGCGGCCTGGTCGTGCGGCAGGAACTCATGCAGCGGCGGATCCAGGAACCGGATGGTGGCCGGAAGGCCCTTCAGTTCGGTGAAGATGCCGATGAAATCCTCGCGTTGGTAGGGGAGGAGCTTGGCGAGGGCTTTCTTCCGGTCGTCAGTCTTCTCGGCCAGGATCATCTCGCGCATGGCGTCGATGCGATTGCCTTCGAAGAACATGTGTTCGGTTCGGCAAAGGCCGATGCCGCTGGCGCCGAAGGCCACGGCGTTGGCGGTCTGCTCGGGGGTGTCGGCGTTGGTGCGGACCTGGAGGCGGCTGACTTTGCCGCACCAGTTCATGAGCTTCTGGAACAGCTGATAGGTCGTGCTCTCCTCGGGTTTGAGGGATTTTTCGACCAGGACCTGAACGACTTCGGAAGCAGCGGTCTTGATATCGCCGGGGTAAACTTCGCCGGCGGTGCCGTTGATGGAGATCGAGTCGCCCTCCTTGTAGACCGTGCCGTCGACCGTGACCGTTTTGGCGGTGTAATCGATTTGGAGTGCGCTGGCGCCGCAGACGCAGACCTTGCCCATCTGGCGGGCGACGAGCGCCGCATGCGAGCTGACGCCGCCCTTGGCGGTGAGGATGCCTTCGGCGGCGATCATGCCGCGCAGGTCTTCGGGCGAGGTTTCATTGCGAACGAGCAGGACCTTTTCGCCCTTGCCCGCCGCGGTCTCCGCGCGGTCGGCGTTGAGATACATCTTGCCGCTGGCGGCGCCGGGACCGGCCGGGAGTCCTTTAGCAATGCACTTGGCGGCCTTGATGGCTTTGCGGTCGAACACCGGGGCGAGCACCTGGTCGAGTTGATCGGCCGGGACGCGGCGGATGGCCGTCTTCCAATCGATGAGCTTTTCCTTTTCCATTTCGATGGCGAAGCGGACGGCGGCGAGGCCGGTGCGTTTGCCATTGCGGGTCTGGAGCATGAAGACCTTGCCGTCCTGGATGGTGAACTCAAAGTCCTGGACATCCTTGAAGTGAGATTCGAGGGTGCGTCGGATGTTATCGAGTTCGGTGTAGGCCTTGGGCATGTGGTTCTTGAGTTGGGCGACCGGTTCCGGAGTGCGGACACCGGCGACCACGTCCTCGCCCTGGGCGTTGATGAGGAACTCGCCGTAGAAGACCTTTTCGCCGGTGGCGGGGTCGCGGGTGAAAGCGACGCCGGAGCCGGAGTTTTCGCCGGTATTGCCGAAGACCATGGCCTGGACGTTGACGGCGGTTCCCCATTCGGTGGGGATGTTGTATTTGCGGCGGTAGACGATCGCTCGGTCGTTCATCCAGGAGCCAAAGACAGCGCCGACAGCGCCGTTGAGCTGGTCCCACGGGTTGTTGGGGAAGGCTTTGCCGGTGCGTTCTTTGACGAGGCCCTTGAAGCGGGCCACCAATTCCTTGAGGTCATCGACGGTGAGCTTGGTGTCTTCGATATCGGCGTGGTAACGCTCGTGTTTGAGGTTGTGGATGACGACCTCGAACGGTTCGTGGTCTTCGGAGGGGAGTTTCTGGACGCCCATGACGACGTCGCCGTACATTTGGATGAAGCGGCGGTAGCAATCCCAGGCAAACCGCTCGTTGTTGGTGGCCTTGACCAGTGCGAGCACCGTTTCGTCGTTCAGGCCGAGGTTCAGGATGGTGTCCATCATGCCCGGCATGGAATCGCGGGCGCCGGAGCGGACGGCGACGAGGAGGGGCATGGCGTTCTTGTCGCCGAACTTGGTGCCCATGATCTTCTCCATGTTGGCGACGCCGGCCTGGATCTGGGGCTGGAGATCCTTCGGATAAGTCCGCTTGTTGGCGTAGTAATAGGTGCAGACCTCGGTGGTGATGGTGAATCCCGGAGGGACCGGCAGGCCGATGCGGGTCATTTCCGCGAGGTTTGCCCCCTTGCCACCGAGCAGCGGTTTCATCGAACCGTCGCCATCGGCCTTCTTGTTCCCGAATGAATAGACGTGCTTGTGAGCTTTGGATGCTTTGGCCATAAACTGTCTTGCGTTTCGCTTCGTTGGATTTCTTTGGTTGAACTAACCGCTGAAATGGAGCGGTGAGACTAACAAAGGTCGGGGGGGTGTCAACGGCCGAGTGCCGGGTATTGCGCGCGGTAATACGGGGCTTTCGGGCAGCTGATTGTGCGTGAGGGCGGGAGAGCTTCTGCGACTGTTCCATTCTTTACCCGCTTCCTTCGGCCAGACTGTTTGGCCGGCGCGGACGGGGCGACCTCAAGTGGGAAACCGCGAACCTGTCCCCGTATTCTCCACTATCCGGCGAGAGACAGAATCATGTGCCGACAAAATCATGCCCGGCCTGGGAGGGATCGGTTTGTCGGGGGGCGCAGAACTCCGAGCCTGTCCCCCTGTCCCACTGTTCTGGGGTACAGGACCCCGAACCTGTCCACCAATTCCACACCATAATGAGCTGATTTGCAGTAATCTACAAGAGTCGCACTGCGAACCTGTCCCCCTATTCTTTGGGCAACTTCAATGCCGAACACAACGGATCCCGGATGCGCGCGATCTGTGGAAGGAACGTTCGGGGAGTCCGCCACAGATTGCGCGCGTTGGGGATGGGGGATTGATTGGGGATTGTGACTGTAGGGGAATGATGGTTTAAAAGGGCGGCACCGATGGCACGAGATCCGATGACGACCATGAATCCATATCAGCAGTTTGTTTCCACGTATGCCCGGCTGGCCCGGGAAGGGCGGGGTTATCCACTGGGCACATTTTCGCTGCCGGCTCGCTCGTCGATGAAACCGGGCGCGCCCGTGGTGATGATTTTTTCGCCGCATCCGGACGATGAGGTGATCATTGGGGGGTTGGCGGTGCGGTTGATGAGGGAGGCTGGGTGGCGGGTGGTGAACGTGGCGGTGACGCAGGGGAGCAAGAAGGAACGGCAACAGGGACGGCTGGAGGAGTTGCGTCGGTGCTGTGAATACATTGGGTTCGATTTGGTGCAGACGACCGCGAGCGGCCTGGAGCGGATCAATCCGAAGACGCGCGATCGGGATGGGGCGCATTGGGGGCGGTGCGTGGGGCGCATTGCGGAGATCGTGGCGGAGCATCGGCCCCGGGCGATTCTGTTGCCGCACGACGAGGACTGGAACAGCACGCACGTTGGGACGCATCACCTGGTGGTGGATGCCTTGAGACAACTGGGCGATCAGCTGAGCTGTTACACGGTCGAGACGGAGTTCTGGGGGCAGATGGCCGCGCCAAACCTGATGGTTGAGCTCAGCGAGGCGCATCTGTCTGACATGATCACGGCACTGACGTTTCACGTCGGGGAAGTCGAGCGCAATCCGTATCATCTCTCTTTGCCCGCCTGGATGATCGACAATGTGCGCAGGGGTGCCGAGTTGGTGGGGGGGCAGGGCGGGGCGTCGCCGGATTTTATTTTTGCGACGCTTTATCGAGTTCGGGGGTGGAGGGGGGGCGAGTGGTCGAAATGCCACGAGGGCGGTCGGAACCTGGGTTGTGCCGAGAGTGCGGCGGCGTTGTTTGCGGGCGCGTGACAATGGCTTGCGAGGGCGGGGGCGGTCGCGGGGGACCGGGTGGTGGGGACAACCACGGTGGCAGGGTCGGAATTGCGCCGCACGCCGGAATGGCGGACTCGCGTAGCTCGCCCCTCCAGCTCTCGCAGTCCCGCTCAACCGCGTGGCGAAGGCTACGACGGAAGGCGCAAGAAACGGGTGGGAGCGGGGCTGCCTCCGTGGCAGGGTGGGGGCATGAGTGATTACGAGCGGATTGCGCGGGTCATTCGCCATCTGGCTGAATGCCACACGGAACAACCGGACCTGGCGACGCTGGCGAACCTGGTTGGACTCAGCCCGCATCACTTTCATCGCTTATTTGTCGCGTGGGCGGGGATTACTCCGAAGGATTTTCTCCAGTGCCTGACCCTGGCGGATGCGCGGACGAGGTTGAGCCAGGGAGCCAGTGTGCTGGACGCGGCGCTGGCGGGGGGGCTCTCCGGTCCCGGGCGATTGCATGATCTGTGCGTGAATCTGGAGGCGGCCTCGCCCGGTGAATTGAAATCCGGCGGCGAGGGATGGACGGTATCCGCCGGGTTCGCCGCCAGCCCGTTCGGGGAGTGTTTGATTGCCGAAAGTCCGCGAGGCGTCTGCCATTTGTCATTCCTGGACCCGGGGGATGTCGAGGTCGAATGGGCCGGGCTGAAGCGGCTCTGGCCTCGGGCGCGGGTGTGGCGGGATGACGCGGTCGCGGCGCGGTTGGCTGAGCGGATCTTCGCGCGTCATGGCGGAGCTGAGGCGGAGCCGGCGCTGCGCGGGTTCGTGCGGGGCACCGCATTTCAGGTGCGGGTGTGGCGGGCACTCCTGCGGGTGCGTCCTGGGACGCTGGTCAGTTACGGGCGGCTGGCGGTGGCGGCGGGGCGGCCGAATGCGGCTCGAGCGGTGGGAACCGCGGTGGGGAGCAACCCTCTGGCCTATCTGATTCCCTGTCATCGGGTGATCCGGGAGACCGGGGTGCTGGGGAACTACCGGTGGGGCGCGGTTCGCAAACGCGCGATGGTGGCGTGGGAGGGTGCGAGTGACTGTTCGGTTCTAAAACCGCGAATGGACGCGAATGGACGCGAACGGGGAAGGGGAAACCACAGATCACACGGATGACACGGATGGGGAGAGGAAACCGCGAATGGACGCGGTGGGCGCGGGCATGAGTCGATGGGCCCGCTTTGAAGGGGCGGAATAGGATTGCGGGAGGCGAGGGTTGGCCGCATCGTCGGCGTTGTTCATGAGAGCCGGAACGAAGTCTTCGAAGCACACCGCCATCAACGATCAGCTCCTCGAGCTGATTGCCCGTCGGTTCAAGGCGTTAAGCGAGCCGGCGCGGCTCAAGCTGATCATGGCCCTTGAAATAGGCGAACGGAATGTGACCGACCTGGTGGCGGCGACGGGGGTGAGCCAGGCCAACGTTTCGCGGCATTTGCAGCAATTGGCGCGCGCCGGCATTGTGGGGCGGCGCAAAGCCGGCGCGGCGGCTTTCTATTGCATCAGTGATCCCGCGATCTTTGAACTGTGCGAACACGTGTGCGGGAGCTTGAAACAGCAGATCAAGCGCGAAGCCGACGCGGCCCGGATGCTAAGCGGAATCGATTGACGGGGCCGGTGAAGGTTCCGTGGCGATCAATTTGCGGTGCGCACGATACGGTAAAAGCGCAAGTTGCCGGCGGCGTCATCCGCCCAACTGAGTTCGGATGGGGTGAGGCCGGCGTCGCGTTGGCCATTCGGGGCATCCGTCCACTGGGCGAGATCCGCGGAAAGCTGCACCTGGTATCGGTGGCCGGGGGTGCCGGTCCAATGCAACTCCAGTCCGGAGCCCTGGGTGACCACCTGGACTTCCTCGATGGCGAAGCCGGCGAGGGACTGTAATTGGGCGGCACGCTCGGGCGGGTAACCGAGGGCGGCGAAATCCAGTCGGGCGCCCGGGGTGTGGCAGCTTGCGCAGGTGAGCGCCTGTTCCTTGGGCGCGACCATGTGGTTTTGGATCCAGAACATTTCGGTGCGCAGGAAACCGAGTTGGCCGCTGTATTCGCGATCGACGTAACTCATGCCGGCCTGCAAGGACAGGTTCCAATCGAACGATTTCCAGTAGGCGTTGGCGTCGGAGCCGAACAGGTGGGGGACGGCCAGGGTATTTCGTCCGGCATCGTAGGGTTGAACGCCCGTGAATCGTTTGACGGGGAAGATCAACGATTTGGAGTCGAGCAGGCTGCCGTGGAGTTGGTTGATGGTGACGAGTTGATCCGGGTCGATCGTGTCGTCCAGGGTGACGTAGGTCATGCCGCCGTTGTACCAGACGTATTCGGGTGTCACCTCGTCTTGCCAGGTGAAGGTGCCCTTTTGGGTGTCGTAGATTGGATCGCCGTTGGCGTCGCGTTGAACGTAGTTTTTGCCGTTGGCGTCCTTTTGTCCCGCGGTCGACCAATCCCAGGAGATCTTGGTGGTGCGGCCCCGGGCAAACTGGGGGATATGGCAGGTCTGGCAGGCCACGCGCAGGGAGTGGGTGTTGAGACGGTTGGCGTCGGCGCCCGTCTTATGGGGGCTGGCAGTGTGGCATTTCTGGCAGGACTGATTATCGGTGGTGTCCTTGGGATAGTAGGTGCCGGGGATGTGATGTCCATCGGTCGGTTCGTGGCAGTTGGCGCAGGTGAAGTTCAGCCCGTTCACGCCCATGTGGACGTCGAGGCTGCGATCCGGGTTGTAGAGGGAGGAATCGAGATCGCCGTGTTTGACGGCGTCGCCGCCACCGCCGAAGAAATGGCAGGCGCCGCAGGTTGCCCGGCTGGTTTTGCCCACGCTTTGAGCGACGGCGAGGAGGTTGACCGGTTGCCAGGTGACGCCGCCGAAGTTGGTGGTGCCGGGGCCGGTCCAGGGGGCGCCGGCGAGGGTGGGGAACTTCTTATAGGTGCCGGTGGTGTCATGGCAGACGAGGCAATCGACCTTCGTGGCGTCGGTGAAATCGAAGGACTTGTCTTTCCAGCCGATGCCGACATGGCAGCTGGTGCAGCGCGGTTCATTGGAGGCGACGGCGATGCAGTAGTTATTGATGACATGTTTTTTGCCCAGTCTATCGCCGGTGGCCGAATCGAGGTGTTCCCAAGTCCAGTGGGAAGTTTCCATGATTTCGTCGGCGGCGGTGATGCGGGTTCCGTTAACCTCTTTCCAGTGGCAGGTGGTGCAGGAGGAAGCGTCTTGGTATTTTTTGAGCCAGGGATGGGTGATCTGGGCGAGGGCGGGGGAGCCGGGGATCAAAGCGCCGGCGATCAGCGCGGCGATGGTTGATATGCGCATATAAGGTTCAGCGCTTATACGCGTATGTGTATATAAGCGCAATAGGTCGGACTCAAGTAGTAGTCTCGCTTCCGGACCGGTTGATTCCCCCTGATGCCGGCCGCCCCGCTGGGGTGCGGCAACACCGGTGAACCCCGGCTCCGCCTGGCTCGACCGCGCCAGATTCCCGGCCGTTTCGAGCTTTCCGAATTCGGTATTCGGATTTGGGATTTGGGATTTGGGATTTGGCGGTGACGTCTGGAGCTAGGGGCTTGTGGGTGGAGCGGGCTCAAAACCGGCCTGGGAGAGCGTGCTGCGGGCCGCCTCGAGGAGGGTGGCCTCGACGGAATCGGTGAACGGGCCGGGTTGACCGTAATAGATCATGGAATCGACCGGTTCGTAGCCTCCTTCGCGGAGGATGCGGACGTTGGGGAGGTAACACATGACCTCGTTGCAGTAGCCGGCGACGACGAGGCGGTTGCAGCCGAATTCCTTTTTCAGTTCCAGACCGTAGTCGACCACGACCTCGCCCCCGAGGCCGAGCAGTGCGAGGTTCGCGCCCAGGCGGATGGCCTGGACCGGGTAGGCGACACTGCGCACGGGGTCACCCCGATCGTAGGCATCGAGCATCAGTCGGGCGCGTCGTTGGCGAAACACATGGTCGGATTGGGCTTCCGTCTCGAACGTTTCGCGGGAGTGCGGGGCGAACTCGAGTCGAATTTGGCTGAAGGCGGCCTGGAGGGAGGGATCCACCGGTTCGAGGTTGCGGTGGAGGGTGGCGGAGACGGCGGCGGCCAGGGTTTTGCCGTGCTGTTCGGCGAGTTGGAAGGTTCCGCGCGGGTTGGGGTTTTGATCGCCGCCGCAGAGCATCAGGAAGAGGGCGGTGGTCCCCGGGTGATCTTGCTCGAGCGCGCGTTGGGCGGCGCCGGCGTAGTCGCCGTCGATCTCGTAATTGTGGCCGACGAGCGTGGTGTTATGGCAGGCGTAACCGAAGAGGACGGCGCGCAGGGGGCCATGGGGGTGTTCGATCCGCAGGACTGGGACGTCGTGGTCGACTGGCCCGGCGGGGTTTTCGCCGATGCGCACGCCGTCGGAGGCGGGTTGTCGGCGATTGATGGCGAAGCTGGCCTGGCCGAGGCCGTATTTAAGCCGGGCGGGTTCGAGCCGGGTGAGGGCATCGGAGGCGACCTCGGCGAGGGTGTCGGCGAGCCGATGCGCGTAGGCGAGCGCGGCGGCCTGGTCGGCGGGGTTGAGGTCGAACATGACCCTGAGATTGGGCCAGACGACGGGGCCGGCGTGGGTGTGCGAGGAATTGAAGAGGATGTTGGCGCGGGGCAGGAGGAATCTATCTCGGAGCTGGTTGGCGGCGGCCGTTGAGATCTCGTGAGGCAGGCCGATCAAGTCGGTGGTGACGATTACGACGCGGGTGCCGGAGCGGTCCTGGAGGGCGAGGGCTTTGGCCCAGAGATCGTGGTTGACGCGGGCGGCGGGGTTGGTGCGGGCGGCGTAGCCGGAGAGCCAGAACGGGATTTGGGGTGTGATATTGCGTCGGGCGGTTCCGGCCTGGAAGTCGGAGGCGTCGAGCGCGGGGGCCGCGGTCAGGAGGAAGGCGAGTAGTAAGATTGGGCGCATGGATGGCATGGGTATGGGTCAGGCATCGGGCGACGTTAAGGTCGGCGGCGTGGCTTTGGTTGTCTTGAGACGATGTAACATGGGGTTGGGCGTGGCTCAAGGTGCAACCGCTGGCACGGGCCGTGCTCCCGGTCCCGCCAAGGCCAGAGCCGTTCGAGTCCGGCGAACCGGTGATGATCGCGGACGCGAAGGTTGCTGGCCGGAAACGGGACAAGCCCGCGCTTGTGTGGGCAGGTGGCAATCCGATATAACACGGCAATCACAGGACCGGGCTCGCGCGGCACGCATTCATCTGGCACGCGGTGGCGGCATAGGAATTGGACTATGAGGATCAACGGCATTGGCATCGAAGAGGAGCGGCATTGTGGGATCGGGGCGATTTGCGGGCAGCGGGCAACTGTGTCGATCCTGTGCGCGCTGATGGGGTTGGCGCCGCGCATGTCGTCGGGGTTGGCCACCGGTTTTGACCTTCCGGATCAGGACGCGTTTGCGATTGCGCGGGGCATGGCGTTTGTGGCGACCGCGGACAATCCCTCGGCGATTTACTACAACCCGGCGGGGCTGACGCAGCTTGCGGGTCACAACGTGAGGTTGGGGCTGTATGGCATCAGCCTGGAGCCGGACTACGAGTCGCCCTCGGGGGAGGAGTATGAGAACCAGGACAAGCTCCAGGCGATACCGCAGCTGTATTATACCTACAGCATGGACTCGATGCCGGTGAGCTTTGGGTTGGGGCTATATGCTCCGTTTGGATTGAGTGTGGAATGGCCGCAGGACACTGGATTTCGCACGGTGGCCACTGAAGGGGCGCTCAAGTATTTCACGATCAATCCGGTGGTGGCGGTGGAGATTCTGCCGACCCTGTCGCTGGGCGCGGGTCTGACGGTGAACTATGCCGAGGTTGACCTGCAGCAGGGCTTGCTTTGGCCGACCCAGGCGAACGATCGGTTTCGATTCAAGGGGGACAGTTGGGCGGTGGGCTACAACCTGGGCCTGCTTTGGAAGGCGCATGAGAAGGTTTCGCTCGGGGTGTCGTTCCGGAGCCCAACCACGATGGAATTCGAAGGGCATACCGATGTTCGCAACGAGGTGGCGTTGCCCAGTCCGCCGGCGCCGTTCCCGGTGCCGATATTCAGCCAGAGCACGGAAGCCAGCGCGGATTTTCCGTTTCCCCTGAAAGTGATCTGTGGGATTTCCTATCGCCCGACCCCGGACTGGAATTTTGAATTCAACGCGGATTTCAACGGATGGGATCGCCTCAACACGGTGACCATCCGCCAGGCCGCGGGTGGGTCCCCGTTGCTGCCGCAGGATATCCCCATGGTCCTGAACTGGGAATCGAGCTGGTATTACGAATTCGGGGCGACGCGGTATCTGGGCGACCGTTGGTCCGTCAGTGCCGGCTACATCTTCAACGAGAACTCGCTGCCGGACGAGAACTACACGCCGCTGGTGGCGGACCAGGATCGGCATTTTTTCAGCGTGGGAGCCGGGTATCGGGGTGAACGTTACACTTTCGATGTGGCCTACCAATTTGGCTATGGCCCAGACCGGAATGTGAGCGGAAGCGCTTCATCGGCGGTGGGGCAATCGGCCGACGGTCGCTACGGTTTCATCAGTCATGCCGTGGCGGTGTCGGGCGGTGTGCGGTTCTGAGCGGGCCGGCTGGGGGCGGTGGCGATCACACGGCGCTGGAGAGGGCGTCGGCGCTGCCATAATGAGGTTTCCAGCCCGTGCGTTTCAATCGGGCGTTACTGCCGGTGATGTCCATCAGCATGTCCTCGATCCAGGAGGGGTGGATCGGGGATCCGAAGAACTTCCACTTGACTGCGGCGATCCGGCTGGCGAGCCACAGCGGCGCGGTGGGGACAAAACGCGCGCCCACGATCTTCCAGACGTCGCGCAGCCGGATGAAATCGTCGGGGACGACGTTGAAGGCGCCTGGCATTTCGGTGAGCAGGGACTGGACGAAGGCGGCGGCGACGTCATCTTCGTGGATGAATTGGCGGCGGGGGTTGCAGCCTGCGAAGTTGACCGCGTTACGGCGGTAGCTGGTCACCAGGGCGCGATTGCGGGGACCGATGATGTAGATGGGACGGAAGAGTGTCAGCAGAGTGGAGCTGGACGCGAACGCGTCGCTCACCAACTGTTCCGCGGCGGCCTTGCTGTTCCAGTAGTAGTACGGCGAGTTGCCGGCGCCGCGGGGAAAATCCTCGGGGATCGCCGATGCGCCGCGGGCGAGTGTGGGGTCGTAAACGGCCATGCTGCTGGCGTGGATGAACCGGCGCACGTGGTTCGCCAGGGCGGCCTGGGCGACGTTGCGGGTGCCATTCCGGTTGATGTCATCGCGCTCGGTTGCCGGCATGCTGGCAGGCCAGAGGACCACACAGGCGGTGTGAATCACGGCGTCGTGACCGGCCATGACCGCGGCGAGGTCGGGCGAGCGGATGTCCATCCGGACGAACTTCGTCTTGGCTGGCCAGGGGGATCCGGGTGAGGTGAGGGCGATGCCGGTGATGCCCTCGATTTCCGGCAGACGGGCCAGGTGTTCTATCAGCACGCTGCCGAGATAACCGCTGGCACCTGTGAGGAAGACTCGCATAGGTTTGGGCCGGATTCACTTTCCATCGGAGTGGTCGGGGAGGCTTCAGCCCGGGTCTTTCATGCCTTTCCCAACCGGAATGCAGAAGCGGATGAATTCATGAAAAGCCGGAGCTAAGGCTGCGGAAGAACTCGTTTGCGCCGGTCCGGTTCGAGAGCCACTCTCCGGCCCGGGGCAGCAGGGCGGTGAAGGCCAGCAACGGGCGCACGGGCAGGGGATTGACGATCACGTCCGGCAGGTCCCGTTCCACGGCCTGGATCACCGCCGCGGCGACCTTTTCCGGGGGCGACGTGCCGAGCCAGGGGGGTGCGGACAGGCCTGATCGGGCCTTGAGTTTCGAGTAAATCCCAGCTTCCACGAAGCCGGGGGCGATGGTCGATGCGCTCACGCCGGTGCCCTGGTAGGTGGCGCGGAGCGACATCGTGAAGGCGAAGAGGGCGGCTTTAGTCGCGGCGTAGGGTTCCTGGAAGGCCGGTCCGGACTTGCCGGCGAGGGAGGAAACGTTGACGACGTGCCCCCGTTTGCGCTCGAGCATTCCCGGTAACAGGAGCCGGGTCAGGATCATGGGGGCCTCGAGGTTTACGGTGATGATGTCGTGCAGGTTCTCCTCGGAGAGGTCGTGATAGGCCGCGGTGAATTCGATGCCCGCATTGTTGACCAGAATATCGACGGGGCCGAGCGTGGCGGTGACTTCCTCCACGAGTTGCCGTCGCAGCGCCGGGTCGCGCAAGTCGAGCGAATAGCCCGCCACACGGCAACCGCGTCGATCGATTTCGCGGCAGAGGGATTCGAGCTCAAATCCGGGGTGGGCGACCAACGCCAGACTGGTTCCCCGTTCCGCGAAGGCGCGAGTCATGTGGATGCCGAGCCCTCCAGAAGCCCCCGTGAGGAGGACCGTTCGGTCAGCTTGGACTTTCATGCAGTGTGGCCGTCACCGTATCCGAATCGAGCGAGCAGGCAACGGTAAACTGAGCATCTGGCTGGCCAATCGCGGCGGGGCGGGAAAGCCGGCTGGCGCGGAAGCTGCGTCCGTCTTGATTTGTTTTTGTTCGCGCTTCCGCATATACCTGCTCCGAGCGATGGGCGGCACAATAGCCAAGAACGGTGGTGTACGAGACAGCTGGGTGGTATTTGACCACAGCCAGGGGGCTGAGGTTGGGCGATTACTGCGGTTCACGCGGCATGCGGCCGTGTTTGAAACCTACGCTCCCTCGAGCGTGCTCCAGATGTCCCAGGTGCTGGCGGATTTCAAGATCCTGCTCTATGGGCAGACGGTCTATTCGGGGCGGGGTGTGATACGGAACCTGATCCATGCGGGGGTGGCTTTTGTGGTTGAAGTCACCCTGGACGGCGCATGGCTGGATTTGGCGCGGACGGCGCAGGAGCCGGGCCCGGCCGGTGTCGAGGGTGGGTTTGCGGCTTTTGTGCAGGGGTGGCAGCGGGTTTACCGGGTGCTGCCGGAGTTCAAAGTGGTGGTGGCGGATCTGCATGCCTTTCTGAGCGATCTGAGGTTGTGGCTGGACCAGCGGGAATTGGGCGCGAGTCTGAAGGGTTCGGATTTGACGGTGGAGCCGGCCGCGGGGGAATTGCGGGCGCTGCAGGAGCAGGCGTTGGAAGCCATCAACCTGTTGCACGAGCGGTTCGAGGGGATCGCCGACGGGGTGGACGAGGAATGGCGGCCCGGGCACGAATATTTTGCGCGCCGGCATTTGCACCCGTTGGTGCTCTGTTCGCCGTTTGGGCATCGGGCCTACCACAAGCCGCTGGGCTACGCCGGGGATTACGAGATGGTGAACATGATCGTACGCTCTCCTTACGAAGGGGAGTCGTTGTTCGCGCAGGTGATGAACCTGTGGTTGCTGAGGGGGCCTCCTTCGGTAGCTCACCGGAATCGCATCGATTATCTGGTGGAATTGCTGGGGCGCGAAGTCTTGCGGTGCCAGGTCCGCGGCGAGGTGTGCCGGGTCCTGAGCATCGGTTGTGGTCCGGCCCATGAGATTCAGCGGTTCCTGGCATCCAGCCCCCTGGCGGAAGGGGTGCGCTTCGAGTTGATCGACATGAACGAGGAGACGCTGGGGCATGTGGCGGCGGCGTTAGAGGCGGTGAAGCGCCAGTTCGGCCGTCAAACCGCGGTCGAGACCCGGAAACGAACCGTCCTCGGCCTGCTGCGCGACGCAGTGCGATCGACGCCGGGAGAGTTGCCCGGGCGGCTGGATTTCATCTATTGCGCGGGGCTGTTCGATTACCTGACGGACGGTGCCTGTCGGCAATTGTTGAAGGTTTGTTGGGACTGGCTGGCGCCCGGGGGGTTGCTGGTGGCAACGAACGTCGACACCTTCCGCCCGTTCCGGCACATGCTCGAGTTTTTGTTGGACTGGCATTTGAACTATCGGAACCAGGCGCAAATGCGGGGGTTGGTGCCGGCGGAGATCCCGGCGGACGCGGTGTCGGTGTCGAGCGATGCCACGGGAGTGAATCTGTTTTTGGAGCTTCGGCGGCCGTTGACGGGATGAGGCTATGAGCGTTCCGCGCGAGGAAGTGCTGGCGGCATACCACGATTACGATCGCGAGGTCAGCCTCAACAACATCAAGGTCGCATGCGTGCTGGGGATGATCCTGATGCCGGCGGGGTTCATCCTGGATCTCTTTGTTTACCCCGATCGCTGGGAGAGTTTTCTGGCGCTGCGGATCTGCAGTTCGTTCCTGATCGGGATTTTTCTGGCGCTGCTGCTCACGCCGTTTGGCCGCGCCTATTATCGATCGCTGGGGATCGTCCTGTTGTTGATTCCGACTTCGTCCATCGCGTTCATGATCTATGAGACGGACGGTCCGGCTTCGCCCTACTACGCGGGGATCAACCTGGTTTTGTTGATGGTGGCGTTTGTGTTGCGCTGGACCTTCCTGGAAAGCCTGATCGCGGTCGTGCTGGCGCTTACGATTTACCTGACCGCCTGCTTGAGTCACGGGTGGGTTTCGGGCTCGCGGGCGGCGGAGCTGTCTGAGCCGGTGATCCGGTCGGGCGTGGGGGCCGGGTTGGTGGTGGGCGACGACTCGGAGGAGGTCATCAGACGGGGATGGTTCGCCAACAATCTCTATTTTTTGATGTTGACCGGGATCATTGTGGTGACCGGGAACTACTTTTTGAGCGCGCTCAGGTTTCGGGAATTCTCGCTGCGCTACGAGTTGGATCGAAGCCGGCATGAGCTCGAGGAGAGCAATCGCCGGCTCAAGGAACTGGACCAACTGAAGAGCCGGTTTTTTGCCAACATCAGCCATGAACTGCGCACGCCGCTGACCCTCTTGCTGGCGCCGCTGGAGGCGATGATCACGCGGCATGGATCGACGATGGGCGGGGAGGTGGAGGACCTGCTGCGCACGATGCACAGCAACGGCCTCCGTTTGCTGAAACTGATCAACGATTTGTTGGATCTGGTGAGGTTGGACGCCGGGGTGGCCGAGATCCGGCGCGAGGTGGTGGATCTCCCGGAGTTGCTGCGGGGGTTGGCCAGTTCCGTCTCGGCCATGGCCGCGGAGAAGGGCATCCGGTTGGAGACGGCGGTGGGGCCCGAGGTTGGGCGGGGGCAGGTGGATCGCGACAAGTTGGAGAAGATCATTCTGAATCTGACCTTCAACGCGCTGAAGTTCACCCCCGCGGGAGGCCGGGTGCGGCTGCTGGGGAATCGCCACGGTGACGAGTGGGTGTTCAAGGTGAGCGACACCGGGATTGGGATCAGCGAGAAGCAACTGCCGCACGTCTTCGATCGCTTCTGGCAGGCGGATGCGTCCGCCCGGCGGCGGCACCAGGGGGCCGGGATCGGCCTGGCCCTCACGAAGGAACTGACGGAGGTGCAGGGCGGTTCGGTCTCGGTGGAAAGCCAACCCGGCCAGGGCACCACCTTTACCGTCCGCTTGCCGGCGGTTCCGGGCGAGACCAGCGGTCTGGCCGGCCTGCCGGATTCCGGGGCGGGCGATGGGATCAGGCTGGGGGTTGAGCCGGGAGCGGGCGCGGATGTCGATGACACGCACCACTGGCTGGCGGGGTTGTATCGGCGAGCCGATCTGGCGCCGGTTTCGGCGCGGGCCGTTCCAGCGGGGGCGGGGGGGGGCGAAGTGCAGCTTGGGGCGGACGCCCCCTGCATCCTGGTGGCGGATGACGAGCCGGACATGCGCCGTTTCCTGGCGTCGCAGCTGCGATCCAAGTATCGGGTGGTGGAGGCGGTGGACGGGC
This sequence comes from Verrucomicrobiota bacterium, assembly GCA_023383055.1. Taxonomy (GTDB): domain Bacteria; phylum Verrucomicrobiota; class Verrucomicrobiia; order Limisphaerales; family JAHDYP01; genus JAHDYP01. Next base: position 7,493 of record JAHDYP010000113.1, on the reverse strand, counting down.
GCCAGGCATTGCAGGTGGCGCAGGGGCGGAAGGTGGATTTGATCCTGCTGGACATGATGATGCCGGAGAAGGACGGGCTGCAGGTGTGTCGCGAGTTGCGTGAACAGCCGGCCACGCAGGCGGTGCCGATCATACTCCTGACGGCGCGGGTTGACGAGGAGACCAAGCTGGTGGCGCTCTCCAGCGGGGCGAACGATTTTCTGGTGAAACCGTTCTCGACCACGGAGCTGAAGGTGCGGGTGCAGAACCTGATTGCCTCGCATCAGTTGCAGCAGCGCCTGACCGAGCAGAACCAGTTGTTGACGGAGACGCTGCGCCAGTTGAAGGAGATGCAATCCCAGTTGGTGCAGGCGGAGAAGCTGACTTCTCTGGGGCGGCTGAGCGCGGGCATCATCCACGAGATCAACAACCCGCTGAACTTTGCGGCGACCGGGCTGTACGCGTTGCGCCAGCGGCAGGTTCATCTGGCGGAAGATCAGAGGCGGGAGTACGAGGATATCCTGCATGATGTCGAGGAGGGGTTGGGCCGGGTGCGCGACATCGTATCGGATCTGCGCACGTTCACGTTTCCGAACGCGGCGCCCACCGACGAGGTGCGGCTGAGCGATGCGGTGGGGATGGCGGTGCGGTTTTTGAGCCATGAATGGAACAACCGGGTTGAGATTCGGAAGGCGGTGCCCGATTCGCTCCTGATACACGCCAACCACAACAAGGTGGTGCAGGTGCTGGTCAACCTCCTCCAGAACGCGATTGACGCGCTCTCCCGGAAGACGTTCGCGGAAGGCGGGCCCACGATCCAGATTCGCGGGGAAGAGCTGGCGGATGGGATCCGGCTGAGCGTGCGCGACAACGGTCCCGGGATCGAGGCGGGGACGCTGGACAAGATATTCGATCCGTTCTACACCACGAAAGAAGTGGGTAAAGGTCTGGGGCTGGGCTTGAGCATCTGCTATCGGATTGTGCAGGAGGCGGGCGGGCAGATCTCGGTCAACACCGAGCCGGGGGAGTATACCGAATTCATTCTGTTGTTTCCCAAGCCCGGTCTGATGACCTAACCTCCAAGTATTGGACAATGGCCCGGAGCGCCAGTTTACTATGAACATGACGTCGGATTACCCGAAATGCGCGATCCTCTACGTGGATGACGAGGTCAAGTCGCTGCGCAATTTCGAACGCGCCTTCGGAAGTTCTTTCCGCATCCTGACCGCGGAGAGCGCCCAGGAAGGGTTGCGGGTGCTGCTGGAACACCGCGATGAGATCGGCATTCTGATGACGGACGAACGGATGCCGGGCGAACGCGGGGTCTGGCTGCTGGAAAAGGCGCGGAGCGTCGAGCCGCGGATCCTGCGGATCCTGGTGACGGCCTACGCGGACATGGACGTGGCCATCAGCGCCGTCAATGACGGGTCGATCTACAAGTACGTCACCAAGCCCTGGGATCCGCCGATGCTCCACACGCTGCTGCGCCGGGCCCTGGATTTCTACCTGGTGCAGCGCGAGCGCGACAAACTGCTGGGGGAGAAGCTGGCGATGTTGAACAACATGATGGTGGCCGACCGGGTGGTAAGCCTGGGGTTGCTCGCCGCCGGGATGAGCCATCACATTCGGAACGCGCTGGTGGCCGTGAAGACGTTCCTCGAGTTGACGCCGTTGAAGTTGAAAGAGGAGGGGGTGGACGTGGAGGGGTCCCGGCATCTCGATTTTTGGGGGCACTATTGGCGGAACGCCCTGGCCCAGATCGACAAGATCAACGACATGCTCAAGGATTTATGGGCGGCCGCGGAACGGCCCACCTCGGAGTTTGCCGACCAGGTCAGCCTGGGCGAGGTTTTGCGGAGCGTGCTCGACCGGATGGAGGTGAAGCTGCGCGAGCAGGAGGTGACTGTCGAGTTGCGGGTGCCAGGGGAGCTGCCGGCGATGCACGTGGACCGCAAGAAATTCGAGCGCCTGTTCGAGCTGCTGTTTGAAGACGAGCTGGTTTTCCTGCCTGCCGGCAGCCGGATCGCGGTCTCCGCGGAAGTCCAGGAAGGCAAAGCCGGCGAGCCGGAAATCCGGATCGAGGTGCGGGATAACGGTCCGGGCCTGCCGCCGGAGTCGTTGCGCACCATTTTCGATCCCTTCAGCGTGCGGAACAACAGCCCGTCCGAGTATGGCATCCGGCTCATGGCCTGCTTCTTCATCGTCCATTTTCATCGGGGGAACATCGTGGCGCAGAGCGCGGAGGGGAGAGGCACGACCTTCACGCTGCGGCTGCCGGTCAACCCCCGGGGATTGCCCGCGGGCGAGGAGAGCGATCTATTCCTGCACAAGGTGCAGCTCAACGATGAAATGTGGTCGAAACTGTTGGCCTCCAGTTGATCCGGCCAGTTCGGAGTTGCCAAGTCCCGGGAATCCATCTAAGAACCGGAACAGATTCTCGAAAGCCGTAGGCGCCGCGCGGGTCGGACCGGAGGATTGCCGGGTGGGGCGCGCTGCATTCGGGTCTGTAGGACCGAACCGATGAAGACGATCCTGGTATTGACGGAGCATCCGGATTTTGCCGAATCCGTGCGTGCGGCCGTTGGGCCAGCCGAGCATCGGGTGATACACCGTGCGGATCTGCAGTCGGCGGAGCCGCTGCTCAACCCCCAGTTATTGGACGCCTGCATTCTCGACGCGGATTTATCTTCGGTGCAGCAGCTCTGGCTGGTCGAGAAACTGCGCCGGCGGCTGCCCAACTGTCCGTTGCTGCTCTGCACCGGTTCGGTCAAGGCCGAATGGGAGGAGGAGGCTTACCTGCAGGGGGTGCACCAGGTGATGGTCAAACCGGTCAGGGCCCGGTTGCTCAACGTCTTCCTGGACCGCGCCTGGCGGTCGGGGGCGGTTCCGGCGGCGGCTCCCCTTGCTCCCGTTCCGCCGGCCGGGTCCGAGGCGGGCGACACCGCATTGCTGCGGGCGCCGCCGTTTCAGGCGCTGGAGACCCTGAGCGCGCTGCGTGATTTTTCGGCCATTTTGGGGGATTCACTCTGCGCGGAGGCGCTGCTCCGGCAGTTTCTGTTGCGGTTGCGGGAAGTGTTGGGGGTGAACCGGTCCGTGGTGTTTCTGCGTCCGCCCCGGCACGGCCTGGGCAACCAGGCGGCAGCGGAGGAATTCCGGCTCTTGCGATCGGTCTGCGCGGTGGGGATCCCGGCGAGTCTCCTTGAGCATTTCGAATTGAGTGTGGACGCGGGGATTGGGGGGTATGTGCACCGGCACGGGCGCATTCTGAGGCGTGACCATCCCGAGGCGGCGAGGGACCCGGCCATTATGCGGGAGTTCGATTTATTGGGAGTGCAGGTGGCGATTCCGATGTTCGACCGGGAGACGCTGGTGGGGTTGACTCTGTTGGACGGGCGGGTGACGGGCGAGGCGTTATCGAATGCGGAGTTGCGGTTATTGTTTCATTTGCTGGAGGCGATCGGCCTGGCGGTGAAGAACATCTGGTTGCACGATCAGTTGGTGGTGAACCACGACATGCTCGCGGACGTGTTGCGTCAGTTCAGCAGCGGTTGCCTCGTGGTGGGCCAGGATCTGGGCATTCTCCACGCCAACAAGGCGGCGCGGGCCTGTTTCTCGAACGCCGGCAGGATGAACCAGAACTTCGAGTTCAGCGATCTGCCGGAGGCGCTGGCGGGCAAGGTTTATCAGGTCTTGCGCAGCGGCACGGGCACACCGCCGTTCCGCTACGAACAGGTCGGTGCCCAGCGCAATGTCTACCAGATCTCGATCGTCCCGGTTCAGGGCCGCAACGCGGTGTTGCCGACCTCGGCGCTGATGGTCATCGAGGACCAGACCCAGTCGGAACATCTGCGGCACCTGGAGATCGAAGCGGCGAATCTGCGCCTGGTGCGGCAGATGGCGGACCGTCTCGCCCACGAGGTGGGCAACGCGATGGTGCCCTTGTCCACGCATCAGCAGTTGTTTACCAAGAAGTATAGCGACGCCGAGTTTCGGGGGTCGCTGGATAACGCCTTGACCGAGGGCGTCCGCCGGGTGAGCCGGCTCATCAACCAGATGCGTTTGCTGGCCCGCGATGCGGTCGATTTCAAGGAGATCTTCCCCCTGGGACCGTTGTTGGAGGAGGCCTACCAGGAGGCCCAAAAGTACCAGCCCAACAAGGCGGCACAGCTCAAACACAACCTGGGAGAACAAGCCCTCTTCCTGGCGGGCGACCGCGTGGCCCTGAAGCACGCCTTCGTGGAGATCCTCCTGAATGCGCTGCAGGCCAATCCCGCCACCCCCCGCATCGGGGTGAACGCCCAGACGCAGCCGGGCGACAACGGAACGGACTGGGCGCTCATCGAGTTTCGCGACAACGGCACCGGCTTCACGCCGGAAGCGGCGGCGCGCGCGTTCGAGCCCTTCTACACCACGCGCAACGTCGGCCTCGGCCTGGGGCTGGTCGTGAGCCGGAAAGTGGCGGAGTCGCACCGGGGCCGGCTGGAGATCGCTTCACCCGGAACCGCCGAGGGCGCGGGCGTGGTGCGGTTCTCTCTTCCCCTGACGCAGCCGATCCCGGGCGAGGATGGCGCCGGGACCGGCTTTCTGAGGAGGACGGAGCTTAAGCGCAAGGAGCGGTGATGACAGGCAGTTGGGCGCACGCGCGGATGGGTTCCCCTTCTTTCTGCTTGTGAGGCCGCGGGTCTTCTCTTACAAGAAGGTGCTCGTAGACCGGCCGCGGGAGGGTGACTGCGGTTCCTGTGCCGGCAATCGACTCGACCGATGACCAACTGAGATTATGTTGCCGGCCCCTGACTTGGAATCCGCCCCAGGCATCACCGGCGCGCCTCCGACCTGCTCCGACCGCCGCACGTTGCTGGTGGTCGACGATGAGTCGGGTCCCCGGCAGTCGCTGCACATGGTATTCAAGGAGGATTACGAGGTGCTGTTGGCCGAAGGCGGTGCGCAGGCCCTGGAGTTGGCCCGCCGACAGAGGGTCGACGCGGTGGTCCTGGACATTCGGATGCCCGGCATGACGGGGGTGGAGGTTCTGGCCAAGCTGAAGGAGATCGACCCGAACGTCGAGGTCATCATGTTGACGGCTTACGAGACCATCGATACCGCCCGTCAGGCCCTTCGTTTGGGCGCCTGCGACTACCTCACGAAACCGTTCGACCTGGCCGCCATGCGAGCCGCCGTGGCCACCGCGATGACCCGGCGGACGATCGCGGAAGAGGTGCAGGCCAACTCGCGGCGCCTGCATGAACTGCAGGAAAGCCTGCGGCAGCAGCAGTTGCAGTCGGAAATCGCCCGGACCAAGAACGAAATCTACGCCAGCGTGGTGCATGATATCAACGGGCCGCTCACGATCATCGCCGGCTTCGCCGAGATCATTAACCAGCACATCGCCGGCATGTCGTGCGTCGAGGGCGAAAGCCTGGAGTTGGTCAAAGACCGGCTGGCGCGGATTGGCCGCCAGGTCACCAACGCCAGCGAGATTTCCCAGCGCTACCTGAGTTTTCTGCGGAAACAACCGACGGAAAAAGTCTCGGTCGGCACCAAGACCGTCTTTGGCGATCTCATGGAATTACTCAGGTTCCATCCGAGCAGCCAGCGTCAGCGGTTGACGATTCTCCCGGTCGAGGAGGATCTGTTCGCGGAAATCAACGGCACGGAGCTCATTCAGCTCCTGCTCAACCTGACGATCAACGCCCTGCAATGCACAACCGAGCCCCACGAAGTGGAGATTCACGGTCGCCGGCTCATGGCTCCACTGGAGTTGGACCGGGTGCCGGACGGACCGGAGAACTTCCTCTTGAACCGGGACGGTTTCGCCAACTGCCCGCCGATGGTCGTCATCTCGGTTCGCGACAATGGCCCGGGGATCCCCCCCGAAGTCCTGCCGAAGATCTTCGAGGCGGGGTTCACCACCAAAGGCGAGCGCAAAGGCACCGGCCTGGGCCTGGCGATCGTCCAACGGTTCATCCGCGAGAGCCGCGGTGCGCTGCATGTCCAGACCCGGGTGGGAACCGGCACCACCTTCACGGTTTATCTCCCGGGCAAGTAGCCCGCGCGGGGACGACGACCAACCGTCAGCACGCCCAATTCGGTCGGCTCCGGGCCCAACCCAACCGCCATGCCCGGCCACCCAGTTCCGCCGATCGGCGGAGTGCGCGTTATGGCTGAGAGCGCCGTTACGCTGCAGACCTACCGGTTCGAACGCTGGCGGGCGGTCGCCAACGGGATTCTGGAAACGGGCGGAACCACCTTCCTGCTCCTCATCGCGGTCAAACACTACGAAGCCGGCGCCACGGCCAAGGCCCTGGTCGCCAGCGGGGGCAGTGTGGGACTCGTGCTGAGCCCGCTCGTGGTTTCCTGGGTGCAGCAAACCGGGTGGCGCACCGCCAGCGCGGCGGCGCGCATCGCCCTCATCGGCGCCCTGGCCATGGTGGTGATGGCGTTGCTGCCCTGGGTGGGCGTCTTTGTGGTGGGCAGCGTGGTGGCGATGGCGGCCTCGTCCTCGGCGATTCCGTTGCTCACGCAGGTGTATCAGGAGAACTATCCCGAACGCAAACGGGGGCACTTTTTTTCGCGCACCGTCATGATCCGGATCGCGGTGGCCGCCTTGTTCAGCGAGCTGGCCGGCCGCGCGCTCACCGGGCACATGCGGTATCACGGGGTGTTGCTGCTGATTTTCGCCGGGGCATTCGCGTTTGGCGCGGTCTGTCTCTCGCGTTTTCCTTCGCGGCCGTTGGCCGTCTCGGCCGGCAGCCATCCGTTCCGGGCTCTGCGGTATGCCCGGGAGGATCGGCTGTTCCGGCAGACGTTGATTTGCTGGATGCTGATGGGGTTCGCCAATCTGATGATGCTGCCCATGCGAGTCGAGTACCTGGCCAATCCCCGTTATGGGCTGGCCATGGGCGTCGGCGAGATCGCCTTTCTCACCGGCGTCCTGCCCAACATCGCCCGCCTCATCATGAACCCGCTCTGGGGCTGGTTGTTCGATCGCATGAACTTCTTCGTGCTCCGGGTCACCCTCAATTGCGGATTCGGCCTCGGCATCCTCGCCTTCTTCACCAGCGACAACCTCAACGGGCTGATCCTGGGCGCGGTGGTTTACGGCATCTCGAACGCCGGCGGGGATGTGGCCTGGGGACTTTGGGTGACCAAGTTCGCCCCGCCCGATCGGGTGGCCGATTACATGTCGGTCCACACCTTTTTCACCGGCGTTCGCGGGGTGCTCGCGCCGCTGCTCGCCTTTCACCTCCTGGCGGTGCTGGAGATCGCCACCCTGGGTTGGATCAGCATGGGCATGATCTCCGTCGCCAGCCTGCTTTTGCTGCCGGAATTGAAGTACGGTCATGGTCGCCGCCAGGCCACCGCCCTGGTCGAGGAAGTCTCGGAATGAACAGACGGGATTGACAAAGCGCCCCTGGATCACAATCCTTTGCCTCCGGTTGCCTCGGTAGCTCAGTTGGTAGAGCAGTTGACTCTTAATCAATTGGTCCCAGGTTCGAGTCCTGGCCGGGGCACCA
>JAHDYP010000112.1 GCA_023383055.1 Verrucomicrobiota bacterium | reverse complement strand
TCGCTGTCATTTGGATTGTCGAATGACGCAATTGCGCGCTGCCCGCGAAAATGCCCTCTCGTTTGACGATGGCGTCACCAAACAGCTTTCGCAGTTCGTGAACCTTCTTTCGCGCTGAGATCCCGTTCGTTTCCAACCAGTCCAACAACGTACGCCAGTGCGGCTCGCAGCGGTAACGCACATACGCTGTTGCTTTCCATTCCAGATGGGACTGCACCACAAAACCCTCCTGGCCGTCCGCCCTAAAACTCAGCAACTCCTTCATGAGGGCCGGATCGACGTAAACAGTACCGCCTGAACCGTGCTTCGGTTCAATGAACTCGGTGGCTTCAACCCGAATGGAACAATCATCCGGCCTCAATTGCGACCACAAGCACACGTCGGCTTCCCCGCGCCGCAGCCCGGCGCACATGCACAGAAGAAAGAGCTTGTACGCTTCAGGACTGCCTGCTCGTAACTCCGTCCGCGCTTTCATCACCAAGTCCTCATAGGTAATCCCGGCGGGCGCTTGGAATTTCATCGAGCCCATCTTCTCGAAGTCCACCGTTTCGAACCAGTAAACCTCGCGCTCTCCGCGCTGTCCGTCTGGCACTTTGAACTTGGGAACTTTAATTGCGAAATTGGGTTTGTTGATGATCGCGGAACTGAAAAGGCTTTTCGTGTTGCGCAGCCAGGTGTTGAAGGAGCGATTTACTTCGAGCTTTCGTCGTGGATCGCTGTTCGCTCGTCGTAGATAGTGAATCTTCCAGTCTGCAATAGCGGCAGGCGTGATGGCCGAAAGCGGAATCACGTCAACTTGCTTCCGCCAGGCGAGCAATCCTCCGGTCTTGTAGTCATACCGAGACTCGTCCGTTTTGACTCCGCAAATGTGGGCTGCCACTCTTCGCAAGCATTGGGAGTAGCGGCGAAATGTCTTCGGCTTCAAACTGGATGTTCTTTCCACTTCGGCCAGAAATTCGCCAATGGTTGCATCCTCGGTGGTGATTCCGATTGGTTGAAAGGCATTTGGTTTGAGGTCGGCGAGAGTCGCGGACCAACCTTTGGCAATCAGGGACAGGTAAATGTCCCGCGCTTTGGCGGCGGCTTCCTCCTTGTTCCCAGTCTCCAAGTCGAAGCTCTTGCGGTTGCCGCCGAAATGAATTCTCACGGACCACTCCGGCACTTCATACGTCTTGCCGTCCCGCGTGTATGTCCGATGCTCCAGACGGGCCTTCCAATAATTTGCGTGGGTCTTGGGATACGATCGCTTCGCCTCGCATTCCTTCGCGAGGGCACTCGGCGCGTTTGCCTGCTCGATCAGTTCAGAGGCGTTCATAGATGTCCTCTCTGAACAGCCATCTCAACACACCCCGGAAGTGAATAGGTGCATGAGCTACACAAAGCGCGCCGCCAGATCGCTACGTCTTCGACCACCGGCCTGGTGAAGAACCTCAACGGCGCTTGACGCCTCCGAATGCTTGGCCAATTCTTGGCCAATTTTTCGGTCCTGAGTGGTTGCGGCGGGTTGTGGGTGGTAGCGGGCCTCCGGCGCGAAACCCAATGAAAATGGGGTTTTCGCAACTTGTGACGACCGGATGCGACTCGGCGCAACCCGGCAGGATGCGACTCATAATCGCTTGGTCGTAGGTTCAAGTCCTACCGGGCCCACCAACTTCTCGGCGTCGGCTCCGATTCGGTCAACCGTTCATGGGCGGGAGCGGTTCCCTTTTTTGGGCGCGCAATTTCTGTTGCGCGCGCAGGAGGTCCAGCCGTTCCGGATCGGTCAATCCGGGCTGGGTTATGCGAGCGGCGAGCATCGCCAGTTGTCGGTCGATGGAGGCGTCGCGGAGCCGTTGGGTCAAGTCCGCCAGTTGCTGGGGGCGATTGGGGATATCGCGTTGCTCGGCGGCGGCTTCGCTGATGAGTTGCTGGGCGTGAGGATCGTCGAATGCGTCCAGCAGGGTGGCCAGATCATGACGCTGTTGCCGGTGCGCTTCCAGGCGGGCCTGAACGATTCGGCGGGTGAGATCGTGGCGAACCCAATCCAAAGTCAGGTGCGTCGTTGCCCAATCCAGGAGAGTCTCATCCGAAAGCAACAGTTTCAACAGCCAGAACTCCTGAACCGAAGGACGGTCCTGAGTTGGCGCGGTTTCCGGCGGGGCTGAATCACCCGGGAGCGGCCGTCGGCCGGCTTTCTTGAACTGGGCGCGCACGGCATCCGGGGAAAGTGGCATTTGCATTTGGGTGGCCAGTTTCATGGCGGTCTTCTGGGCATACTTGTCGATGAGGACGGCGTCGCCGGTCTTCGCCACGATTTCGGCCATGGCGCGAACGATGGCCAGTTGGCCCTTGTCGGTGGCGGCGTCCTCCGAACTGGCGAGGTGATCGAGGTAAAAATCGAGGAAATCGCGGGCCTGACCGAGGCGCTCCTGGAAGGCGGCAGCGCCGGAGGCGCGGATGAAGCTATCGGGATCGTGCGGGGGTGGGAGGGTCATGACGCGGACGGCCAGACCGGAGGTCAGGAGGCTTTCCTGGACGCGGACGGCGGCGTTCTGGCCGGCGGTGTCGGCATCGAAACACAACACGACTTCATCGACGTAGCGTTTGAGGATGCGCGCATGTTCGGGCGTGAAGGCGGTGCCCTGGGGGGCGACGACGTTTTGGACGCCGGCGAGGAAGCAGGCGATCAGATCGAGCTGTCCTTCGCATACCAGGGCGAAGCCGCGGTCCAACAAGGCGCGTTTGGCCTTGTCGAGCCCAAAGAAGACCCTGCCTTTGGAGAAGATCGGGGTTTCGGGTGAATTGACGTACTTGGCGGTCTTATCGTCGGCGCGGAGGGTGCGGCCGCTGAAGCCGATGACCCGGCCCTGTTCGTCGGCGATGGGAAAGATCAGGCGACCACGGAATCGGTCGTAGTAATGGGCGGAATCCTCCTTGCGCAGGATCAGACCGGACTGCGCCACGACGGCCAGGTCATGGCCTTTGCTCCGAGCCCAGTTCACGGTGTCGTCCCATGATTCCGGGGCGTAACCGAGGCGGAAGAGCGGGATGGCCTCGGGCGGGACGCCGCGTTGGGCGAGGTAATCGCGGGCGATCTGGCCATGGGCGTCGTTGGTCAGGATCTGGTGCCAGCGCTGAGTGATGCCTTCGTGGATCCGGAGCAAGGCTTCTTTCAGATGTTGGTGTTGGCGCTGGCCGTCGTCCTGGGTGTATTCGAGGGGAATGCGGGCGCGCTCAGCGAGGCGTCGAACCGCTTCGCCGAAGTTCAGACCTTCGAATTCCTGGACGAACCGAAAGACATCGCCGCCTTTGTGGCAACCGAAGCAGTGAAAGATCTGGCGCTGCGGGTGAACATTGAAGCTGGGGGTCTTTTCCTTGTGGAACGGGCAAAGGGCGACGAAGTTCGACCCTGCCCGTTTGAGCGGGAGGTAGGAGCCGATGATCTCGACGATATCGCTGGCGGCCCGGATTTGGTCGAGAACCGCCTGGGAAAACAGGCCACCCATGGCCTGAGGTTAGTTCGGCGCGATTGAAATAGCCAACGTGATTCTTGCGGGGGACTCACCGGCGGCCGGTGCCGACGATTTCGTTAACCTCGTTTTCCCGGCGCCGCCAGATATTCTCGCGCGAGTTGCCAGCCGCGGAATTGACCTGGATAAGTTGAGCGGAGAGTTGTTCGTTGATGAGTCGGCCGGAAAGGGAATCCCGGAAGACCGACCGTTGGATGGAGCCGAGAGGAGGAAAGTAGATGGCGCCGAGGCTTTCGTTTTGGGCCGCGATACGCTTGGCCAATTCAGCATCGGAAGTCTGGGGCGCGTTGAACAAAGCCAGAGCGAAGATGAGGATCAGGAAGAAGCGCACCGCTCCGGCCACCATGCCCAGATAATACTCGGTGGTGCCGAAGACATCGCTGCCGAAGAGCTTTCGTCCGACATAGCGTTTCAGGGCAAGAAACAGCCCGAAGATACCGCCGGCGACCAGCAAATAAGCCAGGATGGAGGAGGTGACCGGACTGAACCCGGTGAATTGGGAGAGTTCTTTGCCGAGCGGGGCATAGGTGAAGGAACAGACCACGACGATCAACGCCCATTGTATCAGATCCAACAATTCGGTGGACATCCCGCGTTTGCGTCCGACCGCTATTCCCGCGGCGATGAGGGCGAGGAAAACCGCGTCAAACCAGTTGATTCCCAATTGGTTCATATTCAGCTCCGGGACGGTTGCAATGGTTTGCCAGGTTCATGATCGGCTCGACGCAGAGGCGGGAGCATCCTGTATGCCACCGAGGGGTGGCAGGATCAACGATCCGCTTCCAGCCAGTAACGGATGACGGTTGCCTCCGGATGGCGAGGGTCCAGCTCAAGCACCCGGAGATAATGGCTGCGCGCGCGCTTCGGGTCTCCCAACTTCCGCGCATACAGGTTGGCCAGAGTCGAGTGAACCCGAACCTCGGCGGGATGATGGGCCACGAGTTTCTCGAGTTCGTCGGCGGCGTCTCGCGGGTAGCCCGCCTCTTCCAAGGTGGAGGCGAAGTTAAATCGAGCCTTGAGCGAATCCGGTTGAATGGCGAGAGCCGTTTCGTAGGCGGACAGGGACACGGTCAGATCGCCATTTTCGTAGGCGGCGACTCCAAGATTGTAGTGGGCCTCGAAAAACGACGGATCGGTTTGGGTGGCCTTTTGGTACGCGCCGATCGCTTCGGAAAAGCGGTACCGAGTGTGGGCCTGGTATCCCTCGTTGAGAAACCGCTCGGCGGCAGCCCGGTTTCCTGGCCGGACATCGCCCAGAGACCGGTATCGGTATCGGGGGAATGGTGAAGCAGCCACTTCCACCGGTTCCGAAACCACCACTGCCGGCTCAGGTCGCTTTGTCGCTTCGGTGCGTGCTGCCGGTGCTGGTTCCCGGGAGGGCGTCGACGCTTTCTGCGAAGCGGTGGCAGGCGGTTGTCGCTGGACTGGCCGGGCGATGATTTGCGCGGGAGTGCTTGAGGTTGTCGGGGGTGAGCTGGCCGGTTTTGCCTCGGCGGCAGGCGCGTTGGTTCCAGGCGGGGTGATCCGGCCGGGTGTTGGACTTTGCCGTCCGGATCGTTCCGAGGCTTTGGCGTCATCGACGGGAGCGGCGGTCGGTTTCGCTGTCTTGGCGATCTGCATGGGCTCGGGTTGAGCTGGCGGCGGGTGAAGTTCGTCCTGAAGCCGGGTTGCCAGCAATTGGACGGTAATCCGGTCGGACACGTTGGAGAGAGAGAGCAACTCCTGGTAGTTGCGCAGGGCCACAGGTTTGTTTTTGAGGAACTGATGAGCCACCACCGCGGCATTGCGCAGGGCTGGCGCATAATCGGGTTGCGCTCGCGTGGCGGCCTGGAAATGCTGATAGGCTTCCGGGTACCGGCGGCGTTGGACCTGCACCAGGCCGAGTCCATTCAGGGCTTCGGGGGCGCCGGCGTCGATTTTCAAGGCCTGACGAAAACTCTGCTCGGCGTCGTCGGTCTGGCTCGCCCGGAGTTGGGAGGTGCCCAACTTGAGCCAGCCGGCGGTCGAATCGGGTTGGACCAGCACGTAAGCCGTCAATTCGCGGATGGCACCGGTGATATCGCCCCGCTCGAGGTCGAGGCAGCCGAGGTTGAAGCGAGCGGAGGCGAGTTCTCGATCCAGCGCCAGGGCCTGCTCGTAGGCCCTGGTGGCATCTTCGAGCCGGCCGACGCGGTGGTAAGCCAATCCCAGATGATTCCAGGCCTGGGTGTTGTCCGGGATCAGCTGAACGGCGCGTTCAAGGCGTTGCGCGGCTTGCTCGTACTGGCCTTCGCCCAGGAGTCGCTCGCCGTCAAGCAGCGCTTTGGGTCCGGCCGGGGTGCAGCCGGACAACCACCATGCCATGCCGACGATCAAGATGCCGGCTGGCCTGATTCCAACCCGGTTTTTGGTGGTCAGCATCAGGCAGGGTGGTAACATTCGCGGACTGGTGAGTCAAGAAACCCCCGGGGGTACGGCCGGGGCCTGGTATGAACGAACCCGCGGTGATTCTCGGCCTGGCGTTGTTGGGATCGGTTTTTCATACCGCTTCCCTGGAGGCACAAGCCTTGCCGGCATCAGCGCTGCTTCCACGGTCACGCGTCGTGGTCGAGCATCGTCGGGCGGCGACCGCGACCTTCGTTCCTCAGCCGGCGGTCATGCTTCCGATGATCGAGCAGGGCCTTACGAATCTGCTGCAGAAGAGCACCGCCCGGGAGGCGTGGTTGAGCCTGATCACAACGCAAGACGTGGTGGGACTGAAGGTGTTCACCGCGCCTGGCCCAACCGCGGGGACACGGCCGGCGGTGGTCGAAGCCGTGGTGCGAAGTCTCTTGGGGGCGGGGCTGGCACCGGGTCAGATCATCGTCTGGGACAAAAACGAATTCGATCTGCGACTGGCCGGTTATTTCGAGTTGGGAGCGCGGCACGGGATTCGGGTGGCGGGGAGTGCGGACGCGGGCTACGACCCGCAAGTTGCGTATGAGAAGCCGCTGCTGGGTCGGTTGATCTGGGGGGATCTCGAATTCGGCCAGCATCAGGATGGGGCGGGGCGCAGGTCGCATCTATCCCGGTTGATCACCCAGGAAATGACCAAGATCATTTGCATCACTCCGCTGCTCAACCACAACCTGGTGGGGGTGTCCGGCCAGCTCTACGGCCTGGCGATGGGCAGCGTCGACAACACCCTGCGATTCGAGAGCGACTCGACCCGGCTGGCGGAGGTTGTGCCCGAGATTGTGGCCGAGCATTTTTATGACCGTTACCTGTTTGGGATTGTCGATGCCTTGATTGCCCAATACCAGGGTGAAGCGCGCCAGCTCTTGCACTACTCGTCCGTGCTGAACGAACTCTGGTTCAGCCGCGATCCGGTTGCCCTTGACGTGCTCGCCATCGAAGAGCTCGAGCGACAGCGGCAGGCGGCCAGGCTGCCCGGCACCAAACCCGCCCTCGACCTGTATCAGAACGCCTCGCTCCTCGAGTTGGGCACCGGTGATCTGAGGCAGATCGAAGTGATCCGGGTTTCGGATCGGAACCCGCGTTGACCGCGGGCTAGGGAGACAGCCGGTAGAACCGCGCCGAGCCGGTCGCGGGATGAGTAACGGTCAGCATTGATCCGGACAGGGCCGCACCTTCCACGGGTTGCCAGTTGGGCGAAGTCAGCGAGGTCGAGGACTCGAGTTGCATGGGAGGGGTGGCGGCTGGCCACGAGAGTATCACCGAGTCGCCGTTCACCTCGATGGCCAGGTCGGCCGCGCCGCCATACTCGAAGGCGCCGGCGTCGGGCGCCTCAAGCCGGCGATAACCGCGTTGGTCGGTGTCGACCAGGAAAAGATCGCCGCCACGATCGCGGGCCGGGCTGGCTGAACTCAACGCGAGAGTCCGGGTAAGCCCGCCATTATTGGAAAGGTTGCCGAGGAGCGGGTCGATGTCATTGAGGCTTTGCTGGTGATCGAAGGGCGGCGTGGCATCGGAGCTGAGATTCGCTCCGCCATCGTTGATGGGTCCGAAGGCATTGTGTCCGCCGTCGCCGTAGGCCAACACGGTGAGACGCAACTCCACGGTCGGACTGTCCGCGGCGACGTTGGCGCCCTCGGCCCGACCGGTTGATCCCCGTCCGCCACTGTTGGCGGTGCTCGCGCCAGCCGCCCCGCCCGCCCCGCCACTTCCACCGGTGAGGGCAGCCTTCGAAAAGGTGCAGTGAACGAAGCTGACGGGGCTCGAAGGACCGAGGTAGGCGGAGCCGCCGCGAGCGTTTCCCCCGTTTCCGCCGTCACCGCCGTCACCGCCATCTCCGCCGGCACCGCCTGTGGCGTTGTTGGCGAAGAAGGTGGAGTTGGTAAACGCCGCGGAGCCATGCTCGATCGCCAGCGCGCCGCCGCGTCCGGCGCCACCGTCGCTTCCATCCATTCCGGTGCGGCTGTCAAAACCGTCGAAGCCGGCCCGGCCATCCGCTCCGCGAACGCGGTTGTCGTTGAAAGTGGACCGGAGCCCGACCAGCGAGCTGCTGGTCGCCCGCACGGCGCCGCCTTCGCCCCGTCCCGCGGCACCGGGCGCGCCGTCAAACGCGACTCCGCTTCCGGTCAGGCCAGGGTCACCGGCGGGTCCGCCTTCAGCCAGGTTACTGGCGAAGGTGCAGTCGACCAGGATCACTTGGCCGCCAGCTTCGCTGTGGATGGCGCCGCCCTGGCCGTGTCCGCCATCCCCGCCGTCGCCGCCATCCCCGCTCAAGACGGCACTCGCGCCGTCGCCGCCCGGGCCGCCCAGGCCGCCCAGGGCCTGGTTCGAGATGAAGGTGCAGTTGGTCAGCAGGAGCGCCCCGGAGCGATTGAGGATTGCCCCGCCGGTGGCCGCTCCGCCCCCACCTCCGGATCGGCCGTCGGTGCCGAAGAACCGACCGTTGGCGCCCCGGCCGCCGTCGCCGCCGGTTACTCGGTTCGTCGTGAAGATCACCTCCACGGCGATCAGCGTTCCGCCGTCATTGAAAATGGCTCCGCCGAATCCCGGTTTGCCGCTTGCGCCGGACTCGAGTTCGCCGCCGTCGCGTCCGGTGGCGCCTTGATGGGAGCCGTGGGCGAGGGTGAGTCCGCGCAAGGTGAGCGTCACGCCTGGATGGATGGTGAAGAGGCGATTGGAACCTCCGCCACTGAGGGTCACCAGGCTGTTTGCCGTCTCCAACACCGTGTTGGTGCTGATCACTTTGGTGGTGCGATGCGTGACGGTTCCGCTGCAGGAGAGCACAATCCGTCCGCCCGAGTCCAACGCCGCTTCCAGCGCGGCCTCGGAGCAGTTCGTGATGATCGTGTCGGCCTGAAGCGCCCTGCCGAAGCCAAACCCGGCGAGCAGCAGGGACCAGAAAAGCGGGCGCAAGTTCATCGGCAATCACCTCACGGTCCGCGAAGCCGGTAGTAGCGTTCGCCGAGGACCTCATTGGTCACGATATTCCAACCCTGGACCACCACCGGCGGGTTGGGCACGGTCGACCATGGACTATCCAGGATCAGGCTTGCGGCGGACTCGAGAACGAGTGGGACCGGGGCCGCCGGCCAGCTCAGGACGACTGACGATCCGTTGGTTGACCGGATGTCGAGGGTCCTTGCGGCCTCCGAAAGCACCGTAAACGAAACCATTGCCTGGTTATTGGCCGGGACCGTGTCGCCTTCGAGAAACAGGACCGAGGCGCGGTTGGAGAAAACGCCCATTTCGGTGGCCATGGCCGATATGCCAAGGGTGAAGGCCGTGCCGTTGGTCAGGGCGGCAACCGTGCCGTTGACCACCCCATTGGCGTGACTGGCGGTGCCGCGGTCCGAACTGACTTCGAGCACTTGCAGGCCGGAGGGCAGGGGATCGCTGACTTCGACTCCGGTCACCACGGAGGGTCCCCGATTCGAGGTGGTGAGCGTGAATTGAATGGTATCGCCGGGGCGAACCAGCGTCGGGGAGACCGTCATCTTCAATTCCAGATCGCTGGCGCGTGTGATCAGAAAAGCCACCGGGCTATCGGACGTGCCATCGGCCGTGGACAGTCGGATTGGGCCCGTGGTGGCCTGGGCCGGGACGGTTGCGCGGACCTCGCCCCGCGAGACGACCGTGAAGACTGCCGGGGCTCCGTTGAACGACACCGCCGTCACGTTGGTGAACGTCGTGCCCAGAAGGGTCACCGCGGTTCCGGCCGGGCCCAGGGCGGGTGTGAAAGAGAGAATCCGCGGCAGCACCTTGAAGTTGTTGGTGCTGATGATGACGCCACCCGGGGTGGCCACGGTGATCGGACCCGAACTCGCGTCGGCCGGCACCGAAGTGGCAATGCGGTTGGAGGCCGTGACCTCGAAGCCCGCGTTGAGCCCGTTGAACAACACCAGGCTGGCATCCATGAAATTCGTCCCTGCCAGTTCGATGGGCGCGCCAACCACGCCCGCGGCCGGCGTGATCGAGGTCAGCCGCGGCGGCAGATAAAAAACCGGGCCATTCGAGCTGGTCCCGGACGCCGTGGTGACCGTGACCGGGCCGGACCAGGCCGCAGCCGGAACGGTGGCCCGGATCTGGGTGAGCGCCGTGACGGCCGCCGTTGGATCGGGCACACCGTTGAACCGAATGGTGGCCGGGCTGGTGAAGTTGCCACCCGTGATGATGACCTCGGTTCCGCGGGCGCCTTTGGCCGGCGCGAGCTCGGAGACATGGGGAGCGGAGCCGGTGACGAAGAAGCTGTCGGCGGTGACGAAGCTCCCGAAAGCGTTTGTCATGGTGATCGGGCCCGACTTGGCGCCGTTGGGGACGATGGCACGCACCTGGGTGCCGTTCTGGCCGGTCACGGTGAAGGTGCCCTGGACGCCACCGAACTTGAGCACGGTGAAACCGTTGCTGAGGTTGATGCCGCCGATGGTCACCGGGGTTCCGGGTCCGCCCTGGATGGGGTTGAAATACTCGATGATAGGCGCCTGGGTGATAATAAAGTTTTCGGTGCTGGATCCGGTTCCGCTGGCGTTGGTCAGCGTGATCAACCCGGTGGTTGCGCCGGTCGGAACCGTGACGACGATTTGGTTTTGTGCCGGAGTGGCGATCCCGCTCACCGGTTTGCCGTTGAAGCCCACCCCCGATACACCGTTGAAATTCAGGCCTTCGATCGTGACCTGGGTGTAACCATCACGCCCAAACTTCGGGTTAAACCCGCGAATGAACGGCCGGCCCGACACCGCGAAATCGACCACGCTGGTGACCGAGCCGCCGGTGGTGGTCACCACGATCTTGCCGGTGGTTGCGCCGGCAGGCACGAAAGCGCGCAACTGCGTCTGCGCCGGGGTCGAAAACGCCGTGGCGTTGGCCGTGTTGAAACGGACGGCGGTCACGTTGATGAAGTTGGCTCCGTGAATCAGCACCTCCGTCCCCGCCAGGCCAATCGGCGGCTCGAAAGAATCGACGATCGGTCCCGGCCCGGTGACGATGAAGTCGGCCGGGCTGATTGCCGACCCCGCCGGACTCGAAATCCGGATGGGTCCGTTGGTCGCCCCGGGAGGAACGATCGCCCGGATCTGCGTGGCCGCCGTGGCGGAGAAGGCTGCCGACCGTCCGGCAAACTGCACATTCGTCGCGCTCAGGAAGTTGAAGCCGTCAATCGTCACGGTCATGTTGGTCCCGCTGCGCGCGGGACTGAAGGCGGTCACACGGGGCGCAACCATGAAATCGACCGGGCTGGTCCCGGTACCGGTCGGGTTGGTGACCCGGACACGGCCGGAGATGCCCTGCGGCGGGACGATCGCGATCAGCCGGTTGTCGGCGAGTGCCGTGAAATCGGCCGCCGCATCGCCAAATTGAACCTTGCTGGCGGTGGCGAATCCGGCGCCGAACACGGTGACCTGCGTGCCGGGAACACCCAGCAGGGGCGAAAAGCTGGAGACGGTTGGAGCACCGAGCACGGTCGCTTGCGCCCCCAGCCAGAGCGCCAGGCACCCGCATAGCCCCGCCTTGCCGGCGGCTCCGCGCGTGTTCGCGTTCGGTTTGTTCCCCGTCATGCTCGAGACCCGATCAGCTTGCATGGGATGGTGCATAGGAGTCACAGACGAATTCCCGAATCAAATCCAGTTCCTCCTCGCCCGCGATGGTGTGGTCCTTGGCAAACTCGCGCCACTGAATCCGCAGTCCGGCGGCCTGCAACTCCGCCACCTGGGCGCGGACGGGTGCGATTGGAACCAGCGGATCGTAGGTGCCGTGCGTGAACAAAAGCCTTTGCTCGCGTGCGGCCGGCGGGACTTCGGCCAACAGTTCCCGCGGCGAATGCACATAGCCGCTGACACCCACCAACCCCGCCAACCGTCGCGGATAGCGGAACCCGACATCGATCGCCATCAGGCATCCCTGGGAAAATCCAAACAGCACCGTTTCCGCCGCCGGGTAACCCTCTTGTTCCTGGACCGCCAGCAGGTTGAACAGGAGTTTTCGACTCCGCACCACGCCGGGGCCCGTGTCACCGGTGAAATCGTACCACGAATAACCGCCGTAGTAGCTGTCCGGCGCGTTCACGAGCAAATAGTTCAGCCAGGGCAACCGCATGGCTTCCGGCAGCCAACGGTAACCGTCCATGCTGTCGCCCAGCCCGTGCAACACCACCATCAAGCGCCGTGACTCCGACTCCCGCGCCCGCATCCGCTCAACCTCAAGCATCCCGCGATTAAACCCGGAACCCCGCTTCGAGGGAAGCCTTTGCTGGCTTTAAGACTTCGTTCAAGACTTCGCCCGCACCCAGGGTGCTGGCAATAACTTGATCGTCAGCCCTTGAGCCGGCGCACTCGCGCGAGGGGATCGCCGCGGGCTACGACCCGCCTGGCGGGCCTCGCGCAAGAGGAGTTCCATGACCGGTTCCGGGTCGGCCCGTACAGAGGCCACCACCAGTTGCCGGCCGTCCAGCACCACTAGGCTGAGCCGCAGGTCGTGCGGTGACCGGAGATTGGTGGGTACATAGGCGAGCACACAGTTGTTGCCGTCCAGGACGCCCAGCATCCGTTCCCAGCCGCGTCGGCTCATGACGTCGTCCACTCTTTCAATGAGAGAGGGGCGATCGAGAGCGGCCTGATCCAGGCGATAGACGCCCACGCTGGTGCCGCGGACAGCCCCCAGGAGCGAACGCACCTCGGGCTCGAGCTCGACCCAGTTCAGTCCCGCCCGTGCCAGGCCTAAAACCAGCGGACCGACGCTGAATTCGATCTCCTTCCGTCCGTCGGCCACGGTTGAGGTCAGGACGCAATCGCGCAGCGTGGCGACTTCACGGCTCGCGTGGAGCATGGTCCAGACGCCGGCGACGGCGGCGAGTGCCGCGAGCACGGCGGCGCCCAACAGGGACGCCAGCCAGGCCGCCAGCGAAGCGCGCTGGTTCGGGCGATTCGAGGGGGGGCGGGTCTGCATGGGATCAGGAGGCGTTCAAGATTTGCCGATGGCGCGCCCGGCCTGCTTGAGCGGTTCGAGGTTGAAACGCTCGCCGAGGGTTGCGATTTGCTCGGGTCGGATGTCACCCACCACATTGATGAGCACCGCCTCCTTGCCGCCCTGCAGGATGGTGACCACGATGCCTTCAACCGCTTCCTGCTCGCGCGTCTTGAGAAAGACGTTCACTTCCTCGGTCCCGGTGCGGGCCGTGACGATCCTTTCCCAGCCCTGTTTGTCGAGTTCGGCACCGAGCTGGGACACGCGGTCGCCAATCTCGCCGCGGTTTTCGTCATCCAGCCCGATGACATTCACCCGGATCCGCTTGAGCCCGCCGATCAGTTCGGCCACCTCCGGTTCCTGGGTGGCGGCGAGCCTGGCCACCATGCCGATCAGGTTGTCCCGGATGTTGACTTCGACGAATTGTCCGCCGGACCGCGGCGGTGAGAACTTCCCGAAATCGACGTAGCCGGTCGAATCGGCGGCCTGGAGGGGGAGGGCGAGGCTCAGGGCGGCGAGCGCGAGCGAGCGCGTGAGGTTGGTTTTCATATTCAGGTTCGGTTTTGGAGTGCGGACTCGATTTGAGTTCAGATACTGATCAACACCCGTGGAACGAGTTGGAAGTTACAACTCCTTTGATGAGAGATTTCTTATTCATAACATTAGCGCATCCTAAAAATGCGCCCTGGCCTAAACTAGGCTTGCCCATCGCGGTTGCCTGCCTAACATCCGGGCCGCTAATGAACATTGTCAGGACCATTTTATCCAGCCCGGCGCGATGATCAGGGATCCAAATGAAAAAGCGTTGACGCTGGGTCAGGGTTCAACGGATTCTCCCTTCCGCCTTGTCGGCGCCCCCGGATCGAGCGGCCGGGGTGTCAGCGGCTGAGTTCATATCCTCGAAATGCGATAGCGTGTAACCATGTCAGACGTGTTTCCCAAGTGGACGAACCGGTTGCCCATGCTGTTGTTGGTGGGGTTGGTGATGGCTGGCACCGCGGTGGTGGCGGGGGTCTGGTACTATTTCACGCCGAAGTACACGCGGGTGGGTTATCAGCCGATCCAGCCGGTGGCCTTTTCGCACGCGCTGCACGTGGGTCAGTTGGGCATGGACTGCCGCTATTGCCACAGTGCCGTTGAAGAATCGTGGTATTCGAACGTGCCCTCGGCGTCGTCCTGCATGAACTGCCACAACCAGGTGCTCAAGGACAGCCCGAAACTCGACTTGGTGCGGCAGAGCGCGGCGACCGGCGAGCCTATTCCCTGGGTGCAGGTGCACAAGGTGCCTGACTACGTCTATTTCAATCACGCCGTGCATGTCCGCCGGGGCATCAGCTGCGTCGAGTGCCATGGGCCGATCCACCAGATGGACGAGGTTTACCATGCGCAGCCGCTGAGCATGGCGTTTTGCCTCGATTGCCATCGCGATCCCGCCTCCCGGATTCGCCCGGTCGACAAGGTCACCGATCTGGAATGGACCTGGAATTCCGATCCGGCGATCGCGGCCGACTTGCAGCGGGTGAACGGGGAAAAATTTGTTCATGACTGGAATGTGCAATCACTCCAGAACTGTTCGGCGTGCCACCGATGAAGACCATTCCGCCATCCTGTCCTGAACCGGAGACCGGCCCGCGATACTGGCGAAGCCTGGATCAACTGGCGGATACGCCCGAGTTCCGGGACTGGGTTGAGCGGGAATTCCCGGCGGGGGCGAGCGAGTTGGCCGATCCCGTCACGCGCCGCGATTTCGTCAAGGTCATGTCGGCCTCGTTCATGTTGGCGGGGCTGGGGCTGACGGGCTGCCGCCGGCCGGAGGAGAAGATTGTGCCGTTCTCGCGGCTGCCGGAGGACTATGTGCATGGGGCGGCGCGCTATTACGCGACCGCGATGCCGACCCAGACCGGGGCCGTGCCGTTGATTGTCCGGTCGAACGACGGTCGTCCGACCAAGGTGGAGGGCAACTCGCTGCATCCGGACAGCAACGGCGCCACGGATGTGCTCGCGCAGGCGTCCATTCTGAACCTTTACGATCCGGATCGGTCGCAGCGGTGCTTGCGGTCGGGCAAGGTGATCTCCCGGGAGGCGGCGTGGGACGCGCTCCGGCAGATCGCGCTGCCGTTCAGCCAGGGCTACGGCGAGTTGGGGGTGGAGGGCGAAGGCGCGGGGGAACTGGCGGCCAAGCGGCAGGGGCAGGGGTTGAGCTTTTTGTTGACCCGGCGGAATTCGCCGTCGCGCGAGCGGCTGGTGCGTCTGCTGCGCGAGCGGTTTCCCAAGGCCGGTTTCTACGTGCACGAGGCGGTCGATCAATCGATTCGTCACGAGGCCGCCACCCAATTTTTTGGCAAGGAAGTGGCCCCCTACTATCGGCTCGACGAAGCGCGGGTGGTATTGTCCCTGGACGCTGACTTTCTGGGCACCGAGGAGGATGCGTGGCTGAACATCCGCCGGTTCGCGCGGGCGCGTCGCCTGCGGTCGTCCGGCGACGAGATGTGCCGTTTGTACTCGGTGGAATCGTTGTTCACGTTGACCGGTTCGAATGCGGACCATCGGTTGCGGCTGCCGGCCAGCCAACTGCCGCGCGTGGCGGCGCAATTGGCCAGCGCGGTCCTGGCCGACTCCGGGTTGCCCGGCAGTCAGACGGGCGATTTCCTGGCGGCGGCGGTGCGGCAGAGCGAAGGTTTGCCGCCGAACCTGGTGGATCCCAAGTGGGTGGCCGAATGTGCCCGTGATTTGCTGGCGCACAAGGGGCGAGCGGTGGTGCTGGCGGGGCATCGGCAACCTTTGGAGGTGCAGGTGCTGGCGCACGCGATGAACGTGGCGCTCGAGGCGGTGGGCAAGACGGTGTTGTTCCAGGACGCGACTCCGGCCGGGGAGCCGGGTTTGCCCGAGCTGGCCCGTGAATTGAATGCCGGGCAGGTGGACACCCTGGTGATTCTCGACGGCAACCCGGTCTACACCGCGCCGGCGGACCTGGACTGGGCGAAAACGCAGCGGAAGGCGAAGACGGTGGTGCGGTTGGGTTACTATGAGGACGAAACCACGCAGCAGTCGGACCTGCACCTGCCGCTGGCGCATTACCTCGAGTCCTGGGGAGATGCCCGGACGGCCGACGGCACGCTGGTTCCGATTCAGCCTTTGATCCAGCCCCTGTTTGGCGGTGTGTCCGAGCTCGAGGTGCTGGCGCGCGTGGCGCCGCTCGAGCGCACGAATCCCTATGAAATCGTGAGGGAAACCTTCGCCCGTTATGCCGGTTCGGACGAGGAACGGTGGAAGCGGTTTCTGCACGACGGTTTCCTGGCCGACAGCGGCGGGCGGGTGGTGGATGTCCAGTTCGATTGGAGCAAGGCCGCCCGCGCGATTGGCCAGATGCGTCCGGCCAATGCCCCTTCGATGGACCGGCTTGAGCTCGTTTTCCACCGCGACGCGAAGGTGGACGACGGCCGGTACGTGAACAACGGTTGGCTCCAGGAAATGCCGGATCCGGTCACGAAAATGACCTGGGAGAACGTCATTCTGTTGAGTCAGACGACGGCGGACGCCTTGGGGCTGCGGATCGTCGATCGCAACAACAACAACCTCCGGACGCCCCTGGTGCGGTTGGAGGTGGGCGGGCATGCGGTGACCGGCCCGGCCTGGATACAGCCGGGCATGGCGGATTATGTCGTCGGCCTGGCTCTCGGTTACGGGCAGTCCCGGGCGGGGCGAGTGGGGCAGGGGGCGGGCTACAACGCCTACCAGGTGCGATCCTCGGTCTCGCCGCATCTGCTGCCGGGCGCGCGTCTGACCGATACGGGCCGCGAGCATCCGTTGGCGACCACGCAGAATCATTGGTCGCTGGAGGGCCGGCCGATCGTGCGCGAGGCGAACCTGGCGGAGTACCGGGCCAACCCGCGATTCGCCCAGGCCATGAACATGCACGAGCCGGTGGAGAACCGGCCGTTGTATCCGAACCCGCTGGACGTGCCGGGCCGCGACGGGCTGACCCCGCGGGAGAAATCGCATCACCAGTGGGGCATGTCCATCGATTTGAACGCCTGCACGGGCTGTTCCGCTTGCGTGATCGCCTGTCAGAGCGAGAACAACGTGCCGATCGTGGGCAAAGACCAGGTGCGACGTCAGCGCGAGATGCACTGGCTGCGGGTCGACCGTTACTACGCCGGGCCGGTGGCGGATCCGCAGATGGTCACGCAGCCGATGTTCTGTCTGCATTGCGAGAGCGCGCCCTGCGAGAGCGTATGCCCGGTGAACGCGACCGTGCATGACGACGAGGGGCTGAACGTGATGGTGTACAACCGGTGCGTGGGCACCCGTTACTGCTCGAACAACTGCCCCTATAAAGTGCGCCGGTTCAATTTCTTCGATTACCACAAGCGGCCGCTGGACCGGCTTTACCAGAGCCCGCTGGCCAGTTCGACCGAGGGCGAATGGGACCTCAAGCGCTGGTTCAAGAACCCCGACCGCGGCAGCCGGCCGCACGAGGAATTCGAGCT
This sequence comes from Verrucomicrobiota bacterium, assembly GCA_023383055.1. Classification (GTDB taxonomy): domain Bacteria; phylum Verrucomicrobiota; class Verrucomicrobiia; order Limisphaerales; family JAHDYP01; genus JAHDYP01. The sequence continues at coordinate 6,446 of JAHDYP010000112.1, read as the reverse complement.
GTCCAAGCTGGTGAAGAACCCGGACGTGACCGTGCGGATGCGGGGGATCATGGAGAAATGCACTTACTGCATCCAGCGGATCGAGCAGGCCAAGATCGCGCGCAAGGTGTCGGCGGGACCGGGTGGCGACGTGTTCGTTCGCGACGGTGAGATCCAGACGGCGTGCCAGCAGGCCTGCCCGGCGGAGGCGATCGTGTTTGGCAACATGAAAGACGACCAGAGCGAAGTCTCGCGCCAGAAAGCGCTCGATCGCACCTACCTGGTGCTCGAGTTCCTCGCCACCAAGCCGCGGACCAGTTACCTGGCGCGGGTGCGCAACCCCAATCCGCAAATGCCCGACGCGCAACCGCAGCCGCTGACCACGCAACAGTATCTGGAACGGAACCCGCAGCATCACGGGCCGCATGGGGCGGACGACCACGGCCCTGGCGCCGGTGACGGGAAAGGAGGTCACTGATGTCCGAGCACGTGATCCATCCGGTGGCGCCACCGGCCGAACTGCAGCGGCTGCCGCTGGTGACCAACAACCGCAGCTTCGGTTGGATTTCGGATCGTGTGGCGGCAATTGTCGAGGGCAAGACCCCCTGGTGGTGGTGGGTGGCGTTTGTGCCCAGCGCGCTTGCGGCCGGCTGGCTCCTGGTGATGCTCGCCTACCAGATCTCGACCGGCGTCGGGGTCTGGGGCAACTCCCACCCGGTGATGTGGGGTTGGGACATCATCAATTTCGTCTGGTGGATCGGCATCGGCCACGCCGGAACGCTGATCTCGGCGATCCTGTTTTTGCTGCGGCAGCGCTGGCGCACCGCGGTGAACCGCGCGGCCGAGGCCATGACCATCTTCGCCGTCATGTGCGCCGGCATCTACCCGGCGCTGCACGTCGGCCGGGTCTGGTTCGACTGGTGGCTCTTCCCGATCCCCACTTCCAACGCGATCTGGCCCCAGTTCCGGTCGCCGCTGATGTGGGATGTGTTCGCGGTCTCCACCTATTTCACCGTCTCGCTGATGTTTTGGTACGTCGGTTTGATTCCCGACCTCGCGGTGATGCGCGACCGTGCCCGGACGCGGATACGGCAATTTCTGTATGGTTTATTTTCGCTGGGCTGGACCGGGTCGAACCGGCACTGGAGCAATTACGAGAAGGCGTATTTGATCCTGGCGGGGTTATCGACGCCGCTCGTGCTCAGCGTGCACAGCATCGTGTCGTTGGATTTCGCGGTGTCGCAATTGCCGGGGTGGCACACGACGATCTTTCCCCCCTATTTTGTGGCCGGGGCGATCTTCTCCGGGTTCGGCATGGTGCTGACGTTGTTGATTCCGCTGAGGAAATTGTGCGGGCTCGAGGATGTGATCACGATGCGGCACATCGACGTGATGTGCAAGGTGACCCTGGCGACGGGGTCGATAGTGGGGTACGCCTATGGGATGGAGGTATTCATTGCCTGGTACAGCGGCAGCCCCTACGAGCGGTACGCGTTCATCAACCGGGCGATGGGACCGTTTGCCTGGGGTTACTGGACGATGATCATCTGCAACGTGGTGGTTCCGCAGCTGTTCTGGTTCAAGCGCATCCGGCATCACCTCCTGATCGTCTGGATCCTTTCGATCCTGGTGAACGTCGGCATGTGGTTCGAGCGGTTTGTGATCATCGTGATCTCCTTGCACCGTGATTTCCTGCCGTCGAACTGGGGCTATTACCTGCCCACCTGGGTGGACATCACGACCTTCCTCGGCACGTTCGGCCTCTTCTTCACCCTGTTTCTCCTCTTCCTGCGGTTTCTGCCGATGATCGCGATATCCGAGGTCAAGGGGGTGATCCCCCAGGCGGATCCGCATCACCCGCTCGGGGACGGCTCGAAAGGAGGGGCGCACTGATGAACCACTCACGCACACAGACCTATGGTTTGGTGGCCGAGTTCGCCACCACCGCCGCCGTGCTGCACGCGGCCGAGAAAGTGCGCGACCGCGGGTTCACCCATTGGGACGTCTTTACCCCGTTCCCGGTGCACGGGATGGACCGGGCGATGGGACTGCGGAATTCGCGGGTGGGCTGGTTCGCCTTCCTGGGGGGTGTGACCGGCTACCTGACCGGCATGCTGATGATCTGGTGGATGAACGCGGTTGACTACCCGATCATTGTCGGCGGCAAACCGATGTTCAGCCCCTTCGCGGCCTTTCCGCCGTCGTATGAGCTGACGATCCTGTTCGGGGCGTTTGGGGCGGTGTTGGGGATGTTTTTCCTGAACCGGTTGCCCCGGCTGCACCATCCGCTGTTGAAGAACCGCCGTTTCACGGGCGGCGTGACCCACGACAAGTTCTACCTGGTGATCGAGCGGGATGACCCGAAGTATTCCGAAGCCGAAATCCGCAAACTGCTCGAGGAATCGGGCAGCGCGCACATCGAACGGGTGGAGGCCTGATGCGCTATTTCGTGCTTGCCTTTGTGCTCCTGGTTTTCGTGGTGGTCAGCATCGCGGGCTGTCGCGGCGGGCTCTCGCGGCGCCCGCCCGTCGAGTTGTTCGCGGACATGGATCGCCAGCCAAAGCTCCGGCCGCAGGCGGTCAACCGGTTTTTCGGCAACGGGCTGAGCTCCCGGCTGCCGGTGCCCGGCACCATCGCCCGCGGCGCGCCCTACCAGGATCTTCCGCTCAACACCGGCCGGGAACCGGGAACGACCAATTTCGTGACTCTGCTGCCGGTGCCGCTGACCTCGGGGTTGCTGGCGCGGGGGCAGGAACGGTATGCGATTCATTGCGCGATGTGCCATGGCGCGGCCGGGGACGGGAAAGGCCTGCTGGCGAAGTACCAGATGGTGGGGATGGCCAATTTCCACGATCAACGGCTGGTGGCCATGCCCGATGGCGAGATCTTCAACACGATCACCCACGGCAAGAATCTCATGGGCGCCTACGGAGCCACCATCAACCCGCAGGATCGGTGGGCGATCATCGCCTATCTGCGGGCCCTGCAGCGGGCTCATCTCGCAACCGTCGACGATGTGCCGGAGCCGGCGCGGGCCGGCCTGAACAAGTAACTTATGAGTGCCCATAAGCATATTGCGGCGAGTCCGCCACTGGACCTCGGGCGCTGGCGCTCTTTGCCGGGCTGGCTAATGGGGGTGGGCGGGGTGCTGGCGTTGACCGGTCTGCTGGTGAATCCGACCCAGTTCGGGTATTCCTGGCTGCTCGCCTTCATGTTTTGCCTCAGTCTTTGTCTGGGGGCGATGTTCCTGGTCCTGGTGCATCATTTGTTCGACGCCGGCTGGTCGGTGCCGATCCGCCGGTTTTGCGAGCACCTGGCCTGTCTGTCGTCGCCGGCGATGGCGTTGCTCTTTGTGCCCATCGCGGTGCTGGCCACCCGGCTTTATCCGTGGCTGGGGTCGGATCTCCAGCACTCGCCCGATCATGCGCTCGCGGTGAAATGGCCGTTGTTCACCAAGCCGATGTTCTACCTGACGTCGGTGTTCTGTTTCGGCGCCTGGTGGCTGGTGAGCTCGAACCTGCGAAAATGGTCGTTGCGCCAGGATGAAGACGGGTCGGCCGCCTGCACCTACGCGATGCGGCGGTGGTCGGCGGTGGGGATTTTTCTGTTTGCGATCACGCTCACCCTGGCGGCGGTGCTCTGGATGAAATCGCTCGAGCACGCCTGGTTCTCGACGATGTACGGGGTCTATTATTTCGCGGCGAGCGTCTGGCTGACCCTGGCCACGGTTTACGTCATCACCGTGCTGCTCGAGCGGACGGGCAAGCTGCGCGGGTTGCTCCACGAGCACCAGTATTACTTCCTGGGCACCCTCCTGTTCGCCTTCACGGTCTTTTACGCCTACATCCATCTCTCGCAGTACTTCATCATCTGGAACGCCAACATCCCCGAGGAAACCTTCTGGTACAAGCTGCGCGAACGCGGCAGCTGGTGGAACATCGGCATGATCCTGATCTTCGGCCATTTCTTCGTGCCGTTCCTGGCCCTTCTGCGGATTGACGCCAAGCATTCCTTTCCGCTCATGACCTTCCTTTGTGTCTGGGCCTGGTTGATGCACTTCTTCGATCTCGCCTTCAACATCATGCCGGTGCCGCACCCGGAGGGATTCCCCCTGCGCTGGCTCTGGCTGGACCTGGGCTGTCTGGCGTTGATGGTGGGCTGGTTGCTGCGGCTGTTCCTGGGTTCGCTGGGCCGGCACCGGCCCTACCCGGTGAAGGATCCCCGGCTGGCCGAGGCGCTGGGTCATTATCATCCCAAGCCACGGCTGATGTCCGGCGGTGAGCTGGGCGAGACCGAGGATATCGAAGAGCAACTCGAGGGGCCGATCGAGCCCGAACAAGCTGCCGGAGGCACCCGATGACCACGCCGGACCATCCCATCGAGAATTTCAAACTGACCGCCTGGTCGGTGGCGATCCTGGGAACGTTTCTCCTCATGGCCGTCCTGGTCTGGGCGATGTATCACTACACGCGGCCGGAAGATTTGAATGCCGCGCGCGTTCAGGAGCGGTATCAGTTCCTTGAGCAAGTCCAGGCCGCCGAGGCCCAGGCGGTCAGCCAGTACGCCTGGCGCGACCGCGACAAGGGACTCGTCATCCTCCCGATCGAGCGCGCCCTCGAGTTGACGCTGCGGGAGTGGCAGGATCCGGCGGCAGCCCGGTCCAACCTCATTGCGCTGGTCGAGAAAGCCGTGGCGTTGCCGCCTCCGCCTCCCGCGCCTGTCAATCCTTACGAGTAGGTGTCGCAGTCGTCCCGGATGAAGGCACCCGACTCACAGCAACTTACTTCGGACACGCCGGCCTGGCGGGCGGTGGCGCTGGCCTCCTGTCGGGTGCCGGTTCTGCTGCTTTTGTTCTGCGCCGGGGCGTGGTTGCTGTGCGGTTCAGTGCTGGGCTTCCTCGGGTCGCTCAAATTCCACGCGCCCAATCTCGCGGCCGATTCCGCCTGGTTGACCTACGGGCGGCTTCAGCCATTGCAGCAGACCGCCTATCTTTACGGGTTCGCCTTTCCTGCCGCATGGGCGGTCGCCCTCTGGTTACTGGTGCGGCTGGGGCGGACTCCCTTGCGCGCCCCGTGGCTGGTGGTGTTCGGAGCGCTCCTTTGGAACATCGGGCTGAAGCTTGGTGCGCTCGGCATTCTGGCGGGGCACGCGACCGGGTTTGAGGGGTTTGCGATGCCGCGTCACGCGGCCCTGGTGTTGATCGTGGCCTACGCGTTGATCGGGATACCCGCCCTGCTCACGTTTCACGGGCGCACGCGGCCGGGCCTGTACGTTTCACAGTGGTTCCTGTTGGCGGCGCTGTTCTGGTTTCCGTGGATCTACATCTCGGCGGTTGCCCTGCTGATTCTCGTCCCGGTGCGGGGGGTGATGCAACCGCTGGTTGACTGGTGGTATCTGGCGAACGCCCACCAGGTGGCGCTCGGGTTCATCGGCCTGGCCATCCTGTTCGATGTCATCCCCCGTTTCCTGAAGCGGCCGCTGCACAGCCAGTATCTGGCGTTGACCGCGTTTTGGCTGCTGGCCTTGTTCGCGAGTTGGTCGGGAATCCCGGACAGCGCCCCGCTGCCTTCTTGGATTCCCGGTGTCAGCCTGGTGTTCACCGTATTCCTGATGGTGCCGCTGCTGGCGATCGCCCTGAATTTTCACCAGACCCTTGCGGGCCGATACCCCGAGATCCGGCAGTCGTGGCCGCTGGCGGTGGCGGTGTTCAGCCTCGGATGCTATCTCCTGGCGGGGTTCCTGGCCGTGGCGCACGCGTTGCCGGCGGTCCACCCGTTCACGCAGTTCACTTTCCTTACGCAAGGCAAGGCGTTTCTGTTCCTTTATGGGTTCCTGGCCATGGCCGTGTTTGTGGGGTTGTACCTGGCCAGCCACGATCTGATCGAGGGCGGGCTGCCTTCGATGGGCCTCATGAAAACCCATCTCTGGTGCGCCGGGATGGGCGTCACCCTCTATGTGCTGCCCCTGGTTCTCGGCGGGCTGCTTCAGGGCCGGGCGTTGCAGGACCCCGCCATTCCGTTCATGGATACCTTGCGGCCCGGATTGATGGCTTTGCGGATCAGCACGCTCGGCGACGTCCTGCTCGTGGCCGGCCACGCCGCGTTGATGCTCAATTTTGTGCTGGCCGGCGCGCGGTATTGCCGGAGACGGATGGGCCACGCCGGTCCGATCCTGGCCGCGGCGGCGGCGGAGGTGCGCCGATGAATCACGGTCCCTTGATTTTCCTGGGTGTTTTCTTCGCCCTCGCCGCTTCGTGGTTTGGGCTCATCGTTCAACCCCAGCTGCAGATCGGGCGGGCACAGCTCACGACCAACATCGTGGATGCGGCGCAGGTCTATCCCCAGGCGCGCCCCGGTCTGGCCCAGCGCGGGCTGCAGGTTTACCGCTCCCTTGGTTGTGCCACCTGTCACACACAGCAACTTCAGCAGGAAGGCACGGTGTTCGACGTCATCTTGGCGGGCCCCGGC